>PXDF01000186.1 GCA_003566455.1 Desulfonatronovibrio sp.
AAGCCTCTGAAGGTCAATATTTTTATCGGCGGACCTCCGGCCATGACCCTGGCCGCGGTCATGCCCCTGCCCGAGAACGTGCCGGAAATGATCTTTGCCGGGGCACTGGCCGGTCACAGAATCAGAATGGTCAGAGGGGCTAACGGGCTGCCCATGCCGGCGGAAGCGGATTTCTGCGTTTCAGGCTGGATAGACCCGCTCAAAGAAAAGCTGGAAGGCCCGTTCGGGGATCATCTGGGTTATTACAGCCTTAAACATGACTTCCCGGTTCTCAGAGTGGAAAAGGTTCATCACCGCAGGGATGCGGTCTGGCCTTTCACCACCGTGGGCAGGCCTCCCCAGGAAGATACCGTGTTCGGAACCCTGATCCACGAACTGACTCATCAGCTCATCCCCACCGTGTTCAGCGGGATAAGCGAGGTGCATGCCGTGGACGCGGCTGGTGTGCATCCTCTCCTCCTGGCGGTGGGCCGGGAAAGCTATGTACCCTTTGCCCGGGAAAGACAGCCCCAGGAGATCCTGACCAGTGCCTTGAATCTTCTGGGCCAGAGCCAGACTTCCCTGTCCAAGTATCTGATCATTGCCGCGCGTGAAGATGATCCAGGACTTACGGCAAAGCGCATCCCAGCCTTTTTAAACCATATGCTTAAAAGGATGGATTTTTCCAGGGACCTGCATTTCATCACCAGGACCACCATGGACACCCTGGATTACTCCGGAATCAGCCTGAATCAGGGCTCAAAGCTGGTCTTGGCGGCCGCTGGAAGTGTTAAAAGAGGGCTTGGGGTTAAACTGCCCAGGGACATGAACCTTGAACAGGAATTTTCAAAGGTTCGATTCATGGCCCCAGGGATAATGGCTGTGCAGGGCCCCAGGAACAATCAGCAAAGGGACACCCATGACCCTTTGATGGGGTCCCTGGCCACGAAGCTGGAACAGGTTCAGGGCATTGAGAAATTTCCCCTGGTTGTGGTGGTGGACGATGCCTCATTCACTACAGCCAGCTGGAATAACTTTTTGTGGGTTGTGTTTACCAGGTCAGACCCGGCCACTGATATTTACGGAATAGGCGAATTCGTGAACTGCAAGCACTTCGGCGCAACCAAAGGCATTATTATTGACGCCAGGCTGAAGCCTTACCATCCGCCCGTGCTGGAAGACGACCCTGAGGTGGAAAAAAGGGTGGACAGGCTGGGTCAGAGGGGTGAGCCCCTTTATGGGATCATCTAGACGCAATCTTCTTGGACTACATTGTTCCGTCAGTGGCGGTCTTCATCTGGGTATCAGGCGGATCATGGATCTCAAGGCACGGGCCCTGCAGATTTTTACCCGCAATCAGCGGCAATGGGATCCTGACCCCGTGCATGAAAATGAGATCATTCTCTTCAGTCAGGCAACTCAGTAACTACTCGCCGATAATCTTGATGAGTACACGCTTTTTTCTGCGGCCGTCAAACTCTCCGTAAAAAATCCGTTCCCAGGTTCCGAAATCCAGGCGGCCGTTGGTTATGGCTACCACCACTTCCCGGCCCATGATCTGTCTTTTCATGTGGGCGTCGGCATTGTCTTCACCCACATTGTGGCGATACCCTGATACAGGCTCATGCGGAGCCAGTTTTTCCAGCCAGACTTTATAATCATGATGAAGTCCTGATTCATCGTCATTAATGAAAACGCTTGCTGTAATGTGCATGGCATTAACCAGAACGAATCCCTCTCTTATTCCACTTTCATCAACAGCCCTCTGCACTTCACCTGTGATGTTGACAAAATCCATTCTTGCATTGACATTCATCCACAATTCCTGGCGATAACTTTTCATGACGACGTCTCCTTTATGGGTTTACAGTTCTGTTCTTAAATCTTAAAAAACATTAATACAATGTTTCCGGTTTTTCAAACAGCTGAAACCCGGCCGGACAATTGTCTTAATGCCGGTGTTTTTCAATGATACTCCAACCTTCCGAGATTGATGAAGTTTTTTAAAGATACTGATTAAAGAAAGAAATAATAAATGCACAAGCGAGGTTGCTGATGTTCGGAAAGAGCATAAATCTGATCAAGGTGTTTGGATTTCAGGTCAAGGTTGATATAAGCTGGATAATTATCGCGGTACTGGTGACCTGGTCTCTGGCTGTGGGGTTTTTCCCACACTATCTCGAAGGGCTTAGACCCATGGACTACTGGATACTGGCAATTCTGGGAGCGCTTGGACTGTTTTTTTCAATAGTCTTTCATGAATTCTGGCATTCTTTCGTGGCCAGAAAAATGGGAGTCTCTATCAGGGGCATAACATTGTTTGTGTTCGGGGGGGTGGCTGAAATGGAGGAAGACCCCAAGACTCCGAAAAGTGAATTCTGGATAGCCATTGCCGGACCTCTGTCCAGCCTGTTTCTGGCCTTGATTTTTTATCTGATTTTTGACCTGAGCAGAAAAATGGACATGGCCCAAGGGGTTACCAGTGTTTTCATGTACCTGGCCCTTATCAATCTTATTCTGGCCATATTCAACCTTATACCAGCTTTTCCAATGGACGGCGGCAGGATTCTGCGTGCCATTCTCTGGCATCTGAAAAAAGATCTGCGCTGGGCAACCCAGGCCGCAGCCAATATGGGATCAGTTTTCGGGTTTTTGCTCATGGGTCTGGGTCTCTTAAATCTTCTGACCGGAAATTTTGTTGGCGGCCTCTGGTACTTCGTTATTGGGATGTTTATCCGTTTTGTGGCTCAGAATTCATATCGCCAACTTATGGTTAGAAACGCACTGCAAGGCGAGACCGTCAACAGCCTGATGAAAAAGCCTGTGTATGTGCCTGGAGATATCAGTCTCAGGGAGATGGTTGAAGATTATGTGTACAAGCATCATTTCAAGATGTTTCCCGTACGGGAGGGTGATTCTTTAAGGGGTTGTGTAAACACAAGACAGATAGGTGAGATTGACCGAAAAAACTGGCCTGATATTATGGTCAGGGAAATTACGAAGCAATGTTCCCCGGAAAACACTGTAGGCCCTGAAGAAGACGTAACCAAGGTCCTGAGTAAGATGAATCAGACAGGACTCAGCAGGATGATGGTGGTTGAAAACGGAGAACTCAAAGGGATCATCTCATTAAAGGATATAATGGCCTACATTTCCGCCAGAATGGAGGTACAAGGAGACGGGAGTTTTTCTGATTAAGGGGGTCGGGAGGAAAGAAAGAAGATAAGAAGTTTAGAAGATGAGAAGAGAGAGATGTGCAAAGTGGTTTGTGCAAAGAGAAAGTGCAAGACGGGAAAAGGTTGAAATGTGCAGTGAGCAGGAAGTGGGACATGTGAAGCCGGGGATGGAGGTGCAGGCACAAGTCAGTAACATACTGAGTTGCCGGCAACCCATCCGGTGGAAAAGGCGGCCTGAAGGTTGTACCCTCCTGTGTCCGCGTCAATGTCCAGCACTTCCCCGGCAAAATAAAGTCCTTTGATTTTTCTTGACTCCATTGTCCTGGGATTCACCTCTGAGATATTTATCCCCCCTGATGTAATAATGGCCTCATCAAAGGACCTGTAACCACTTATCTCTATGTGCAGTTCCTTGCACCACAGCCGCAGTTTCTTCTGTTCCTCGGCCGTGACCAGGCTGCCCTGCTTTTCCGGATCAAGACCTGATTTTTCAAGAAACACAGGGATCATTCTTAAAGGAAGAAAGTCCCTGAGGATATTGACCAGTTTTTTTTTGCCCTGCTGATGCATAACCCTTACTATTCTGCTCTTGAGCTGGGCGTGGGTTACTGCTGGTTTGAGATCAAGGGACATAAACACCTTTTTATTTTGATTCAGAGCCTGAACCACGGTTTTGCTCAAGCTAAGTATTATGGGGCCTGAGACTCCAAAGTCGGTAAAAAGCATTTCTCCGAAGTCCTGGGCCTGTTTTTTCCCCTGGATAAAGATATTGGCCTGTACATTGCGCAGGACAAGTCCATGCATTCTGGAAGCTGTATCATCTCTTATCTCCAAAGGTACCAGAGCCGGGTAAACAGGCACCAGAGTGTGTCCTGTCTGCTCTGCCAGAAAGTATCCGTCGCCTGTCGAGCCAGTGGCTGGGTATGAACATCCTCCAGTGGCAATGACCACACTTTTCCCTGAGATAATTTCGTCCTGTTTCCTGGCTGGTGTCGAGAGAAGGCTTTTATTTACGACCACTCCGGCAACAGTGTTATTCTCAGTAAGTATTTTTTTCACTGAAGTATTGGTTCTGATTGATGCTCCCTGATGTTTAACCCAGTTTACAAGAGAGCGGACCACAATTTGCGCGTCCTGAGCGGCAGGGAACACTCTACCCCCTCTTTCCACAACTGTTTCCACGCCAAGTTTTTCAAAGAATTCAATCAGATCACTGCTTGTAAAACGACCCAGTACAAAACGCATGAATTTCGAGCCGTGGCCAAAAGAACTCAGAAACTTATCATTATCAGCCGTGTTGGTCAGATTGCAGCGGCCCTTTCCGGTAATGCCCAGTTTTCTGGCTGGAAAATGTTTTTTTTCCAAAAGAACGACCTTTAACCCCCTGGCAGCAGCCTGTCCTGCAGCCATCAGGCCGGCTGGTCCTCCCCCGGCCACAATCACGTCATACTTATTCATGACTGCTTTTTACAGGGCTTAACAATTTTTCCATTTCCTCCATGCCGGGGTACTTTCCCTGAAATGCCAGCTTATCATTTACAAATATCGCCGGCAGACCTTTTTTGCCCTGGCTCTGGAGAATGACGGCCAGTTCGGGTTTGGTTTTGAAATGATGCAGGTGAAGGTTCAGGGCGTAAACCATGTAGGATATTTCATTCTGATATTTATTTTTCAGTTTGACCAGGGTCTGCTGAAAATCCTCAGCCTGTTTATCCTTTTCAGGGCTGGCCGGACCGCATGGACATTCCAGAAAAGGCACATAAATTTCAAGGTTGAACCTGGCCATAATTTCCTCTGACATTCAAACTTGATAGCTGGAGTACGTTCTCCACATCCAGTCGGAAAGATATCCGATTATAACCGGGAAGATCAGACTGGCACCAAGCCTGCAAAGGGTGAATTTCCATCCCATGATGGGTGCTTCGTAGATAATCACCCTGTGGAAACCGATAAGGGCCCATGAGCTCAGAAAAGCCACAAGGGGTCCTATGCCTGCTCCAGCCTTCATGAGCACGGCCATCATTGGAAAGAGAATAAAGGGGCCACCCGGCATGATTGAACCGGCCAGGGTTCCCAGAAAAAGCCCTCTAAGGCCTGAATCCCAGCCCAGAAGCTGAGCCAGGAAATCCCTGGGTATTATTTTTTCCATCATTCCAGCCAGAATAAAGGCCAGTACAAGAATGGGCAGAATTTTCCAGAGCATCTTAAGGCCCTGGATCAAACCGTCATGGGCCAGTTGCGGATCTTTTTTAAAGGCAATAAAGGTTGCCGTGAGACAAAGAATGAGTATAAAAGCAAATGTTCCTTTCATTGTAACTTACTCTTAAAACACTTTCATAAAAAAGATGAACCGCAAAGTCGCTAACTACACAAAGTTTAAGACAATGTCTAAGCAAAGTATTGTCCAAAACCGGGTAACGGTTTTGGACAAGGCTGCCTTTTCATTTGCTGCTACCCGGCAAATGAAAATTCACCAACCCTTGCGATTCTTCCTTGGCGACCCTTGAGCCTTGAGCGAAGCGGGCGGTTCAATAATTTCTTGTTTGTATTGCGGGCATAGCCCGCCTAAGAAGTGACTAGAGGCAAAATGCTCACCTGAAGCATTCCGCGTTAAAAACTCAAAGCCGGCAAGGCGGGAGATTGCACGAAATACCATGGATCTGCAGGAAAAAGTTAAGCTGACAAGGGAAATTTTTGAGCGGGTTTTATCATTTGCCGGGTACAAGTATATTTATGTTGCCTGGACCGGAGGCAAAGACTCCACCGTAACCTTAAGTCTGTGGGCCAGTTTTTTAAAAGAAAAAGGTTATAATGGCAAGCCAGGGACCATCAACCTGGACACTGGACTCAAGTTCCCCGAGATTATCGAGTTCAGGGATGAAATTGCTCATCAATGGAATATTGACCTTCATATAGTCAGACCAGGGATAGAAGTCCACCACTACCCTGTTGCCAGAGACAGGGTGTCCTGTTGTCGGGATCTGAAAGTCCAGCCTTTAAAGCGGGCTATAACAGAGTTCAGGGTTGAGGCTCTGATAAGTGGAATCAGAAACGACGAGCACCCTTCCAGAAAGGAAAGGGATCAGATAGAGGAAAAATCAGATCCGGCTTATCACCAGATAAACCCCATTCTGCACTGGACTGAAATGGACATCTGGTCATTTATCGTTCAAGAGGGTCTGCCATACTGCGGGTTATATGACCAGGGCTACACCTCGCTGGGCTGCATGCCCTGTACGGCCAGGTCCACCGGAAACGGGGAACGTTCGGGCCGGGACAGGGAAAAAGAAGCCAGCCTGGATGTTCTGCGCAGCCTGGGATATTTTTGAAATCAAATGAATATGGCCGTCAGAACTATAAACGCGCGGGTCCATCAGCTGAGCAGCTGATTTTAAATCATAAAAATTAGTTGACCAGGTATTTTTTTGGATTGACAGGCATGTTGTTCACCAGGATTTCATAATGCAGGTGAGGGCCGGTGCTCCTTCCTGAATTGCCGATATATCCGATGAGCTGGCCTCTGGAGACTGACTGTTTTTTTTCCACAACATATCTTTGCAAATGGGCGTACCTGGTGGTTATTCCCCGGCCGTGATTTAATACCAGGGTGATTCCGTATCCACCGTCTCTTCCGGAAAAGACCACTTTTCCGTCAGCCGGGGCGTAAACGGGCGTGCCTATGGGAGCTGAAATATCAATGCCACTGTGTAATTCCCGCCGGCCGGTAAAAGGGGAATTGCGATAACCGAATTCTGAAGACACCCAGCCCTGGGCCGGCCAGATGGATGGAGTGCTGGAAAGAAGATCACTTTGAAACTGAATGGCCTGTATGAGTTCCTGCTGTCTGACCTCTTCCAGTCTGGCGTTGGTGCTTAACTGCTCGATAAAGCTGTGCATTTTTCTGGCGAGCATTTCCTGGCGGTAGAAGGGGAATGAACTTGAGATGCTGCCGTCAGTGGGTCCGCCAACGGGGTGATGACTGAGTTGAAATTCCGGCTCCAGGTCCAGCATCAGCCTGAGCCTGTCATCAAATTCACGGATTCTGTCCAGGTCCTGTTCAAGATCTTTAATTTTATGGTAAAAAGAGGTTATCTGAATATTCTGAGAGTGGGTTTTTTTCTGGGCCTGTTCCAGCTGTTGGCTGACTGATTTGAAGTTTAGGTAATAATCCCAGAAAAAAATATTTGAGCCCAGAAGGGCAATAAAGAGAGCTATGGTTAGAAAAAAGCTCCATCCAGGGATGGATATTTTAGAGCAGCTGCCGTGTTTTTCTTTGAATATTATTAACTGGTATTTTTTAAAAAGCATGAAGATTGAACTCCCCGGCTGATTATAGGGTTTGAATTCATTGAGTGGCTTTTTATCAGGGCATTTTTGAAGTTTTTGATGAATACCGATTTCTGAGCGGCCTGCTAATATGCAACTGCAAAAATGAATTTTTGCAGTCGCAGGAGTCAGGATTCAGGGATCATGAATCAGTAAAAACAAAGACTTAGAGTGCTCGTTTATTCCTGAATTATTCACGTCCCGATTAATTGCAGGCACATCTGCTGAAGGTAAAAGATCTGTTTTTTTGAATGTGACATAGTTAAACTAATTCATTAAGTCAAGCTGCCATCTCTTGAGTGCGTTGATTATATTTTTCCGGTAAATTTTATTTTTTGCATAAAGAGAAGCCAGGATTTCCTCAAATTGAGCTCTTTTTCCGGTTGAGGCCGATGGACAGGGATTTTTCCAGAAAGGCAGATTCCATCTGGCGGCCGCGTTGCGGATAGATTTCTTTTCAACTGACAACAGGGGACGGATTACAGTTAACTCGCCTTTGAAAAAAGATTCTTTTGGGGAAAGACCATCAACTCTTCCGGTCTGCATCAGATTCATGAAAAATGTGGCAGCCAGATCGTCGGAATTGTGTCCAAAAGCAAGGTGCGTCAATCTGTACTTCTGGCAAAGATTAAAAAGAATTTTTCTTCGTTCCCAGGAACAGATAAAACATGAAGACTTGGTATTTCCTGGCTGGTGGGCTTTTGGTCCGATATTTGTTGTTTCGATGTGTGAGGCGATATTGTTTCTGTGAAGCCAGTCAGAAAGAGGAGAGTGATTTTTTGCATCAAAGCCGGTGTTAATATGCAGGATCATAATTTCAAAGTTAAAAGGGACGATCCTTTGTCTGAGGAGGAGGACCTTCGTCATAACCCAGCTGTCCATGCCCCCGGACAGGGCCACGCCGATTCTCGCCCCGGGGTGGATCATGGAGGTTTGCTGCATGAGTTTGCCACACCTGCCAAGGCAAGTTTTTTGTGAGAAGTTCAGTTTTTTTCTAAAGCCCATTATGATATCTCAGAAAAGCAGGAATGGAAGCATGGCGATTTTTCAAAAGACCTGGAACAGGCCGGTTGGTTACAAAAACATTGACACAAAAAAAAATAAGTTTATTAGGACTTGTATTAATCCTCAAGCAATTAATTTCATCAGTAATTTTTACTTGACCTGTGTTTGTATTATCAGCTAACTATATATGTTTTGCTACAACTGTTTTTTAAATTTTTATATATGAGGTGAGTATGGCCAGAATTACTGTGGAAGATTGTCTGGAACAGGTTAATAACAGATTTCTCCTTGTCCAGATGACTGTGAGGCGACTTAAGCAATATCGTGAGGGGTATGAACCCCTGGTCGAGAGCAAAAACAAGCAGATTGTCACTGCTTTGAGAGAAATAGCTGCTGGAAAGGTACTCCCGTCCAAGTCCATTCAGAAAGCGGGTGTCAGGGTTGAATAAAAATGGCTTCAAAAAGGTATTATTATGAAGTTCTCGGAGTTTCCAGACAGGCCGGTGAAGAAGAGATAAAAAAGGCATACCGCAAGCAGGCCTTTAAGTATCATCCTGACAGGAATCCAGATGATCCTCACGCTGAAAGCATGTTCAAGGAGGCAGCCGAAGCTTACGAAGTTCTCCGGGATCCTCAGAAGAGACAGAGATATGATCATCTCGGCCATGCCGGGCTTAATAACAACGGTTTTGAGGGATTCAGCTCAACAGAAGACATCTTCAGCTCTTTTTCGGATATTTTTGGAGAGTTTTTCGGTTTCGGAACCCGTCATTCAGGGCCCAGACCCAGATCTGGAGCTGACCTCAGGTATAATCTGAACATTTCATTTCGCGAAGCAGCCAAAGGAACTGAGGTTGAGCTTGAATTACCCAAAAAAGAAACCTGCGCCAGATGTGAGGGAGATGGCTCTGAACCGGGTCATTCAGCCGAGACATGCGCTCATTGTCAGGGAATAGGTCAGGTCCGCCGTTCCCAGGGATTTTTTCAGGTGGCGATGCCCTGTCCGGTCTGCCGCGGACAGGGGGTGATTATTGCTCATCCCTGCAAGGAATGTTCAGGAAGGGGGATTGTTGTCAACAACAGAAAAATCAAGGTCCGGGTTCCAGCCGGGGTTGACAGCGGCAGCAGACTCAGACTCAGCGGAGAAGGAGAACCCGGGGAGCATGGCGGTCCTCCTGGTGATCTTTACGTTGTAATCTATGTTGAGGACGATAAGACTTTTAAAAGACAGGGACAGGATCTCATCACCAGCGTGGAAGTATCTTTTGTTCAGGCCGCTTTAGGCGCAAAAATTCAGGTCCCAACCCTTGATGAACCGGTGTCTATGGAAATTCCCAAAGGAACCCAGAGTGGGAAGGTCCTGCAGCTCAAAGGCCTGGGCTTTCCCCGTCCAGGATCATCTCACAGAGGAGATCTGCTGGTTCAGGTCCAGGTTAAGATACCCACAAAAATCTCCAAAAAGCAGGAAGAGCTTCTGCGCGAGTTTGAGCGTCTTGAGGGACAGAAAGCCGGGCAGAAGGTCAAGAGTTTTTTCAAAAAGGTCATGGGTGAATAGGAACTCAATGAATGAACAAAAGCTGACCCATCTGGATGATGACGGTTCTGTATTAATGGTGGATGTGGGGCATAAGCCTGACACATTGCGAAAGGCGGTGGCGCGGGCCCAGGTCCAGCTTTCTCCGAAAACTTTCGCCATGCTGAAAGATAAGGCCCTTCCCAAGGGAGATGTTCTGGTCACGGCCAAGATCGCGGGAATAGCCGCGGCCAAGGAAACAAGCAGACTTATACCTCTATGTCATCCAATTTTTCTGAGCTTTGTTGATGTCCGTTTCCACCTGGCAGAACAAGAAGCCATGATAGTTGTTGAGGCTGAGGCCAGAACAAATTCTTCCACTGGAGTTGAGATGGAGGCCCTGGTGGCTGCCCAGGTGGCCTGTATGACCATTTATGACATGTGTAAGGCTGTTCAGAAGGACATAGTCATAACAAACTGCCGTCTCATTCATAAAAGCGGGGGGCGCAGCGGGGTCTATGATTTCAATGCCAGTCCGTCCTGACTTTTACCCCGGCCTGGTGCATATATTCTTTTATTTCCGGGATGGAGTATTCTCCGTAATGTACTATTGAGGCGATGAGGGCAGCTGAAGCCCCGCCCAGAGTTACAGCTTCAACCATATGTGCCGGATTGCCGGCCCCGCCTGACGCAATTACTGGAATCCTGACATTGTCCGTAATCAGCCTGGTCAGTTCCAGCTCATAACCGTTTTTTGTCCCGTCAGCGTCAATGGAGTTGAGGCATATTTCACCCGCGCCCAGTCTTTCCACTTCTCTGGCCCACCACAAGGCGTCAATTCCCATATGCTTCCTGCCTCCGTGGATAACTATCTCATAGCCCGATGGGATGGCTCCGGATTTTTCAACCTTAAGCACGTCCATGCCCACTACCACACATTGAGAGCCGAATGCTTCGGCTCCCTGGGAGATTATATCCGGATTTCTGACAGCGGCTGAATTGACGGATATTTTTTCAGCTCCGGACAGCAGGGTAGATCTCATGTCTTCAAGGGAACTTATTCCTCCGCCCACTGAAAATGGAATAAATATGGTGGACGCGACTTTTTCAACAACCTTGAGCATGATTTTTCTGCCCTCGGCTGAAGCGGTTATATCGTAAAAAACGATTTCATCAGCACCCTGTTCATAATACAGGCCGGCTGTAACCACAGGATCGCCAATATCAACGTTGCCCTTGAACTTGACGCCCTTGGTAAGGAAACCATCCCGTACATCCAGGCAGGGAATGATTCTTTTGCTGAGCACTACGCTTTCTCCAGACAGTATGAATAGAAGTTGGAAAGAATTTTAAGGCCTGGTCTGCCGCTTTTTTCAGGATGAAACTGCATGGCCCAGAGCCCGGGACGTCCAAAAACCGAACAGAAACCAAGGCCGTAATGGGTGATTCCTATAACGTAGGCCGGGTCAGGAATGGGATAATAGCTGTGAACAAAATAAAACTCTGAACCTTGAGGGATGTCTTCAAATAAGGAACACTCTTTCTTAAACTGTATACTGTTCCAGCCCATATGAGGGATATTTATGGGCTGTCCCGATTCATCATAAAGATCCCGGGAAAATTGTTCGCATCTTCCAGGAATAACGCCCAGAGTTTTGGCAGCGTTTTCCCGGCTCTCATCAAGGATAACCTGACATCCGAGACATATGCCCAGCATGGGCTTGCCCGACAGAATCAGGGATTTGATTGTGTGATCAAGTCTGTTTTCTTTGAGGTTGCGCATGGCAGAGCCAGCCGCACCAACACCGGGAAAAATAATGCCCTTTGATGAACGCAGCACATCTTCATGATTTGTAATTTCATTGGGGATATTCAGATGGTCAAGAGCTCTTTTTACGCTGGTCAGGTTCCCGGCCCGGTAGTCCAGAATGGCGATCATTAATATTCCTCTGATTGATATTATGGAAAAAAGAATCTTTCTGGCCGCCGACCCCCTGGAAAGCTGAAACGCGAACCAGAGGATGGATAATAATTGTTTACCTGATCTGGTCTTCCCAGTCCCTGGTTTCAAACCAGTACTTTTTCTTTTTTTCCAGCCAGCCCTCGGCCTGGACAAATCTTATCCAGTTGTCAAGAAAGTTGATGGTGTCAAAGTCTCCCTTGCGCACCGCGAACCCTATGGGCTCCTGGGTGAAGGTATCATCAAAGGGCAAAAAAAGCCTTTCAGGGTGCAGCAATGACTGGAAAGCGGGCAGCGGAGCTGAAGCAATAACCGCGTGAACACGTCCGTTGAGAAGCTCCTGTATGGCCTGGGCTTCATCATCAAAAAGTCTCAAAGAGGCTTGAGGAAGAAAGTTTTCCGCCGCTGCCGCGGCAGTGGTACCCAGCCTGGCAGCTACTGTCACCCCGGGTTTATTGAAGTCATCCAGGCTGGTATATCCTTTGGCCTTTTCCCTGTGAGCCACAATGGACATTCCAGTGTAATCATACGGGGTAGAAAAGTTGACTTTAAGATTTCTGTCGGGCTTTATGCCCATGCCTCCGATAATTATGTCAAATTTTCCCGTGAGCAGGGCGGGGATAATTCCTGACCATTTGGTGGGAATGAATTCCACCTGAACACCCATATCTCTGGCAAGTCTTGTTGCCACGTCTATCTCAAAGCCGATGAACCGGCCGTCCTTGTTCTGCATGGCCCAGGGAACAAAGGTGGACATACCCACCCTCATGACGCCCCTTCTCATAATTTGTTCCAGGGTACTCTCCTGAACCAGCTGAGAACGGACTTGTGATGATTCAACCTGAGGGACGGCAAAAAAAACAATAGCCAAAAGCAGGATTAAAGATTTCAGAAAATACATATTTCCTCCAATAATAAGTTAAAGCACTTTACGATTATGATGCCCTGGAAACTGGCCTGTCTCCCTGGATATATTTTTCCAGAACTGAAACCATAAAGGTAATGGACAAAGCAACCGCGAGATAAATTGCCGCTACTGTGAACCATATTTCAAAGGTTAGGAAGGTATTTGATATTATGACCTGACCCTGCATTGTCAAGTCATAGATGGCGATTGTGCTCACCAGGGCCGAGTCCTTGACCAGGGAAACACTCTGGTTGGTCAGGGGAGGGATCAGGAATCTGTATGCCTGGGGAATGATGACATAAGAGTAAGTTTGAAATTTATTCAGACCTGTGCTCTGGGCGGACTCCCACTGTCCTTTGTCTATGGATTGGATCCCGGCCCGGATTATTTCGGAGGCATAGGCTCCCTCGAAAAGACTGAGAGTCAGAACGGCTGTCATAAAAGGCGAAATTCCCAGGATGGGGGACAGGACAAAATAGTTGAATAAAAGCTGGATC
>PXDF01000044.1 GCA_003566455.1 Desulfonatronovibrio sp.
CTCTCCATGTCCTCCATGGTTAAATAAATTCTTTGGTGGTGAGTAGTTACCAATTTTGTAACTATTAACTATCCAGCTACCTTCTGGTAAATCGAAATTTTAAAAAAACTGGACCCCGGATCAAGTCCGGGGTGACGGTTAAAGCATATTCCTACTCTTTACCGTATTCCGTATGTGGTGAATAGTTACAAGGTAAAAGACAAAATATCAGGCAGTTAAAGCTGGCAATGTTTCGGACATTTAGAATCCTTCCAGGGGATTGTGCCACTTTAGGCCCGGGAAGCGAGAGAAATCCGAATCAGTAGAGGCGAGCAGGCAGCCATGTTCAATGGCCAGGGCCGCCAGATGAGCGTCGGTGACAAGGTTGGCTGTGGCCTGCCCCTTGAACAGCATGTCTTGAAAAATTGTCCAGTGCTGATGCGTTGGCCGGATAATTCTGGCGCAGGGCTGATTCAGCCAGCTTTGAACCCGAAAAACAGTCTGGTCTATGGTCAGCGGACGCTCAAAAACCCGGGGATTGGTGCCTATCCGGATAAAGGCCGAAAGCACTGTCCAGCAGAAACAGACCGGTCTGGCACCTGAAAGCTGCGTATCCCACCAGTTGCGGACTTCGTCATGCCTGGGGTGAAGGCTGTCCTCGGCATACAGCAGGATATTGGCATCAACAAGTATCACCTGGCATCCTCGCCTTCCACCAGGGCCAGGAGTTCCTGGATGTTGTCCAGGTTTCTTCCCTGCCTGAGCCCCATGGGGTGAGCTTTGGTGGTGTAATCCCGCTGCAGGGATGGTTTTTCCACTTCTTTCAAGCCGGCCCTGAGTGCTTCATTGACCACGGTCTTGAAGGGGATTTTGCATCTGGCGGAAATCTCCCTGGCCTTATCCAGAACATCGCCGTCTATGGTTAATGTTGTCCTCATGAGAATGATGCTAAATCATCAATAAAATTTATGTCAAGGCATATTTTATAACGAACCGGTTATGTCCGCAGAGTTCAGGGCGCTGACCGCGCCTCCCTCCTCCTGGGTCAGGCCGATGCGCTTGACTTTCCTTCATAATGCCAACTATAATGGTCATCAAATACATTAAAGACTAATATAGTTGGCATATACTATGAGAAAGACCAGCATTACAGTTCGCAGGGGTCTCCGAAAACTCGGAGATGATCTCAGGAAAGCCAGGATACGCAGAAAACTTACAATGACCGTGGTAGCGGAAAGGGCAGGCATCAGCCGGGAAACTCTTTCCAAAATTCAGAAAGGTAATCCCAAAGTGAGCATGGGGGCCTATGCCATGGTGATGCAGGCCCTGGGGATGGGGACTGAATGGATGGATTTTGCGGACATAAAAAATGATATCTATGGCCAGATTATCGAGGATGAAAACCTGCCAAAGAGAGTGAGGCCTCCAAAAATCGAGTAACCATGCCCAGAGAAATTTTTGTTTTCATAGATATATCGGGAATTCAGCACGCTGCTGGCAATCTCTGGATTCATGATCGCCATGGAATCCAGCGGTCATCATTTAAATACAATCCTGGATGGCTTGCTTCACCTCATGGTTTTGCCATTGAGCCTTCCCTGCCACTTGGTGAAGGCACATATCACACTGACAGGCCACTTTTTGGTTCCATGGGGGACGCCGCCCCTGATCGCTGGGGCCGCATGCTTATGGAGCGCATGGAGTCCAGGGAAGCCAGAAAGGAAAACAGGAAAGCCAGAAGGCTTGGAGAAGACGATTATCTGCTTATGGTGGATGATCGGACCAGACAGGGAGCCCTGCGTTTTGCAATCAGACCTGACGGACCTTTTTCAGCCTCCAGTCCTTCTACCCGTATACCCCCCCTGGTGGAGCTTGGAAGACTTCTTGAAAGCTCAAACAGGATCATCAATCAGGAGGAAAGAGACCAGGATCTTCGAGATATTCTGGAACCTGGATCTTCTCTTGGAGGAGCAAGGCCAAAAGCTTCTGTTATGGACCGGCAGGGCAATCTTTGGATTGCGAAATTTCCCGGCCCCGCAGATGAATGGGATGTTGAGATGTGGGAGTATGTGGCTCTCAGGCTGGCCCAGAAAGCAGGCATACCTGTTCCGGATTTTCAGCTGCAAAATATATCCGGGCAAAACATTCTGCTGACCAGACGCTTTGACCGGCGGGGCGTTATTCGGATACCCTTTGTTTCAGCCATGACCTTGTTGGAGGGCGGTGATGGAGACCAAAGAAGCTATCTGGAAATTGCTGAGGCTCTCATGATCAATGGCGCGGCAGCTCAAAGGGACCTCAAGGACCTCTGGCAGCGTATGATTTTTAATGTCTTGATTTCCAACCTGGACGATCACCTTCGAAATCATGGTTTTCTTTTTGATCAAAAGCGTTTCGGATGGCGGCTTGCCCCGATTTATGACTTGGAGCCTCTGCCTGAGCAGGTCAAGGGAAGATTCCTGCAGACAAGTATTGATCTGGACAACAATGCTGCATCCCTGGAGCTGGCTTTTGAGGTGGCTGAAGAATTTGGATTGTCCATGAAGGAGGCAAAAAAGCTTGCCTGGGAGACAGGCAGGATTACCAGGACATGGAAACAAGAGGCCTCCCTGATGGGTGCTGGTCAACGGGAGATGGATTACATGGCTTCAGCTTTTGAGCATGAGAATTTAAGAATTGCCCTTCAGTAACTTGTCCTCACTAAAAGGCCCCCCAGTTAAACCCTTTCGGGACCTGGTACCGAGCTGTTTAACGACGTAAGCAAAGATCACCAATGAAGCCAGGATGGTTTTTTCTTACATGACAGGGTTTCAGGAGTAAGACAAAAAACTTCAGGATACAGGCAGGAATATAAACTTTGCCGACATCAGGATCTCAGAGTGGCGGTAATTCTCAGGGGGGAAAGCAGCAGGTCCAGGGCGTGGTTTATGTTGGTGCATATTATGTCCGCAGAATTCAGGGCGCTGACCGCGCCTCCCTCCACCTGGATCAGGCCAATGCCCAGGGCTGATGTTTCAAGCATAAGAGCGTCGTTGCGGCCGTTACCCACGGATACGCAGTTCTGA
>PXDF01000144.1 GCA_003566455.1 Desulfonatronovibrio sp.
AGGCCCCTTTTTCATTACTGCAACTCGCAGGAATGAAAAAAACTTACTCTCTTCCCTCAGCGAGCTTTGCGGCTTCCATGAGAAGTCTTCGCAGCGGGCGAGAGACAAAATATTTTTTCGCCTTGTCCCAAATATGCAGTCAGCATGGTTTTGAGCTTTTCCCCGGCTAAGTACGCTTGAACCGGATGAACCCAAAATAATAGCCTCAGGAGGTACAGTCATGCCAAATATTATATTGACCTGCTTGTTTGTTTTATTTTTTTCTGTCCAGGTTGATGCCGCAGGAGGCAGTGCTCCGGAATTTGGAAATCCTATGGTGGGTAATCCTCCACAGCAGGTTGAAGACAGCTTTATTTCTGAACCTGATGATTACAGGGTTGATGTCTGGGTGGAGGGACTTGAGATCCCCTGGTCACTGGTTTTCCTCAATCAGGAAAGAGCATTGGTATCAGAGCGGGGCGGGCGGGTTCGTCTCATCAGCAGAGGTATTCTTGCTGATGAACCATATAAGGTAATTCAGGAGGCTGAACATACCGGCGAAGGGGGTTTGATGGGACTGGCAAAACACCCTGATTATCCAGAACAGCCTTATCTGTATGCAATGTATACTTATAATAGACAAGGCAGGCTTTATAACCGGGTAAGCCGATACAAAGACACTGGAACCACACTGGAGTTTGACCTGGTCATTGTGGACTCTATTCCTGGCCACAGGGTTCATAATGGCGGCCGTATCGCCTTTGGTCCTGACAGGATGCTTTACGTGTGTACAGGGGATATATGGCAGGCAGAGATTGCCCAGGATACGGACAATCTTGGAGGCAAGATTCTTCGCTTCACGCCTGACGGAGATATTCCAGCTGACAACCCTTTCAAAGGTTCACCAGTTTATTCAATGGGTCACAGAAATCCACAGGGTCTTGCCTGGCATCCGAAAACAGGCTCTCTTTTTTCATCCGAGCATGGTCCATCAGGAGAGTATGGTTTACGGGGAAAGGATATTATCAATGTAATAGAAAAAGGGGGTAATTATGGATGGCCCCTTGTGCTCGGGGCCGCAAATGTGGATGGGTTTATTGATCCTTTGATCATGTGGATCAGGGCGACTCCTCCGTCGGGAATGACTTTCTGGAATAACAGGCTCTATGTGGCAACCCTTCGCAGTGAAGCTCTGATTCGCGTCTATTTCGAACAGGAAGGAGATTCCTATGCTGTTCAAAACATTGATCGCCTTTTTGCCGGAGAATGGCACAAAGGGACATTCGGCAGGCTGCGGGACGCTGTGTCTGGACCGGATGGGGCCCTTTATGTGCTGACCAACAACCTGGATGGACGTGGAAATCCGCGGCCCGGGGATGACAAGATACTTCGTTTGACTTTAGAATAACATTTGTATGACCGGGGCTGTTGCTGGATAAATAAGCTGTGACTGGCCGCTTTGCCAACAGTTGCTTTATATTTCAAAAAGCTTTGTTGTAAAATTTTTTTACACCTGGTTTTAAGCAATTAAAATATTTATAAAAATTTATTGGCCCGTTAAACTCTGTTACACCTGCCTTTTTCGTGCTTCACTCCCTTTTAAAAATTATCTATCTATTTCAATTAGATACTAGCAGCTATTTGTCCGGCACAGCAAGTGCAATGTTGGCAAGAATTATTGTGGCTCTTGGAAAGCGCGTGTATTTTATCTGAAAACCGGAGCAGACTTCCAGGAACCATAGAAGACAGGAGTTTCCCTGGATGAGCATGGACTCAAAACACATCCTGCTGGTGGACGATGAAGCCGATTTCAGGCTTGCAATGGCTCTTTTGCTGGAACGCCTCGGATATCAGGTCTCTGAAGCCAACAACGGTCTCCATGCCCTGAGTGTCATAAATTCTTGCCTGCGGGAGAATCGCCATATCGACCTTATAATTACTGATATCAAGATGCCCATGATGACAGGACTGGAACTGATTGATTCCTTGAGGAAGCAACAACTCCCCGTTGATATAGTGGTCATTACGGGTTATGGAAACAGGGAATCCATGTCAGAGCTGACTAACAGGGGATGTAACAAAATTTTACATAAACCATTTGATGAAGAGGAGCTGCTGCTGCTGCTTGATCATTTTTTTTCAGGAGCAGATCACGTAGCTGACAATTGTAAATAATTTGGAGGGCATTATGACCATAGAGAAAAAATTCAGTGTGTGCGGGATGTGCTCGGTACGCTGTCCCATCCAGGTGGATGTGCAAGACGGAGATATTAAATTTATTCAGGGCAATCCCCACAGCCCCCTTAAGGGCGCGTTGTGCGCCAGGGGAGCGGCCGGACCAGGTCTGATCAAAGATCCCGACCGCATTCGAACTCCCCTGATCAGACAGGGAGAGCGCGGCCAGGGCAAATGGCGGGAAAGTTCATGGGAAGAAGCCCTGGATTATGTCGCGGACAAACTTAAGACCGTCATCAAGGATTACGGCTCCAGATCAGTACTCTGGTCAGACAGGGGTGGGCCGTTCAGAGACCTGCATCAGGCTTTCATGCGTGGTCTGGGGTCTCCCAATTACTGCAACCATGACGCTACCTGCGCCCGTAATGTTCACCATGCCGCTCTGTCACTTTTCGGATTCGGACGAAAGGGGGTCTTGTATGATCTTAAAAACGCCAAACACGTTGTCCTCCAAACCAGGAATATTTTTGAGGCCATCAACGTCAAGGAGGTTAATGATCTGCTGGACGCCATGGGAAACGGCTGCAGACTGACAGTTATTGATGTTCGTTCCACTGTTTCTGCTGCCAAGGCGGACCGTTTTCTGCTCATTAAGCCAGGGACCGATTACGCTTTCAATCTGGCTGTAATTCATGAACTCATTGATAAAAAGCTTTATGACCAGGATTATGTAAAAAAGTGGTTCAAGGATTTTCAGTCCCTTGAAAATTTTGTCAGGGACTACACTCCTGAATGGGCCCAGGGCAAGACAGGAATAAGCGCTCAGGAGATAAGAAGCTTTGCCGCGGAGCTGGCAGCGGCCAGACCATCGGTCATCTGGCATCCTGGATGGATGAATGCCAGATACACGGATTCCTTCTATGTCTCAAGGACAATATATATCATTAATTCGCTCCTCGGGGCTATCGGGGCCAAAGGAGGCCTGCCCTTCATGGCCAAGCCCGGTGATTGCGGCCGCAAGGGACTTAAGGCTTTGGCCAATAAGTTTCCCAAGCCTGATGAAAAAAGGGCAGACGGCGCGGGTTGGAAGCATAAGCATATTGATTCCGGTCCAGGCCTGCTGCATCTGGCTTTCAAAGCCATTGAAACAGAAGATCCATATCCGGTTAAGGCCTACATTGCCTACCGTCATGATCCATTGATGGCATTTCCTGATCCGGAAGCCCAGAAAAAAATGCTGGAAAAACTGGATCTTATGGTCTCGGTGACATTTTCGTGGTCAGCCACCGCCTGGCATTCAGATGTTGTGCTGCCCCTTTCTCCATATCTTGAGCGGGAAAGCGTAATCGCCACTAAAAATGGACTCAAGCCGCACTTTTTTATTCGTCAAAGAGCCATTGAACCCAGGCATGAAAACAGATCAGACTGGGAGATACTTTGCGGTCTGGCCAGAAGACTGGGACTGGAGGCCATGGCCTTTGATTCCATTGAAGATATCTGGAAATTTCAGCTCCAGGACACAGGGGTCAGTATTGAGGATTTTGAGACCACGGGCCTTGTGCCTCTAACCGATAAACCGGTTTACCTTGATCAAGACAAGTTTCAATTCAAGACTGAATCAGGAAAAATTGAAATACTTGCCCCTAAATGGGAAAATTCAGGGATTCCCTCTCTTAAGCCATATCAAGACAAGCCATCTCCGGGTCCTGGCCTTTTCAGGATTACATTTGGGAGGTGCGGGGTTCATACCCAGGGCCATACAATAAACAATCCCATCCTGTTTGAACAGATGCCTGAAAATGTCCTGTGGATAAACACTGATAAGGCCGCTGAAATGGACATCGCCCAGGGGGATATGGTCAGGGTGTCTGTCAACGGTTATTATTCAGGTCAATTAAAAGCCCGTGTAACAGAGCTTATTCATCCTGAAGCAGTATTCATGGTTCATGGTTTTGGCAGCCAGGTTCCAGCTGAGACCAGGGCCTTTAAAAAAGGTGTAGCAGATTTCCGGCTGATGAAAGGAGGCATGGAAATCTGGGATCAGGCCGGTGGAGGAGTTGCCCTGCAGGAACATTTCGTTAAAGTGGAAAAGGTCTGAAACAAGCGGCTGATATTTAAAAGGCCCAATACCTGAACATGACAACATATCAGCGTTAATCAAGGAGATAGGTTATGAGCAAATACAGGATCAAGCTTGACAGGGACAGGTGCATAGTATGCCATTCATGTGAGGTGCTCTGTAAAGTAAAAAATGAAACCCCAGCGGGGATAAGTTTAAACCAGATCATTGCCGAGCCCCAGGTTTCTGAAGAAGGTTATCCGCGGCTGAAAATTAAATACCAGCCATGTCTGCACTGCAAAAAACCGGAATGCGTTCCAGCCTGTCCAACTGGAGCTTTATATATCAGGGAGCCCGACGGTCTGGTTCTGGTTAATGAGGATTTGTGTGACGGCTGCATGGAATGCCATGATGCCTGTCCGTGGAACGTTCCAAGATTCAATGAGCACACCGGCAAGATGATGAAATGTGATTTTTGTGTGGACAGAATAGACAGCGGACTTGAGCCGGCATGCGTAACCGCCTGCACCACGCATGCTCTGGATTTTGTATTGGCCAAGAAAAAAAGTGCGGCCAAAAAAGCTGCCTGAACAGAACTGACAGCAATCAACTGACTGAGGCAGATTCATAGTATTTTAAACATAGCAAACTGTAGTTGATCAACACGCAATAATCTTTAAATCTGTGAGGAGGGCTTATGTCAAAAAAGATTTTGTTTATTACCTTTGCAACCCTGGGGTTGCTGGCCGTCGCGGGTCCGGGATGGGCTGATCGTCTTGCTGAGGGGATCAGCCAGGGTATCGCTTCCGGGGCTGTTAACCCGGCTGAAGAGCCTGGATACCTGGGAATCCCAGGGGCGCCACAGATCAGCCTTATACTGGCATTTATCTGGGCTATCTGGGTGGGCTGGATTTTTTCCACTGTAGGCGCTTTTGGTGGAATCATGGCTGGAATTGGCCATATTTCCATATACGGTCTTGGCAATTATGCTCAGGGCTTCCGTGAAACAGCACCAACTTTGAACAGATCGGTAACTGACTCCATTCGAGTTTCCAACCAGTTTATGGTGGGACTGAGTGCTCTGGTATCCACTTTCAATTATCTCAAGCTCGGTCGTCTGGTCTGGCCTGTGGGTCTGTTTCTGGCCGCTGGTTCAATCCTTGGCAGCTGGCTCATACCCACCATTACCGCCGGTCGCATTTCCTTCAGGGAGTATGTGGGCTACTTTGGAGTGTTTGTTCTGGTTCTTGGTATATACATGCTTTATGAAACAACTCCCGCCGGTCAGAAAAGAAAGAAAAAGGCCAAAGAGGCGGCCAATGCCTTTGAAACAACCATGAAAAGGAAAAAAGCCGGCGAAGCCGTTGATACTTCAGAGCTCGGGGTGAAGGTTATCGCCATGAACCTGAAAAAGGTTTCCTTCACCTTCTACGGAGTTGAGTTTTCCTTCAGCCCCATCTTTCCCATTGTGGGCGGTTTCATTATTGCGTCAATAGCTGCCTTTCTGGGAGTTGGCGGCGGATTTATGCTGGTGCCCTTTTTGACCAGTGTTGCCGGACTGCCCATGTACCTGGCAGCAGGGACCTCGGCCATGGCTGTGCTCATCGGCATGATCACCAGTATCCTGAGTTACCTTGCGGCCGGTGTTCTGGTGCACTGGCCTCTCATCGGCACCCAGCTTGTGGGCGTATTTGTGGGTTCAATGATCGGTCCAAGAACCTCCCAGTATATCCCGGACAAGATCCTGACCAGGATCTTCATTGTCCTGGCTTTTTATGTTGGTTTTAACTTCATGGCCAGAGGTTTTCTGGGCAAGGATCTGATCCAGCTCATTACCGGAGGCTAGCCTTTAGCTGAATGTTCAGTCAGAGAAGGTTGTAATGAAAAAAAACAGGGGGGACGAGAGTATATTTGCGTTCCCCCTGAACTGATCAAAAAAACCGCCTTCTTTTTTTGCGATATCCTGGAATCCTGTTCAATAAATTCGTAAAATCGCGGGTTGCGCCTTTTAATACGGGAAGCTATTGTCAAACTAATTAACTGCAAAATCCCATAACCAGCATGTAACATGGTCAAAAAAACATTATTCCTATTCATGACTCTGCTGATTTTCATTCTTTCAGCTTGCGGAGAAAGGGAAGAGTCCATAGAGGTGTCTCTGGACAGGCGGGAAGAAATAACCTTCAGGCCCCAGCTTCCAGCCCTGACTTACGCCTATCTGCCCCAATATTCACATACTGAATCATTTCAGCGCCACCACAGGCTGGTGGAATATCTTTCCGATCAGACCGGTCTGGCCGTAAGACAAGTCTTTCCAGATACTTTTGACGATCATATCAATATGTTCGGTCAGGGTAAAATTGACATTTCCTTTTCCAACCCGTTCATATATGTCAAGCTGGCCAACAGATTCGGAGGCCAGGCCATGACCAGGATTATTGAGCAGGACGGCCAGGCCGAATTCCGCGGCCAGATAATCGCGCGTGCTGATAATAATGATGTCCGGACAATTGAAGACTGCCGGGATAAATCCTGGGTGGCCGTGGATCCTTCATCCGCCGGGGGCTATCTTTTCCCCCTGGGTCATTTTGTTGATCATGGCCTCAGCCTGGACGACTTCAGGGAGGTAGTCTTTGCCGGCGGCAGACAGGAGAATGTCATTCTTGGAGTTTACGCTGGACTGCATGATATTGGATCAATCAGGGAGGGCTCATTAAAAGTTGTGGAGGACAAAATAGATATCAATCAGATCAAGATAATAGACAACACCAGCTCTTATCCAGGCTGGGTCTATGCCTACAGCCCAAGGCTGACCCTGGAAACTGTGGAAAAAATCCGCGAGGCCATGCTCAAGCTGGACTACGACAACCCTGAACACAGGGCCATATTTGAAGCTGCCAGGTTCATCGGTTTTATACCCTCAAGCGACCAGGATTTTGATCCAATCCGGGAATTAAGCCAAAAGGTAGGTTTGGTCCTTGACTAGATTCCTTCCCAATTTTCTTCGCGGTCTCAAATTAAGCACCAAGATCACTCTGGGCGTGACATTCATGCTCATTTTCTGTGGTCTGGGCATAGGCTTGATTCTGTCTAATATGTCTTCCAAAGCCCTGCTTGAAGAGGGCCGCAAGAGGGGCCTGGCCCTGACCTCGGGTTTAGCCTTTCGCCTGGCCGAACCCATTCTGGCCATAGATTTTCTGCAGATGAAAAATCTAATCGACAATGTCCATAATCAGTATGAAGACGTAATCTATGTCTTTCTAACAGATAGTGAGGACAATGTCCTTTCCCACACTTTTTCCGGAGGTTTTCCCACTGATCTTCTGCTCATCAACCTTGGAGAGCAGGAAACCCAGCCTGTTCTTCTTTCCACTGAACACGGTCTTGTTTACGATTTTTACTCCAGAGTCATCCTTGGGGAAAGAAATCTGGGCACAGTCAGGCTTGGGCTGTCCCGCCAGATGATGGACGCCCAGATTAATCGTCAGAGAATGACCAGCTTATTCAGTACAATGGGTGTTGTTGGTCTGGGTATCATCCTGGCTCTCTGGTTTGCCCGAACCGTTACCTATCGTTTGAACAGGCTCAGGGAGTCCGCCGAAGAAGTGGTCAGGGGCAATCTTAATGTTCAGGCTGGATTTACCCTGGAAAAAAACTGCTGGGAAATCATGGAATGCGCCCGGAAGGAATGCCCGGCTTATGGCGATACTCAGAGGCGCTGCTGGTATCTTGCCGGAACATTGTGTCCTGACTGTAAAGGTCAGGAATATCCTCATAAAATGGAGTCCTGCCGCAACTGTCCTGTTTATAAACATAACTTCGGCGACGAAATTCAGGATCTGGCTGAAGCTTTTGATGTTATGGCTTTTACAGTCAAAAAGCACATTGAAGAGCTTACCGAGCGGGAGAAAACCATTGCCAGGCAGCAGGGGCTTCTAAAGACCATCATGAATGTCACCCCTGACTTCATCACCCTTCAGGACAGGGACCTGAAATATAAGTTCGCCAGCAAGGCTTTTTGTGATTATTTCAATTTCAGTGAAGAGGAGATAATCGGTAAAATCGATTTTGATATTTTTTCCGAAGATCAGGCTGATCTTAATTACCATGAAGACAGGCAAATACTTATGACCGGCGAACCTTTGTCCAAAGAGATCAGTTTCGACCGTCCCGATGGTCAGAAATGGCTGCATGTAATCAAAGTTCCTGTGTATGATCAGGACGAAGGCATAATCGGACTCCTTTTGACTGCCAGGGATATTTCCATGCTCAAGAAATACCAGGAACAGCTTATCCAATCCCAGAAAATGGAAGATCTTGGACGTCTGGCCGGTGGAGTTGCCCATGAGATCAATACTCCCCTGGGCATAATTCTGGGTTATACACAACTCCTTCTGGAAGACATCAAGGATGAGAATTTGCTGGACGACCTCAAAATAATAGAAAAACAGACCAAAGTCTGCAGGAAAATAGTGGCTGATCTGCTTGGTTTTTCCCGCCATTCTCAAAGTGCCAGTGAACCAGTGGAAATTAATGATTCCCTGTTGGAAGTAATCAAGCTGGTTGAGCATGTTTTTTCCTTGAACCATATCAAAATATATAAGGACCTTGACGAAAACATTCCCCCCTTGACCGGGGACAGGGAAAGGCTCAGACAGGTATGGCTCAACCTGCTCAACAATGCGGCCGACGCCATAGGTCAGGACGGTGCCTTATATGTCAAATCCAAGCTTTGCGCCCACAGACAGAGGCTGGTGGTGAGTATTGCCGATACGGGTAAAGGCATAAAAGAGGAGCATCTGAGCAAGATTTTTGATCCTTTCTTCACCACAAAAGGTGTAGGCAAGGGAACCGGACTGGGACTTTCGGTTTCCTTCGGGATTATTAAAGACCATGGTGGAAAAATTTCCGCTCTGAGTCCTCCTCCCAGAGAATACCTTCCCGACGACTTTCCCAGGTCGGAAAATTTCGGTCCGGGTACTGTTTTTCTAATAGAGTTGCCCCTGGATCATAAAGAAGAAATAGAAACGGAGGAGAGTAATGGCGAACATTGCCGTGCTTGATGATGTCTATGATGCCGGGATCATGGTTCAGAGAATCCTTACAAGAAAGGATCACGCTGTTCATCCTTTTACCGAGGAGGAAGATTTTCTGTCATTTATCAAAAAGGAAAAAATTGATCTGGCTATCTTGGACATTAAACTGAAAAAGTTGAGCGGAGTTGAGGTTCTGGAGGAAGCCAAAAAAATATCTCCAGAGATAAAGGTAATCATGCTGACTGGTTATCCTACAATAGAGACCGCTCAAAAATGCCTTCAACTGGGAGCTGATGAATACCTGGTCAAACCAATCGACAAACATGAGCTTGAGGAAAAAGTAGCCAAGGTTTTAGGCGGCTAGAATTCCGGTTATTAAAAATGTTTATAACCCAGATTTTCAGCTACTGGTCCAGGCAGATTTTCGCTCCAGGCAGCCTGTTGCGCAAAAAATATCAGTATTTCAGAGATCTTCTGGCCCTGGACAGATATTGCCTTGAAAAGATGGCTGAAATTGAGGAAATCTATTACCGAAGCCTTCCGTGCGACTATGCCAGGGTGGTCAAGTTGTGCAACGAGCTGGATCATGGTGTCGGCAAACTCATCAAAAGCATTACAGCTCTTAACCCCCTCAAGTACAGGGCCTTAAAGGATTATCACAACAAGGTGTCTTTTTATCTCAGCCTTGCTCTGAGCATGAAAGATCCTGAAGTCGAATCCCCCTATGTTCTGAGGTTTGATGAAGAACTCAGTGATGAACTGGGTGGCGGCAAGGCCAGTAACCTGTCAACTATTAAAAAAAAAGACTTTCCAGTTCCCAATGGTTTTTGCGTCACAACCCGCGCTTTTAATTCCGTAATTTCCGCGAATGTTCTGCGTCCCAAAATCAATGATGTTTTAAGCCGGATTTCCCTGGACAGCATTGATGAATTTGAAAAACAGTGTCAACAGATTCAAGGGCATATTCTGGAAGCAGTAATTCCTGACAATGTGCGGGAAGAAATCCTGGCTCATCTTGAAAAGCTTGGAAACGCAAGGCTGGCTGTCCGTTCAAGCGCATATGGCGAAGATGGAGATCTGAGTTTTGCCGGACAGTACAAAAGCCTTTTAGGTGTGGACCCCAAAGATTTTGATCATGCCTATAAGCAGGTCCTGGCCAGCAAGTATTCACCAAGAGCCATGACCTACCGTATCCATGCCGGTCTTCCTGATGAACTTCTGCCCATGGCTGTGCTGGTCCTGGAAATGGTGGACGCCAGGGAAAGCGGGGTTGTTTATTCCTCTGGTATAAAAAACAGGGAGGAAATGGGCATATATACTGTCTCAGGCCTGGGAAACAAGCTGGTCAGCGGCGAGGTCAAGGCCAGAGAGTATTTTATTAAAAAAGGCAGGGACTTTGATTTTTCTGACTCTTACCCCCAATACATGGAGAGTTTGTACAACCACGCCCTGAACCTTGAAAAATTATTTGAAAAACCGCAGGATATTGAATGGGTGGTGGACAAGGAGGAAGAGCTTTTTATTCTGCAGACCAGACCCCTTCAGTCCATCAAGCCTGAAAACGATACCCCTGACCTTGATCTTCCTGTCCTGGCCAAAGGTGAATGGGCCAGTCCGGGATTGGTCAGTGGAAAAATTTTTGTTCTTGATTCCAGGGATGACATTTCCAGAATACCCAAAGGCAGCATTGTCGTAGTCGGAGGTCTTTACCCGGCACTGACAACCGCCATCAGCAGCCTGGGTGGTGTAATAGCCAGTGAGGGCAGTGCTGCCAGTCATTTTGCCACAATTGCCCGTGAAAGCTCTTTGCCCGTGATCATTAATGTTTCCAATGCAATGGAAACATTCAGCAATGGCCAATTGGTCACACTGGATGGAAACCGCGGTATTGTTCATGACGGAAAAGCTGAACCCAGGACAGTGTTTTCCAGGAAAAAAAAGACCTGGCTGACAAAAAAAATGAAAAAAGTCCTGGAACACGTGTCCACACTCAATCTCAAAGACGCTGAATCTGAAGATTTTACTCCTCAGAATTGTCTTTCCATGCATGATCTTATTCGATTTACCCATGAAATGGGGGTCAGAGAAATGTTTGCCCTGGCCGATCGCAAGGGCAGGGGGCTTTACCAGTCCAAGGTACTTGATCTGGATATCCCCCTGGTCTTTCGAGTGCTTAACCTGGAGGAGGGCTTGACTCAAGATGGTGATATCAAATCCAATGTCTCCCTGGATGACGTGTCCTGCAAACCTTTTCTGGCCATGTTTTCCGGTCTGGCCCATGAAAAAATAAAGTGGGACCCCAGCATCATGCATTTTGACTGGGAAGAATTCGATAAAGTCAGCGCCGGGGTTTTTGATCCTTCCAAGTCGTCTCTGTTAAGCAGTTACGGACTTCTGGCCAAAGACTACATGCACGTGCTCATCCGGTTTGGATATCATTTTGTGGTTGTGGACTCTTTGCTGGGACAGGATAAGGAGCAGAATTACATTCAGTTCAGTTTCAAGGGCGGGGGAGCTGAAGAGTCGCAGAGAGTGATGCGGCTTGAAGCCATAAGGCTGGTTTTTGAAGAGTTCGGTTTCAGTACTGATATCCGGGGGGACCTGCTCAAGGCTGAATACAACAGGGAAAACCTGGATGAAATTGAAAAAAGGCTCAAGGTTATCGGCTATGTTCTCGGCAAAACAAGGCTCAAGGATATGAGCATGGATGAAGAAAAGATCCAGACCCTGGCCAGTGAATACATTGAGGAAATCAGGACAATTCTGAATGATAAGGCGTCCTCTGGAGAAGGGCATGAACGTTAATGAACACCGGCTGGAATCGGCCCTGAAGGAAATAAAGAACGCGAAAATTATTCCATATGATTTGAACAGGGAAAACCTGGTTACTTTTGATTTTTCCAGGAATAATCCTGAACTTCAAAAAATAGATGTTTCTGACACTGCCGCTTTCAGCAGGTACATTTTCCAGAAACTAAGGGAACAGAACGCCCGGGTCGGCATTGGCAGATACGATGAAAACCGGACCATTTACGATAATAGCGCGGTTTTTGACGCTGTTCCAGATCAGGGACAGCGCAGGACCCTGCATCTGGGACTGGACCTGTGGGTAGTCTCCGGAACCCCTGTGCTGGCCGTCCTGGACGGGACCGTGCACAGTCTGCAGGACAACAAGGCCTTTGGCGATTACGGACCCACAATTATTTTGGAGCACATGCTTGAGGGAATCATTTTTTTCACCCTGTACGGTCACCTGAACCGGAATTCCTTAACAAACCTTCAAAAGGGACAAATTGTAAAAGCTGGGCAGGAAATCGCCCGGGTGGGCGATGTTCATGAAAACGGACAATGGCCGCCTCATTTGCATTTTGAAATCATCAAAGACCTCGGGGGGATGAGGGGTGATTTTCCCGGAGTGTGCGCCATCAATGACCGGGAAAAATACCTGGATCTGTGCCCTGATCCCAACCTCCTTCTTGGGATCAAGATTCTGGAATAACCGAGGATAATACATTCGGATATCAATCATCTCAATCTGCAACAATACGTTCAGGCTGCAATTTTATCACTTGACAAAACGTACGTTATGTCGTACATCATCAAAAATTACACATTATTTGTCGAGGTCAAATATGCCCACATTAACGGCAACTGAAGCAAGATCCAAACTTTATCGCTTGATTGACGAGGCAAAGACATCCCACGAGCCAATTGTCATAACAGGTAAACGCGGCAGCGCCGTTCTGGTTTCGGAAGATGATTGGCGTTCCATCCAAGAAACTCTTTACCTGCTAAATATCCCTGGGATGCGCGAATCAATTCGTAAAGGCTTGGCCACTCCGATTGAAGAATGCTCTGAGAAAATTGAGTGGTAATGTGGAGAGTCGTTTTTGCCAAACAGGCTCAAAGAGACGCAAAAAAATTATCCGCTGCGCAATTGCGGTCAAAGGCCGAGACATTACTGGAAATTTTACGTAAAAATCCCTATCAGTCACCTCCTCCCTATGAAAAGCTTGTAGGCGACTTAAATGGAGCCTGTTCGCGTCGCATAAATATACAACATCGTTTAGTGTATCAGATTTTAGATGATGAAAAAGTGG
>PXDF01000214.1 GCA_003566455.1 Desulfonatronovibrio sp.
CTTGTTTTCACCCAATCTTGCTGCTTCAAGACGCTTATGCGTGGAAAATATTATTGTGATACCCTTTTCATCGCGGATCTCTCTGATGACAGACTCGATTACAGCCTGGTTCTCCACATCCACGCTGGCAGTGGGCTCGTCAAAAAGCATTACTTCAGGCTCGCAGGCCAGAGCCCGGGCAATGGCCACCCTCTGTGTTTCTCCTCCGGACAGCAGGTGGGCCGGTCTTTGAGCAAAATCTTTCATGCCCACCCTGTCCAGACATTCCAGAGCCATGCCACGACGCCCTTCTAACTTAACTCCGCGCATCCTTGGTCCGTATTCCACGTTTTTTATGACCGAGGTTGTGAACATGATGGGGTGCTGGTCCACCAGGACCACCTGCCGTCGCAGGCTGCCAAGATTTTTTTCCCTCCATTCCACTGGCCTGCCCCTGAACAGGACCTGCCCTGAAGCAGGAGATCTTAAAAAGGCCAGAATATGCAGAAGAGTGGTTTTACCGCATCCGTTAGGGCCCAGCAGAGCGTGGCCCTGACTCTCTGAAAGCTCAAGATGATCAATATCCAGGACTGTGCGGCCGTTAAAAACCTGTTTCAAACCTTTTAAGCTGTAAAGGCTCACCGGTTTCCTCCGTACCGGCCCTGAACCAGCTGAAGGAATATGTTCATCAACAGGCTCACCGTAAGGAGCACAACACCCAGAGCCACTGCCAGGACAAATTCGCCCTTGTTGTGCTCCAGGGCCATAGCCGTGGTCATGGTCCTGGTAAAACCCTTGATATTGCCGCCAAGCATCATGGCGATGCCTATCTCAGCGATGACCCTGCCAAACGCGGCGATTATGGCCGCCAGGATCCCGAAGCGGGCCTCCCTGGCAATGGCCAGTGAAGTCTGGATAGCATTGGCCCCCAGAGTCATGGCTGTTCTCCTGTAACGGTCGTCAATTCTGCTCACCGCGGAAACGGTGAAAGTAGCCACCCAGGGCAGAATCAGTATGACCTGACCTATGATAATAGCTGCAGGAGTGTACAAAATGCCCCAGAATCCCAGAAGACCGCGGCGGGACAAAAAAGCGTAGACAAAAAGGCCAATGACCACCGTGGGCAGGGCCAGAAGGGTGTTGAGAACGGTAATTACCGCTCTTTTACCCCTGAACTCATTAACCGCGATGAAAAAACCAAGGGGAACTCCCATGATGGAAGCGATAATAGTGGAGAAAAAGCTTACGTAAAGGGAAACGTAGACGATATAGTATAGCTCAGGATCCAGGGACCAGAGCATGTGAAAGGCCTCTCCCAGGCTTTGAATAAGAAAATCCATGGGTTATTCCACAATAATTAGGAGTAACAAGCTGAAAGTTAAAAACAAAAAGTAAGATCTAAGAAATCAGGAGGCTGGATAAGTTACTGATATGGATGCCCTGATTCCTTAAAACAAACAATAATGACAATGGGGTAAGCCTTAAAGCACATCACCCGGTCAGCCCGGATGATGTGCTTATAACTCCTTATTTTTACTGACCACTCACACTGACCACTCACACTGACCACTGACACTGATAACTGACCTGCCGGCTCATTACTTCGCGTCCGGGAAAAACAAAGGCTGGTCTTGGAGCTGATATGACCCGATAACCTCCTGTCCCCTGTCTGAAACAAGCCATTCAGCTAACGTCCGGGCCAGATCATACTTTACATGGGGATGTTTTTCAGGATTAACCGGGATCACTCCATAGGGGTTCTGGAGCATGTCCCCGCCTTCATAAGCGATTCCAAGGTCATAGGTTTCCTGGCGGCCATATTTGTATTGCAGGTAAGTGCCTCTGTCAGACAAAACATAGCCCTGCATTTCCTCGGCCATTAACAGGGCCGGACCCATTCCCTGACCAATGGAAAAATACCAGCCAGCTGCGTCAACAGGAGACTTGACATCGGCCAGGGCCAGACCGGTGGCTTCCCAGAGCTGTTTTTCCCTGGCATGGGTTCCGGAGTCGTCACCCCTGGATACAAATGGCTTTCTGGCTTCGGCTATGAGCTTCATGGCCGATACGGCGTCAGGAGCGTCATTTATGCCTGCCGGGTCGCTGTCCGGCCCGACAATGATGAAGTCGTTGTACATGACATAGTAGCGCTTGGTCCCGTAGCCTTCTTCCACAAACTGATGTTCCCTGGCCACGTCATGGACAAAGACCACGTCCGCGTTACCGTCCATGCCGTCACGAAGGGCGGCTCCGGTTCCCTTGGACATGACCCTCACGGTGATGCCGGTGTCCTTCTTGAATTCCGGCAGAAGATAGTCCAGAAGCCCCGATGCTTCTGTGCTGGTGGTGGTGCTCATGGTAATAACCTTGTCCTGGGCCTGGACAGATAAAGGCCCAATTGCCAGCAGGGCCAGAACGCATAAAATAAGTGTCAACCTGTTCACAATAATAACCTCCTGATTTCTGGTTTACGGGATCTGGATAAGCTCCAGGTCAAATCCAGATATTTTCCTGAAACAGTTGTAACATAGAATGGAGGTTTGTAAATTTATGTTAAAAAAAACATAGCGCTGGGTGAAGATAAAAATAGCTTTTGGAATTGGAGGGAACTGGATGGATTATTCAAATTTCTGCGGTTCAAGGAGGCTGGATAAGGCCTGGGCTTCAACGGCCGCGCATTTCTCAACTTTTCCGCGCCACAACTCGTACGCTTCAAGGATGTCGCGCCCAAGTTCAGTCAACTCATATCTCTGGGGCCTCGAACTGGTCAGAGTTACCAGATCGCGGCCCAGAATATCCTGAGTCTGTTTGAGCTTGCCCCAGGCCGCGCGGTAGGACATTTTGAGGCTTTTGGCAGCCTGACGCAGAGATCCATGTTCTCTGATTCTTTGCAGAAGAAGGGCCCGGCCCTGACAGAAAACAGTTTCTTCACCATATTTCATCCAGATATTCAGCCCGACTTGATCTATAACATCACTTTTCATAACTCCTGCTCCTGAAAAATAGCCTGTTTAAGCATTGTCAATATGAGCACTTGGGGGTATAGGTCAATACATGAAGGACATTAAAGAGTTTATTTCGTATAATGATATATTTGCCATACATTGCGGCATCAGTGTTTTGGAAGTTTCACCGGGAACGGCCACAGTTAAAATGACCGTCCAGGATAAACATTTAAACGGGCTTAAACTGGCCCACGGCGGGGCCCTGTTTACTCTGGCCGATCTGGCCTTTGCCGCGGCCGCCAACTCCCGTGATTATGTGGCTGTGGGAATAAATGCGACAATCTCCTATATCCGCCCGGCAGGGATGGGCGATATACTTTACGCCCGGGCCAGAGAAATATTCTCCAACCGGACCCTTTCAGGCTACAGCGTTAACGTGGAAAATGAAGCAGGTGAGCTCATCGCCACTTTTCAGGGTACAGCCTATAAAAAAGGTTCAATACAGACACATAAAAGGAAGGCAGGCCATGTCCATTCGTCAGATAGCCCTTGACCTCTACGAGCAGGAAAAGGAAATATCCCGCCTGAAAAAAGAACTGGATGCCGCTTCCCCGGACAGACAGGATCCCATCCGGAAACTGATCAATGAAGCGTCACTGGAACGGGACAAGCTCAGAAACATGCTGGAAGCCAAGAAAAAGGGTTGAAACCAAGTAGCAGGCCACTCTACTCCAAGACGGGCTATACCAGCAACCCAATAAAAACTATCCTTTGTCCAAAAACGGCACATTCGCCTCTGACAGGTTATCTGTTACCAGTTATCAGGGAAAACCAGATAAGAAATAACCAACCATAACTGATAACAGCCAGAACAGCCTTGATCTTTATTGCAGCACTTTCCTGGCATTTTTGTCCTTACTTGCCTGGATATGGCCAAAGCTTTTTCTTGCCCTAATCATCGGATGATGATAGCCGTCACTGACTATGTTTGATATCACACAGATACTGACCATCATACTTATAATAGCTGTACCTCTGTTCATGGGAATTATCCTGCATGAGGTATCCCATGGTTATACAGCTTACCGTTTTGGAGACCCTACAGCCAAGAATGCCGGCCGCCTGTCCCTGAATCCAATCCGGCATATTGACCCTCTGGGAACTGTAATCTTTCCAGCCATGCTTATACTGCTTAAAAGTCCCTTTTTATTCGGCTGGGCCAAGCCGGTCCCCATCAATCCCTCATACTTTGAAGATCCCAGAAAAGGAATTTTCTGGGTTTCACTGGCTGGCCCTGGAGCCAACTTTGCTCTGGCCGCTGTATTTTATATTCTGTTTGTAACTCTGCAGCCCTCCACTGATAGTGGGCTTGGCACCTTTATCTGGTTCGCGGTTTTTATAAATATTGTCCTGGGTGTCTTTAATCTTTTGCCAGTGCCTCCTCTGGACGGAAGCAAAATACTGGCCACATTCCTTCCAGGCAGGCTTGCGGGTCAATATATGCAGCTGGAAAAATACGGCTTTATCATACTTATTCTTCTGATCCTGTCAGGCGCTCTTGGATGGATATTCGGCTTTGTCAGATATTTTACATCTTATTTATTATCATAAGCAAGTTGTCATAATGCCTTATTTTTAATCAGGATTTCAGGAGCTGTTCATACATGATTCAAAGTGAAGACAAGCGTGTTGTATCAGGCATGAGACCCACGGGTCCCCTGCATCTGGGCCACTACTTTGGGGTGCTTAAAAACTGGGTTGAGCTTCAGGATAATTATACCTGTTATTATTTCGTGGCTGACTGGCACGCTCTGACCAGCGAATACACCGAACCATTCAAGATCAAGGGTTTTGTGGGAGAATTGGTCAAGGATTGGTACGCTGCAGGTCTTGACCCTGAAAAATGTATTATCTTTCAGCAGTCGCAGATTAAAGAACACGCTGAACTTTGTCTTCTTCTGGGCATGATTACCCCTCTTGGCTGGCTTGAACGTAATCCCACCTACAAAGAAGTAAGACAGGAACTGGTCAGTAAGGACCTGAACACCTTCGGCTTTTTGGGTTATCCTGTCCTGCAGTCCGCTGACATCCTTCTGTACATGCCGGACTATGTTCCTGTTGGTCAGGACCAGCTACCACATCTGGAGCTGAACAGGGAAATTGCCCGCAGATTCAATTTTTTATATGGTGATTTTTTCCCTGAACCCCAGGCCAAGCTGACTGAGACTGCCAAGCTGCCCGGGCTGGATGGTCGTAAAATGAGCAAAAGCTACGGTAATTGCATTTACATGGGAGAGGAAATGGAATCAGTCCGGCCCAAGGTCATGTCCATGCTCACCGACACCAGCCGCATGCGCAAGTCTGATCCAGGCAATCCACAAGTGTGCAACCTTTATCCATACCACCACCTTATGACCCCAAAGGGTCAGAGAGATGAAATAATAGCCAGTTGCACGGGTGCTAAATGGGGTTGCGTTGATTGCAAAAAAGTCCTGCTGACTTACCTGGAAGATTTTCTGAGACCTTTACAGGCAAGAAGAAGAGAACTTGAGAATAAGCCGGCCTTGATCAAGGAAATACTGGATGCCGGCAATGAACGAGCCAGAATGGAATCCGCCAGAACTTTGGACCTTGTTCGTGAAAAACTGAATTTCAATTTTTAAGCATGTTTTTTACTGGTTTCCATGCCCCTGATCTCTCATTCCGGGAATGACAGGCTTCCCTGGAGTGACATCCGCGCCAGGATTTGCCGGACCTCTGAATCCGAGGCAGGTTAAGCAGCCTTCTGGAACAATAGCTGATAACTCCCGCTTGCGCCCGCCCGGTCAAATTCACAACAATGAATATGAAGCCGGTATAACCTTGCCATTGTTCACCGGAAAATATACATACTAAACTGAGGAAGATCCATTGCGTCAGGACTTCATGTTTATTGTCGGGAAGGGTGACGCCAGGTCAAGACTGGATAAGCTTGTTTTAAAGTATTTTCCTGGAGATCATCCGGCCAGGACTACAGTTCAGTCATGGATTAAGAACGGCCTGGTCCTGGTTGACGATGTCCCGTGCTTCAAAGCTTCCCAGAATCTTTTCCCTGACCAGAGGGTTGTTGTCAGTGCCCGGATAGACGAGGCCGATCCAAAGCCCCAGAAGGGTCTGCTGGATGAAATTTACAAGGATGATCATGTACTGGTTCTGAACAAACAGGCCGGAATCAGCGTTCATCCGGCTCAGTCCCTTGATGAACATACTCTGGTCAACTATCTTCTGGAAAAATATCCTCGGGCCATGAAAAAATTTTCTGGTGACAGGCCAGGGATAGTTCACCGCCTGGACAGGGACACCAGCGGACTTATGGTCGTTGCTCTTGACCCCCAGAGCAAAAAGAATCTGGCCAGATCCTTTCATGACCGGAAAGTGGTGAAAGAATACCTGGCAATTGTTCATGGTTGCCCTGAAGCGGAACATGGTGGGATAAATTATCCCCTGGGCCGGGATCCCAAATCCAGGACAAAAATGGCTGTGGTCAGGGATGGACGCAGCGCCATAACCAGATATCAGATACTTCACCGCGGGATCAATAAAATATGGTCTCTTGTAAGGCTGGAAATACTTACCGGAAGAACCCATCAGATCAGAGTGCACATGGCCAGGCTGGGACATCCGGTCCTTGGAGATCATTTATATGGCGGCAGGATCAGACCATCCATGGATTTTAAGCAAAACTCCCTGGCAAAACTGGTTAAGCGACAGCTGCTGCATTCCGCGAGACTTGATTTCAGCCACCCTTCCACGGGAAAGATGATGAGTTTTACCAAACCGCCGCCAAAAGATTTCATCCGCTCTGTTCTCTACCTGGAGCGCAAGGTCCAGAGAGTCGTGATAACCGGGGCCATGGGTTCCGGAAAAAGCACTGTAATGACTTTGCTTGAAAAAAACGGCTTCGCGGTTTTTACGGCTGACAAATGCGTTGCTGAACTTTATGAACCAGGCAATGACGGCTGGAGAATCATCAAAAGCCGCTTTGGAAACATGTTTATTGATGGAATAGATCAGCCTGTAAACAAGACAAAGCTCTTCAGGGCAATTTGTGAAGACAAGGCTATTCTTGAGGAGCTTAATCATCTTATCCATCCCCTGGTCAGGTACAGGCTGGAGGAATTCTGGAAGAAAAACAGGGATAAGCGTGTCGGATTCGCCGAGATTCCCCTGGTCTTTGAAACCGGAATGGATAATGAATGTGACCTTGTAGCCGGGGTGTTCTGTCCTGATATAACCAGATACAGAAGATTGGCAAAAAAAAGAAACATATCTCAAGAGCAGATTTCTGTTCTGGATAAATCCCAGATGAGCCAGGTCTCAAAGCTCAAAAGATGTTCATTGGTGCTGGACAATTCTTTGCACCGGCCTGATCTTGAATTGAAAGTTAAAGCTTTGGCCAGGGTGCTCTGGTACTTGAGAAGTCGAAACGCTCAGAAAAGGTTTGGTTTTTTCAAAAAACTTTTTGAGTTTGATGCACAAGGCCAGACATGATCCCCCTTAAAGACAGCATCCCCAACGTATTCAGACCTTATATGGTCTGGGCTATTATCGGATTTAATGCCGTTGTTTTTGTGTACACCATGGGTCTAAGTCCAGTTAATCTGGCCAGATTTTTTCATCTTTTCGGAGTTGTTCCCATCAGACTGACCCAGCCGGATCTGGCCTTGATGATTGGTTACCCTGACAGCGGATATTATACCCTGATCACCCACATGTTCATCCATGGCGGCTTTTTACATTTTATCCTTAACACCTGGATGCTTTGGATATTTGCCGACAACATTGAAGACGTAATGGGTCCCTTCAGATTTCTTGTTTTTTATCTGGTTTGCGGAGCGGGAGCTCTGGTTGTGCACATATTATTCAACATGAATTCGCAAGTTCCGGTGGTAGGGGCCTCTGGCGCCATTGCCGGAGTTATGGGCGCTTATCTTTTGCTTTATCCTCACTCCAGGGTGATAACATTTATTCCCATTATATTTATTCCATATATAATTGAAATTCCAGCAGTGATTTTTCTTGGAGTATGGTTTGTCATTCAAGTTGTTTCAGCCCTGGGTTCTGATATTCTGGGTACAGGAAAAGGCGTGGCCTGGTGGGCGCACGCAGGCGGCTTTATTGTTGGCATGGCGATTCTCCCTCTTTTCAGAAACAAGAAAAGATGTTACTATTGTTATGAGAAAATCAGGCGCAAAAAAGAATTTTTTTAGAATAAACCGGTTAGCGGCGGCTTTTGCACAAAGTCAAATGATTTCGGTACAATAATTTAATTTATGGAGTTGACAATGTTAAAAATACAGGACCTGCACGTCAATGTAGGCGACAATGAGGTCTTGAAGGGCATCAACCTGGAGATAGAACAGGGCGAAACCTTTATTTTATTTGGTCCCAACGGATCTGGCAAGACCTCTTTGCTTATGACTCTAATGGGTTTTTCTGGATATGAGGTTACCCAGGGCAGCATATCCTTTAAAGGAGAAGATATCACCAGCAAACCAACTTACGAACGGGCAAAGCTGGGCATAGGCATGTCCTTTCAAAGGCCTCCCACTATTCACGGTCTTAAGACCAGGGATATGGTCAAATTATGCGCGGGAGACAGTGGAGTGGATGTTGAAGAGCTGGCCCGGAAAGTCAATCTGACCAATTTTCTGGACAGGGATATAAACTCTGGTTTTTCCGGGGGTGAGATCAAGCGTTCGGAAATATTGCAGCTCATGGCCCAGAATCCCAGTCTGGTTCTTTTTGATGAACCTGAATCCGGTGTTGACCTTGAAAATATGGCCCTGATCGGCAAAACCGCCAGAGCCATCCTGGACGGGCCTCAGGAACCCGACAACAGTGCTTCGCTCAAGCAGTTGCAATCTCAGTATAAAACATCCGGGCTGATCATCACCCATACCGGATATATACTGGATTACATAAACGCTGATCGAGGTCAGGTGCTGTACAATGGTGTTTTATGCTGCACCGCCAGGCCCCGGGATATACTGGATCACATAAGCAAGTACGGATACAAGGAGTGTGTCAGATGCCTAAACTAGATAAAGTTACCACCGAGCCAAAGGTTGATCTTGGAAAATTCAACTTTGAGCAGGACGAAATCCCTGCCATGGCCAATCTGAAAGGATTGAGCAAAGAAGACAAGGCTCAGCTGCTGATGGCTGGAATTGATGCCAGCGAAGCAAAGCGCAGCGGAACATACCTGCACATAAACCATTCTAAGGCCCATTGCCGTTCATGCCAGAAAGACGTGGAGATCATGGATACACGAGAAGCTCTGGATAAGTACGACGGGCTCCCTGAATACTACTGGCAGGCCGTGGATAAAGACAAGGATGAATTTACCCGGGCGGCAGCCTCCAAAATCCATGGCGGATATTTCATCAGAACAAAAAAGGGTGCTAAAATAAAGGATCCTGTTCAGTCCTGCCTTTTCATCAAGGGAGAAAACATTGGACAGAATGTTCATAACATCGTCGTAGTCGAGGAAGACTCAGAACTGCACATTATCACCGGCTGCACCACCGCAGCCAATATCAGTTCAGCCATGCACCTGGGGATATCTGAAATATACATAAAAAAAGGTGGGAAACTGACCTTTACCATGGTTCACAACTGGGGCGAGGAAGTTATGGTCCGTCCCAGGACAGTAGCCATTGTTGAAGAAGATGGTGTCTACTCAAGCAATTATATTTTGCTGAAAAAAGTGCGCTCGGTTCAATCATATCCGGCTGTTTATCTTAACGGTCGAGGGGCGGTAGCCAGGTTTAATTCCATTCTTGTGGCCCCCAGAGGCTCCCATATCAACTCTGGAAACAAGATAGTCCTCAACGCGCCTGAAACAAAGGGCGAGATCATTTCCCGGACAATCACCACCGGAGGAACTATTATCGCTCCCGGCATCATTGAGGGCAATGCGGTACCGGCCAAAGGGCATCTGGAGTGCAAGGGGCTTATTTTAAGCGATGGGGTCATTCACGCCATTCCTGAATTAAAAGGAACCGTGGCCGGAGTTGAGCTTTCCCATGAAGCAGCCGTGGGAAAAATAGCTCAGGAGGAGATCGAGTATCTCATGGCCAGGGGGTTGGATGAAGAGCAGGCCACATCAACCATTGTCCGCGGGTTTATGAATGTTGATATCATGGGCCTGCCTGATGAACTCAGGAAAAGCATTGAAAAGACCATTGAAGAGACTGAGGCGGATATGTTTTAAATCCTGGTTTTGCCCAGATCCTGGCCTGATAAATGACCACTCAAAAAGGCTTTCTGGTGCACCAGAAAGCCTTTTTGAGTGGATAAATAAACCTAAGCCTGTTACTTGCTCTGGTAAGCTGGCTTACGTTTCCTGCGAACAGGTGTTGGCTCAACCTCTTCTTCTTCAATTACCGGCCTGAAGCTCAGAAGAATGGGGCTGGCTACAAATATTGAGGAATATGTGCCCACGATTATGCCCACAGTCAGAGCAAAGGCAAAGTCATGGATTATTCCGCCGCCGAGAAACAGGAGGCAGAGCACTACAATCAGCGTAGTTCCTGAGGTAATGATGGTCCGGGAAAGAGTCTGATTGATGCTCATATTAATTGTCCTGGACAGGGATGAGGATACTTTGTTGCGCAGATTTTCCCTGATGCGATCAAATACGATAATGGTGTCGTTTAAAGAATAGCCAAGGATAGTCAAAAGTGCGGCCACTATGCTCAGATCGAACTCCTTGTTCAGCAGGGAAAATATTCCAACCGTGATGATAATATCATGTATCAGGGCCACAACTGCCCCAAGGGCGAAGTTAAGCCTGAGGTACCAGCTGAGGATCAGGGTTATGATCATGGCCGCAAAAATGAGAAAGCCCAGGGGAATGCCTATCAGTTTGAGAAGATAGACCCCCCCGGCCATTCCGGCCGCCATGAAAGCGGCCACAAACCATTTATGCTCGAATCTGCCGGAAATATATATGGCTATGAATAAGACCGCGAAAAACAGCGCGTGCAGGGCGCTTTCCCGCAAATCAGCGCCCACCCGGGGTCCAACCATTTCCAGACGCTGAATTATATAGTGGTCATCCGGATAGTACTGGTTCAGTTTCCCTTCCACAGTGTCCCTGACCACCGATGGCGAGAGGTTTTCAGCAGAAGTCCTCAGGAGAAATTCGTAATCTGACCTGTCCCCGAATCTCTGCACCACAAGGGCAGGCAAATCTGTTTCCCCAAGGATGGATGTAAGTTCGGAAAGTTCAACCTCCTCCTGGAATTTTACCTGGATGATCACGCCTCCGGCAAAATCTATCCCCAATTTTGGCCCGCCTTTTAAACCCAGGGATAAAAGGCCTATCAGGATAAGAAAGATTGACAGGAAATAAGCTATTCTTCGCCTGCCGATAAAATCATAACTGGTATCTGGTTTGATTATCTGGAAACCCATTTTATTTCCACCTTTGTCTGTCTGATGAAAAGCTTTTCTGCCTTTGAGCCTCATGGGCGCTGAAGTGAGGATCGCTCAAGGACCTGGCTTGTCTGAAGGTCATAATTGTTTAAATATTAAGAACTTTTCCTGGCTTACGTCTCATAACCCATATATCAAATAAAACCCTTGAAACAAAGATCGCGGTAAACATGGAGGCCAAAACACCCAGGGTCAGGGTTACTGCGAATCCCCTGATGGGTCCTGTTCCAAACTGATAAAGAATGACCGCCGCGATGATGGTGGTTACGTTGGCGTCAAGTATAGTCAATGTGGCCCGGTTGTATCCTTCTTCAATGGCAGCCCTTGGCGACAGCCCCCGTCTTAATTCTTCCCTGATGCGTTCAAAAATAAGCACGTTGGCGTCCACGGCTATACCAATGGTCAGGATAATGCCCGCTATCCCCGGCAGGGTAAGGGTGGCTCCGAATCCGGCCAGACCCGCCACGATGAGAATAATATTAAAGGCCAGAACTGTATTGGCCACAACCCCGGCAAAGCCGAAATAAAAAACCATGAAGATTATTACCAGCGCTCCGCCGATTACTGCCGACCTTACACCCCTTTCAATAGATTCCTGCCCCAGGGAAGGACCAACAGATCTTTCTTCCATGACAAAAACAGGGGCAGGCAGGGATCCCGCCCGCAGAACAACGGCCAGGTCATGGGCTTCCTCCACCGTGAACCTGCCGGTTATGCTTGCTCTTCCGCCGGAAATCCTTTCCTGGATCACAGGCGTTGAATAAACATTTCCGTCCAGGACAATGGCCAGCCTCTTCCGGACATTTTCGCCGGTGATTCTCTCAAAAATGCGGGAGCCGCGGTTGTCAAAAGTTATGGACACGTAGGGCTGATTGTATTGATCAAAGGCTGTGTGGGCATTGGTGATGTACTCGCCGGTCATGGCTGTTTCAGCCCTGAGAACGACCGGTTCTTGAACTGTGGAACCATCGGGAAGAGTGATCTCCTGGTAATACAGCCTGCTGCCGGGAGGAACGATTCCCTGCACCGCCCTTTCAATATCAGCTTCTTCATCCACCAGTTTAAATTCAAGGTGTGCGGTCTGCCCGATAATGGCAATAGCCCTCTGGGGATCATCAAGTCCTGGAAGCTGAACCTGAATCCGGTCTTCCTGCTGTCTGCGAATATCTGGTTCTGCCACGCCAAACTGGTCTATTCTGTTGCGTATGGTCTTAACAGCCTGGTCCAGGGTCATGTCCTTGATGTTTTCCTTGTATTCAGCAGTGAAATCAAGGGTATATATGATCCTTTGATCATCGTCGGCTCGGCTGGAAATGATGCGCAGGTTATTATAGGCACTGCTTATCAATTGTTCCAATTCTCTTTGCTGCTCCTTTTGCAGCAAAGTAAATTCAAGCCTGTTGTCGTCACTGATTCTTGGCCTTAAGACCAGAATATCATTCAGCCTTGCTTCATCCCTGATATCCTGACCTATCTGGGAAAGGGACCTTTCAGTCGCCCTGTCCACTTCTACCCCAAGGACAAGATGAATACCGCCCCTGAGATCGAGACCAAGGTTAACCTGTTTATCAGGCATTATTCTTCCTAAAGATGAATCTTTTATTCCAGGAAATGATGGTAAAAAATACAGCAGGCTGATTATCAGAACCAGCAATATTACTGGTATTTTCCATTTCAGATTGCCTTTCATTATTGTAATCCTGAGGCTTTGCTTGGGTTATAAGGCCTTTATGGCCATATCGTGCTTAAATTAGTTATCCTGAATTTAGCGATTTTCTGGATAAATACCTTTTAAAACTTTTTTTTCGGGTACAGCTGAAAAGCAAGTCGCAATCTAAACTTAAAAAAGGAGATTGCTTAATCTGTCCCATATCATAACCTTGGGCATCAACCCGCAATGACCATTATGACCCGCCCAGATGCTTTTTATGACAGCCTGTAACAGCAAAAAGGCCTGAAGACCGAATAGTCATCAGGCCTGATAAACCTGAATACTGGGCCGGATTAACTTCTCTGCACTGAATCCTGACCGGGGTCTGAAAGTCCGGCAATATAGGCCCGGTTGGTCTTTACCTGGAGTTTATCACCAATTTCAAGGGTCAGAACATCATTTTGTATGTCAATTATTCGCCCGTATATTCCGCCATTGGTAAGTACCGTGTCCCCTCTTTTCAGATTGGCCAGCACCTGGCGGTGTTCTTTGGCTTTTTTCTGCTGTGGTCTGATAAGCAGAAAATAGAAAATGGCGAACATTAATATGAGCGGGATAAAGGCGGTGAAGGGATTACCAGCTCCTCCCTGAGGATCGCCCGCCTGACCCATGGCAAAGACCAGATTTTCTAAAAACATAGTTCCTCCTGAAGTTAATCAATTTCTGGGACTCCGGAGAGTCTGCACCGGAAATTTTGTTTCTTTTGTGTCCAATATCATGTGTTGAACAAAGGACAACTTTAACATGCATAACAAAATGATAAGGTTCTTGGGAATGGGTTTAATGCAAGTCTTTCCCAGAACCGTCCAAAATTGGTTTACCTAACTGAAAAAAGTCTGGTTGTCCATGATTTATCATAGGGATAAATGGTTTATTTCCAGAATTGAGCCTGTTCCTTATAGGCCTCATCCAGCTTATCCATCTGATTCTTCATTGAGGTGTCCCTGGCCAGTTCTCGGGCTTTTTCGCGGTGGAACAGAGCCTGACGCTTGTTGTTGTCATAAATATGAGCATAGGCCATGTTCAGGTGGGCCATGAAATTATTTTCAATCTTTCCGTACACCCTGGCCAAGTGTTCATGTGCCCGGGGATCTTCTGGAATGATTTCCAGGACGCGCTCCAGATAGGATATGGCTGTTGTTGGATTGCCCTTCTCACTCAGTATCCTGCCGTAGTAAAGCAGAGCCATGGTATCACGGGGCCTTAACATGACCGCCTTTTGCAAAAGTTCTCCTGCCCTGTTCAGATCTCCGAATTGAAAGTAGAAAATCCCGGCTTCGCGCAGAAATAATGGATCATCGTCGTCGCACTTCATGAGTTTTTCAAAGTTTTCCGTTGCGTCTCCCACTCTGTTCATGCGACTGTTGACAATCCCTCTTCCAAGATGTCCCAGGCAGGATTCATGTTCCTCTTGCCGGAAGTGACTCAGGGCTGTTGCCGGATCAACATACCTGGCTCTGAGCAGAGTCTGGACGCGTTTCAGTCTTGAGTTGTCATCCCTGCGTTCCAGAAGCTCATGGTCAAGCCTGTTGATTCGATCTCTAAGATAGCCGATTCTCTCATCCATTCCAGGGTGAGTGCTTAGATATGAGGGGATGTCGCCACCGGAAAACCAGTGCATCCTTCTCATTTTCTGCATGGCTGAAACCATATGGATCGGGTTGTATCCGGCCTGGATAAGATAGTTCAGACCTACCTGGTCAGCTTCTCGTTCATCTTCTCTGGAATATTTAAGCACAGCGGATTGGGCTCCTGCCATTGAACCCACCGCGACCGCGCTTCCGGCCTCGGAACCGATGAAGATCCCGGCCAGAATCCCGATGAGTGATCCCATGCTGATGAGCTTGGAGCGTTCAATATTCCTGGCCACATGCCGCTGTGTTATGTGAGCCAGCTCGTGAGCCATGATGGAGGCGAGTTCGGATTCAGTCTCAATATTTAATATTAATCCTGAGAAAATGACCATATACCCGGCAACAGTGGCAAAAGCGTTGACCGCGTTGTGGTTGACTACATCCACTGTGACAGGAAAGGGCTGGGGAGGAGCGGCTTTTTCCAGTCTGGCAGCTATATCTTTAATGTATTCAACTATCTCAGGGTCTTCAATAACCTCGAGTTGAGCCCGGATAAGTCTATGGACTTTTTTCCCTAGTTCAGCCTCATCAGAAATGGTAAATTCGCCAAAAATAGAGGCATTGACTGATGATGGAGGCAGGATCAGGGTGAATACAATTAAAGCATGCAGAAAATGTCTGGTGATTATGTGTAACATTTTTTTGAAAGGACTGATAAATAAGACTTGCCCAGGAAAAAAGACAACTCTGTTTTGAACTGCATGATCTATAAAGAAACTGACAGAACAGTTGCTGTACAGAGCTCTCCACAGGCCTATTTATTCATCATATCCAGAAACTCTTTGTTGCTTTTGGTCCCTTTAATCTTATCAAGCAGAAATTCCATGCTGTCAATAGAATTCATGGGGGCGAGCACTTTGCGGAGGATCCAGACCTTGTTCAAGGTCTCCGGATCAAGGAGCAGGTCTTCCTTGCGGGTGCCGGAACGGTTGATGTCAATGGATGGATATACTCTCTTGTCCGCCAGATGGCGGTCAAGGTATATTTCCATGTTTCCTGTTCCTTTGAATTCTTCGAAAATCACTTCGTCCATTCTGGAACCGGTATCTATCAGTGCTGTTGACAGAATAGTCAGACTGCCCCCCTCTTCGATGTTTCTGGCAGCACCGAAAAATCTTTTAGGTCTTTGCAGGGCATTGGAATCAAGCCCACCTGAAAGCACCCTGCCTGAAGAAGGAGCTACTGTGTTGTAAGCCCTGCCAAGACGGGTAATGCTGTCAAGCAGTACCACAACATCCTTTTTTCTTTCAACAAGCCGCTTGGCCTTTTCAAGAACCATCTCAGCAACCTGAACGTGTCGCTGCGGGGGTTCGTCAAAAGTGGAGCTGACCACCTCTGCTTTGACTGTTCTTTCCATATCTGTAACTTCTTCAGGGCGTTCGTCAATGAGCAGGACTATCATGAAAACTTCAGGATGATTGGCGTTTATGGAATTGGCAATGTTCTGCAGCAGAATTGTTTTTCCTCTTCTGGGAGGGGCTACTATAAGTCCTCGCTGACCTTTTCCAATAGGGGTGAGCAGGTCAATGATCCTGGTGGAATACCTCTCTGACCCGTTTTCCATAATGTAACGCTCGTCCGGGTAAATTGGTGTCAGGTTGTCAAAAAGAACCAGACTTTTGGATTCTGCTGGATTACCATAACCTACTTCATTGACCCGCAACAGGGCAAAGTAGCGCTCACCTTCTTTTGGCGGACGAATCTGTCCTGACACCACGTCCCCGGTTCTCAGTCCAAATTTCCTGATCTGTGAGGGAGAAACATAAATATCATCCGGACCGGGCATAAAGCTGTACATGGGAGAACGCAGAAATCCGAACCCGTCGGGGAGAATTTCAAGTACTCCTTCCCCTGACACTGAGCCGTTTTGAGAAGCACATGACTGTAGAATGGCAAAAATAAGCTCCTGTTTGCGCATTCCGCTGGGATTTTCAATTTCGAATTCTTTGGCCAGATTCATGAGCTCTTGCATTGACTTGGTTTTTAGATCGGATAAATTCATTAACAATGTCTCCTGAGAAATAATTGAATTGTTTAGTTGTTTATGATAAAATTTATAAGCCTAACTATTTAAAATAACGTATCCACCGCAGAGAAATTTTGCATTATCTGACTGTGATCACGGGAATATGTGAATGTAATAAGCAGAAAAAAAATTCTTTTTCAGCTGGATTAAAAGGAGAAATGTTAGACAAATACTGTGTCATGTACAGAGTTACAGGATGGAAAGTGCAAAATGTACCCACATTCATGGCATGGCAGACATTAAATGTATTTTTATATTGATCAATTCTTCAAGTAAATAAAATTGGCATTACTCAACTCAGACATCAGCATTGATGCCGGGATCATTGCCAGTAAATACCATGACTTGGCTTAGGTTTTAGCTGTCTAATTACTTTTGGATAAGCCTAAATCAACAAATAAGTCAGCAGAAGGAAAATAGCGGACAATAATAAAGTACCAGTTTTGGGAAAAAACCAGACCCCATGTCCCCAGTCAATTGGAGCGGAAAAGATCTTTCATTAACCGGGCAGGCATTGAGATGGGTATGTACTGTCCGGCATCATGATGCCTTAAACATTCTATTACTATTAAATTTGCGATTTATATCTGGAAACCCAGGTCTGGTTGGATTTAAAGGACGGTAAAATGCTGGTTCAATCCGTCTAAAACGGCTGATCTGCCCTTTCAAGTTAGTTAAGTATATGTTTGCGTTTATTCTTTGGCAAGGGTTTTAATCAGATTTATTCCACTTTTTTTTTCTCTTGATCTTCTTCCATGTTATTCCGGTTGATAACATCCGCGAAAAGTAGTTCAACTTTCGATTTTGCCTGGCTCTGATCAACAGAAAGAGCATAGGACAATTCCATGGTAATGAGTCCCATGGCCTGCTCCAATAGCCGCCTTTCCCCAAAGGACAAATCTTTATCCTTGCTGATGAGAAAGAGTTCTTTCAGGACGTAAGCCACATCTATCAGGTCTTTGCTTTTGAGTTTGTCAGAATATTCCCGATAACGCCGGTTCCAGTTCTGTCCGGAGTATCCTGTAAAATCGGAACGATCTTCCAGGTATTTAAGTATATCAATCCCCCGCTTTTCGTCGCTCACTGAGCGAAGACCGACATTATCGGCATTGCTTACCGGTACCATCAAGGTGACATTATTGCTGAGGATACGAACAATATAGAACTTGGTTTGAGCGCCTCCCACATCCTGTTCTTCAACCTTCTCAACCTTACCCACTCCCTGGGCCGGGTATACTACTAATTCACCAACAGAAAACACCATTAACCTCCAAGGGCCCATGATTAAGCAAAATTGAATATAATTTTCAATATGAATTGCCAGGGCTACGCTAGCGGGGGACTTCATCAGTGCTTCAAAAAATATGGCATATTAAAGCAAAAAAGAGTTTGTTATTCCCCCTAATCGTTTTATATACACCAAATCTTTAAGATAGTCCACGACTATTCAGGTTGATTTTTATAGATACGAAATTATTATAATTCGGGTATCATGAAAATTAGCTGGATAAACGCGGACAGAACTTACTGGATGCATGTTTTTACTTTGGCTTGTTGAATAATATTGAAATCTTATCCCTGGCACCCATCAATCCCTGATCACGGAAAGACCTGATGACCTGAACAGCCATGTCCAAGGCTTCATCCCGAAGATTTATTTCAGTGGATAGAAATTTATCCAGGACATACCGTGAAAGGTCAAGGCCAGCTTCAGGTCGACCAACGCCAAATCTTAGCCTGGCAAAATCCCTTGTTCCGAGTTCATTTGCTATGGAAAGAAGCCCTTTATGGCCGGCCAGTCCTCCCCCGGACTTAATCTGGATTTTACCCAGAGGCAGGTCTACTTCATCATGGATGACCAAAATCCGGTCCACATCCACCATGGCCTTTGAGAATACCTTTGACAAAGCAACTCCACTTCGGTTCATAAAGGTCAGTGGCTTTATGAGCAGCCATTTGTCTGGGGAGTAAAGCCTGCCCCATTCCCAAAGGATATCGTGGGCAGCTTCATTTTTCAGGCGAACCTGTTCATCTGTAATTTCTTCGGCGGATTGAATAAGCCTGTCAAGCACCATAAATCCAGCGTTATGTCTTGTGAAGACGTACCTTGGCCCGGGATTGCCAAGGCCACAAATTATGCCGGTAACACTCATATTCAGCTTTTGGTTAACAAAAATTCTGCGCGCAAAATTGCCAGTTGCACCGCGTCAAAAAAAATTTTTATCCAGCAGACAGCAGTTCCAGCCCGGCACCCACCTGGAAAGAAAACCTGAATCAGCACCAGAATTTAAACAACACAGGCAGATGCAGGATAATGGACAATTAATCTCCAAAATCAATCCCAAAAATAAAGCCCCTGCAAAAGGGGCTTTCATCCATAGCAAAACCAGTAGGAGCGAATAAGAACAGACAGGAGAGAGTTATTACTCTTCCCTGCTGCTTTCTCCGCTCTCCACAGTTTCTTCGCCTTCTTCAGTTTCTTCGCCTTCTTCAGCTTCTGGTTCGGCCTTTTCCTGATATGGGGGCATGAGTCCTACAACAGCAAAATTTTCCTCGTAATCAACCTTTGCTCCGGGAGGAAGCTCAATATCTTCAATATTGATATTATCGCCGATTTCCAGCTTGCTAACGTCAACAATAACCTGATGAGGGATATTTACAGGCAGACAGGTCAAATCCAGTGTTTGCCTGTAAATTTCAATGACTCCGCCGTCCTCGGCGCCTTTGGGGGTTCCTTTGACTTCAACAGGCACTGAAACAGTGATCTCCTTGGTCAGGTCAACTCCGTAGAAGTCAATGTGAGTATAAACGGTTTTGTAGGGATGTTTATCCACAGCCCAGATCATAGCGGGCATTTTAACCGTCTTGTTGTCCTGATCAAATTCAAGCTCAACCACTGAGGTGGACCCAGCCTTGATCCAGATCTTGTGAAAAAGGCCTTCACGGACCTTCAAGGGGATATTTACACCTTCAGGGTTGTAAAAGACTGCTGGGATATAGTCGTTGGCGCGAAGCTTTTTGGAAGCTTCCTTGCCTGTTTTGTCTCTGATTTCCAATTTTAAATTGACAAGTTCGGACATCCTTTTCTCCTTATTCAGCTCGTCTTGAAATGTTTAAATAATTAATGTGAGTTTTAGTGTGAAAACAGCACACTGACCGATGATTCTGTATGAATATTATGTATAGCCTTGGCCAGCAGACTGGCCACGGAAATAACCTTGAACTTGGAGCAGGCCCTGGCCTTTTCAGCCAAAGGAATCGTGTCTGTAACCACAATTTCTGAAAAGCAGGACTTCTCAAGTCTCTCCACAGCCGGCCCGGAAAGCACTGGGTGGGTGGCACATGCCACCACCTTGCTCGCCCCTTTTTCAGTTAATACCTTGGCGGCCTCAACCATGGTTCCGCCGGTATCTATCATATCATCAAGAACAATGGCTACTTTATCCTGAACATCTCCAATGACCCGCATGGCCTGGGATTTATTGGGAACTTCACGCCTTTTGTCAATGATGGCCAGATCAGCACCGATTCTCTTGGCGTAAGCCCTGGCCCGTTCAGTTCCGCCTGCATCGGGAGAAACAACCACTGCCTGATCCCCGAACTGTTGAAGATAATTCAAGAGAACCTCGGCTGCAAAGAGATTGTCCACTGGAATATTAAAAAAACCCTGAATCTGTCCGGAATGAAGATCAATGGTCAAAAGCCTGTTTACTCCTGAAATATTGATAAAATCAGCAACCAGCTTAGCGCTGATGGGCACCCTGGGCACAACCTTACGGTCCTGTCTTGAGTATCCGTAGTAAGGAACAACAGCTGTTACCCTGCCCACGCTTGCTCTTTTCAAGGCGTCCAGCATTAAAAACAGCTCCATGAGATTATGGTTGACCGGAGCACATGTCGGCTGAATAACATAGACATCGTCCCCCCGCACATTGTCCCCGATTTCAATTCTGCTTTCTCCGTCGCTGAATGTACAAACCAGTGTGGGACTTAAATTCATTCCCAGGTGATCACATATTCCTCTGGCAAGTTCAGGATTGGCGTTACCTGTAATGATTTTCAATTCTCCGTAACTGGACATATTCTCAAACCTCTTTTTGGCTGGGGCGGAAGGATTCGAACCCTCGAATGACGGGACCAAAACCCGTTGCCTTACCGCTTGGCTACACCCCAGTAATTACAGATTATAAAAATAAAAAGGTATGGAATGACGATCGAGCAGGTCGCATGACCGGCAGGCGCTGGCCTGATCCCTGAAAAAAGCTGTCAGGCTGGAGCCGGAACCACTCATAACACAGGCTGCTGCGCCGTTTTCAAGCATGGATGTTTTGATTTTTCTGATTTCCGGAAAAGACCTGAAAACCACCTTTTCGAAACTATTGCTTAAAATCAGCTGTTCATCAAGAGAGGAATTACTATCTGTTGTTGAAATGCTTGTCAAGCCTTTGGATTCGGGGCCTGACGATTCTTGATTCAGGTCCCATTGCTTGTAAGCCCATGAAGTATCTACATGGATTCTCGGGCAGATGAGAATCATCATCAAACCTTTCAGGTCGACGGCGCAGGGTGAAAGAATATCCCCAATACCTTTAACTCTGGCTGGCTTATTGGAGAAAAAAAAGGGAACATCAGCACCGACCCGGGCTGACAGGGACATGAGGCTGTAATGTTCAAGCTTTTGAGCCCCGGCCATTTTGTTGAGAACAGCAAGCACGGTGGCGGCATTGGAGCTTCCGCCTCCAAGCCCGGCTCCTACTGGCACATTCTTGTGCAGAAAAATCCTGAGTCCCGGCCTGAAGTCAGTGGCCGTGGCAAAAAGATCATAGGCTTTGTGCAGGATATTTTGTTCATTTTCCAGCTCAGGGGGACAGCATTTCACTGTAAGGCCCGAACCTTTTGTTTCAATTATGTCAATATGGTCAGCAGGCTTCGCAAGAGGATAAAACACTGAATCAATTATATGATAGCCGTCGCTTCTTTGCTTGATGATTTTCAGGTATAGATTAATCTTGCATCCTGTTTTCAAGCTGAACTGCCTGCCCATGCCGACCCCTTGTTAGTCAGACGCCGGACAGGTGGTCCGGCGTCTGTGGCTTCTGATTTTACTGTTGATTATTATCAAGGGGAATGGTTCTGAACAGATTCTGCCCCTGCCGGTTGATCAACAGCATGAGCACATTTTTGGGGCGCGCGTCTTCCCTGAGTATTGTATTGAACTCCTCAACACTGTTTACATTTTTTCCATTTGCCTGGAGGATAAGATCTCCGGGTATAACATCGGCCCTGAAGGCTTTTGATCCAGAGGCAACCTGAGTGACCAGGAGCCCTCTTGGTCTGTCAAAGCCAAGGGCCGAAGCCTCCTGCTGGGTAGGCTGCCTCAGGCTGAGCCCCAGTTCATCCGCTTTTGCTTCAGTTTCCTCTTCAGGCTCAGGCCCCCTGGCCAGTCTTTCCATGTCTCTTTCCCCAAGGGTGACATTTACATTCTTTTTCTTTTCGTCTCTCCACAAGGTGATCTTTATTTTGGAGCCCGGAGTAATGCCCCCGATTTTCCTGGTCAGGTCAGAAGAGTTCTCCACGGGCATATCATTAATGGCAATAATAACATCCCCGGCCCTGATTCCGGCCTTTTCCGCGGGATCTCCTCTGGTCACATCGGCGACAAGGGCTCCTTCGGGCTTATCAAGACCAAGGGCTCTGGCAGTATCGGCGTCAATATTCTGAATCGTTACTCCCAACCAGCCGCGCCTGACCTTCTGTTCGGTACGAAGCTGATCAATTATGTCCTGGGCCATGGAACTTGGGATGGCGAAACCAATCCCCTGTCCCGCCGCTACAATGGCAGTGTTGATCCCGATGACCTCTCCCTTGAGATTGAGCAGGGGACCTCCGCTGTTGCCAGGATTAATGGAAGCGTCTGTCTGGATGAAATTGTCATATGGTCCCGCGCCGATTATCCTGCCTTTGGCGCTGATAATCCCGGCAGTCACCGTATGGCTCAGACCAAAGGGATTTCCAATGGCCACAACCCAGTCCCCGACCCTGAGCTGGTCGGAATCGCCGAATTCCAGGATGGGAAGATCAATGTCCGCATCAATTTTTAACAAGGCCAGATCGGTTTCAGGATCAGTCCCGATAACCTCGGCGTCAAAGGTTGTATCTCGCCCATTGACCTGAAAAGTTACTTTAATCTGGTCAGCATCCTTGATAACATGATTGTTGGTAACGATATACCCGTCATCAGAAATGATAAAACCCGATCCCAGGGAACGCTGCTCCCTTTGAGGACGCTCCCGTTCACGTTCAGGGGCTCCAAAAAATCGTTCGAACTGTTCAAAAAAATCCTCAAAGGGATGTCTTCTTTCTGGAAATCCCCTGAAAAACTGGCTTATATCCGGACGATCAACCATTTTTACTGTACTGATGTTTACAACCGCCTGGCCGGATTTTTCAGCCAGATCCCCGAACTGGGGCAAGGCAGCCCATGAACCGGACCATGCCCATATGGCAATAAAAATAAAAAAAGTGAATCCTGTTAAAAGCTTACGCATTCTTAACCTCCAACTATTCCAGATGTTGTCACGTCTGGTGGTTACTTGTTTATTGTCTTTATTTCTGATATTGGACCATTAGCTGTCTTTTAAAGCCTTTTGCTTCACTAACAATCAGGTTCAACCGCCCGTTTCAAAGGGGATCCAGGTTATTCCTGTCTGTCCGGCAGACTGAAAAACACAGTTAATGAACAGAATCTTTTCAGGTTTCTCAAAACATAGACTGCAGAGTTGCTTATTATCAAAAGTTCCAGATAGCATCTAGAAAAATAATACTTTGAGTTTTTTTGTAAAGGATTTTTTCATCAATCTTTCTAAGCCATAAGTCAATACTTCCAAAGCCTTTCAGCAATCCCGCTTTGCGTGTGTATTTTAAGTTCAAAATCCCAATTCGAGGTTACTCATGCTGAAAAATGACATCGAACGTCCCTGGCTTGAAAATTACGACCAGGAAGTAAGTCACAGTCTGCATTACGAAGAGGTGCCTGTTTATGATTACCTGGACCGCGTAGCTGGGAAGTATCCCCAGAGAAAAGCCATAGTGTTCAATAACTGGAAAATTACCTATCATAAACTCAAAGAACTGTCCGAAACCGTGGCCGCCAACCTGAGAAGTTTCGGACTCAGTCCCGGCGACAGGGTGGCAATCATGCTGCCCAACCTGCCCCAGACAATAATTGCTTACTGGGGAGTTCTCAAGGCCGGGGGCACAGTGGTCATGACCAATCCATTATATATGGAAAAGGAAATGATCCACCATTTTACTGACTCCGGAACCAAATTCCTCATCACCCTTGATCTGTTGTGGCCAAAAATATCAGAACTCATGCCCCGTTTCCCAATCACCAGGGTATTTATAACCCGTATACCTGACTGCCTGCGTTTTCCCCTGACTTTGCTGTACAATCTGAAAATGCGCCGGGAAAAGAAAATGCCTGACGTGCCTTATGACGGCCAAAAAGTTATGCCCTGGAAAAAACTTGTTAAAAAGGGTGAGGTTTTTATAAAGTACACCCCAAATCCCAAAAACGACCTGGCCGCTTTGCAATACACGGGCGGCACCACAGGGGTGTCCAAGGGAGTAATGCTCACCCATTATAACTTGTCGGCAAATGTCAAGCAGGCAGTTGCCATGCTGCATGAAGTGGGTCCTGAAAACACTGTACTGGGCCTTTTACCGTACTTTCATATATACGGACTGACGGTGTGCGTCAATTTTGCAACTGCCATCGGTGCCACATTGGCCCCTTATCCCAGATTTGTGCCAAGGGATGTTTTAAAGGCCATCCAAAAGGTCAAGCCCACCATTTTCCCCTGTGCTCCAGCAGTATTCAATGCCCTTTTACAGCAAAAGGACATTGATCAGTTTGATCTTTCCTCGATCAATTATTGTGTTTCAGGGTCAGCTCCCATACCGGTTGAAGTCATAGAGAGGTTCAACAAAATGACCGGCGCTGAAATAATTGAAGGATACGGCCTGACAGAAGCCTCGCCCATTACCCACTTGAATCCTTTACGCGGTAAACGCAAATACGGATCCATCGGGTTGCCCTTTCCGGATACCGACGCCGCAATTGTAGACATGGAGCTGGGAACGGTCAAGCTTCCACCTGGCAAGATTGGAGAATTGATCGTAAAGGGTCCCCAGGTCATGAAGGGTTACTGGAATCTCCCCGACGAAACTGCCGGAGCCATCAGAAACAACTGGCTTTACACAGGTGATATAGCCTATATGGATGAAGAAGGCTATTTTTATATTGTGGATCGCAAAAAAGATTTAATTATTACAGGCGGATATAATGTATACCCCAGAGAAATCGACGAAGTCCTGTACGAGCATCCAAAGGTCAAGGAAGCAGTGAGCGTTGGAATACCAAGTGAAACCAGGGGTGAGGTCATCAAAGCTTTTGTGGTTCCCAGAGATGGAGAGAATCTGACTAAAGTGGAAATTATTTCTTTTTGCCGGGAAAAGCTGGCCGGGTTCAAAGTTCCCAAGCAGGTGGAATTCAGGGAAGAACTTCCAAAGACCATTGTTGGCAAGGTCCTTAGAAGAGCGTTGCGCGAGGAGGAAATGCAAAAGCTCAAGCAGAAAAAATAAATGAAGAAAACAGGCAGGAATGAAAATTGTATTGCTCTAAATGTAAATACATATCCTATGACCATATGGATACATGTCCCAAATGCGGACTGGACTGGACCGAAGAGAGAAAAAAGCTGGGCATTGAATGGCTTGAGCCTGCTCTGGATGGCTGGCTGGAGTCAGGCTTGGAAAAGTCGGCCGGAAAGGTTGTTGATCCTGATAATCTTTCTTTCCATTCTCTCCAGGAAAGCGACCACCCAGACCAGGAATTACTATCTTTAAAAGAACAGGGCAAAGCCGCTGGAGATGATTTTTCCTCGTCACCAGGTCTGGACCTTTCTTGTGATATTGATCCGGGATTTGAATCAGAACCGGATTTTCAATTACAGGAAAAACCCGCTGCCAGGAAAAAGCCTTTGCATTCCGGACAGGATTACGAAATTGACTATCCAGACCTTGAGATTATTGATTCGGATGAAAAGAAATCACAAAATTCTTGACTAACAATCAAGAAAAACATAATTTTTCAAATTTTACGCGCCCGTAGCTCAGCTGGATAGAGTGCCGGACTACGAATCCGTAGGCCGCAGGTTCGAATCCTGCCGGGCGCACCAAATATTCAGGGACTTACAATTAAAATGTAAGTCCCTTTCTTTTTGTGGCTGGCTTTAAGTAAACGCTTTGCAGGCAAATTTTCTCAGCAAGCCGGCAGGTTACGTTTTGTTTGCTCACAATGAGCTCCTCCATTCCAGGCCTGAATAAATATAGGATCGCCATTGACTCAACCTGCCAGTTTTATTATTTAGCAAATGCTTTTTTATCTTAATTTAAAAATCTGAATAAAATTTTTACAGGCAAGGGATCCCTGGAAATGCTCATGCCATAAAATGAGGTAAAACATGAAAAAGGTTATTTTGTTATTTGTTCTGGCTTCGCTTTTGTTCGCCGGCTACACATTGGCCGGGACGGTAAATCTCGAGTCCAGCCAGGAGATTGTATCAGGCGGTAATGCCCTGGCTGATCAAACCAGCCCCGACTCCACCCTTGCGGTCTATGCTGCTCACCAGGATATGGATAAAATATCTGCTGACCTGTCCCCGCGCGCCCAGCGCCTGCATGATAACTGGTCCAGCAGGCTGGATGGCAAAGGGTTTCCCCTGCAGCAAAAAGGACCCATTCTATTGAGGGAAACACATGACAGCATTGATCTGGATATCACCCTGGCTGACTATCACCTGGACGAAGACGTCCTAAAGGATAATGTTCTTCGTTTACGTTATGAAATTATCAATAATGAGCAGATGCGTTATACAGCCCAGCTTCCCAGGCAAGTCTGGCTGCATGATGAACAGGGAATGCCCGTTGGTCTGCTTCGTTTTGCAGACCAGGACATAAAAGGAATCTGGTATGATAAGCTGGAAGGCCCGGTAGATATGGAAATTTTTCTGACAGATGTTGAATTCCTGCCCGATTCCCGGAATACGGATAGTGATTCACAAGAAATGCTTGCAATTGAAAAAATCCTTTTGGCCTTCCAGATGGAGGAAGGGGCTCAATCACTCTGGAATGGTCGCGGCAAAACAGAAGCATCCAACATCCTTGTGCTGGGTGGCGATGATGCGAAAGCGTTGCGGATTGGATCGGTACATTATGACAAGGAATTCAGAGATCATGACTTTCACGCATTTCCAGACCTCATGCCTGTCTTGACCGGTTTGGCGGACGATTCTGACTGGGGCGGACTTTCAAAGATATTTGAAAATCTTCTGCTGTCCTACGGGGACGCTCAATTTACTCTCACAGGGAGGGACATTGCCGGCAAACAAATTAAAGACATGGAACATTTGAGTCTTGAGCTTTTCAAGGCAGAAGGAGGTATACAAAAATCCGGCATTAACCGGGACCAGAGGAATATTTCCGGCAACTATCATATTCGTGATCTAAGGGTCTGGTCTGAAGAAACTGACATGAGCATTGGAAGCTTTACTATTGAATCCGGCCTTGCCGGTTTGAACATGGTCAATGTATCAAAGTTAGCAGACAACCCGTTGGAATTTTTTGCCGAATTTCAAAACCTTCTTGAAGGTTTTCATTTCGGATTTTCCGCGTCAGGCCTTCAGGGGCGTCATGAAGATATTGACTTGTCAGGCTTAGCGGACGTGGCCATGAGTATGTCCATTTTTGGATTGAATTCTTCAATCCAGGACTTTGCTATTAAATATCAGCATTCCGGCCTCAAACAGGTTCAAACGCTACCAGCTGAGCTCACCCCTGGGAACCTGGCCTTTGGTTTTCAACTGTCAAGAATTCCTGTTCTGGAATTGATCGGTACCGCCATGGTGGGCGGTGAAGACGTCAAGCCCATGGTGTTGGCTCTTTTTGCCCAGCACGGCTCTAACCTTGTGCTTGATATACTGGATGCGACTTTTCCCGCCGGCGGTTTGCGACTTGACGGGACCGCTTCAGTGGTTAAACCTGGATCATCAGCTGCAGGAGATATGCCGGTACTGGAGATGGACGCGGTCTTTGACATCGGCGGCATTGAAGCCCTGGCAGAGGCCATGTCCAGGCATATGGACACAGAGGAAGACAACCGGAATCTTAAGGCAGTTGTGGCCTTTATTAAGCTGGCAGCCGAGGAAAAGACTGCGGATGATGGATCAGTCATCCATCATTTAAGAATCAAGAGCAACAACCAGGGAGAAATCACTGCCAATGGCAAGGATCTGACGCCGTTACTCGATCTTATCAGTCAGTAATTATACTGCCGGGCGCGCCACCAAATTGACAGAGAGGCTGGGTGATTATCATCCAGCCCTTTTTACTTTATCAGTCTTTTGCGCATGGCCCTGATGCTTAAAAAATAGAAGACCAGGGCAAAGACCAGGAGATAGGAAAGACTGAATAACGGGTTAGACTCAATCCTGCCCATGGTTAAAAGCCTGGTCAGCTCAACCAGGTGGTAAAGGGGGGATAGAGCGGCCAGGTACTGACCCCAGACCGGCAGACCGGAAACTGGAAAAAATGTGCCGCTGAACAGAAACAGCGGCGTCACAAACAGGAAAATAGGCAGGTTGAACATGTCTATGCTCGGGGTGATGCCGGTGAAATACATGCCTACTGATCCAAAGGCCAGACCGCCCGCAAAAGCCATGGGAATAACCATCAGACCCCAGGGATAGCTTACAAAACCAAACACCGAGATGACCGTCAGAATAATCGCTGAGGCCAGCATGGACTTTGTGGCTCCCCAGACTATTTCAGCCGTGATCACCTCTTCCAGGGACAACGGCGTGGAGAGCATGGCGTCGAATGTTTTCTGGTAATACATGCGCACAAAAGAAGCATAAGTGGTTTCAAAAAAGGCGTTGAACATTATTGCCGTGGCCAGGAGAGCCGGAGCAATGAACCGGATATAGCCAAGCTCCTGTCCGGAATAGACAACGTCTCCGATGAGACCGCTGAGACCCACTCCAAAGGCGGCCAGATAAAAAAGAGGCTCAAACAGGGGAACCAGAAAATTGACCTTCCAGATGCGGCGGTAGACTATAAGGTTCCTTTTCCAGACCGGCAAAAAGAGCAGGGAAAGATTGAAGTTTTTCATTCCCGCAGCTCCCTGCCGGTGAGGCGAAGAAAAACATCTTCCAGGGTTCCGTTTCTGAAAATACACTTCTTTGGGCAGAACCTCTCCCTGATCACCCGGCCCAGACTATCCGGGTCATCAGTGTAAACTATTAGTCTGTTAACCAACTCTTCATGGCGAATATTCTTTTCCCGGATAAAAGAAATGATATCCGGTCCGGGATTTTCGACCTCGACTATGGATGTTCCCGCGTATTCCCGGATAAGCTCATCAGGGCTTCCCTGAACCAGAATCCTGCCTTTATCCATAATGATCAATCTGTGGCACAGGTTGGCTGCTTCTTCCATGTAATGGGTGGTTAAAACCAGGGTCAGCCCTCTGGAGCGCAGGTCACGGAGCTTGTCCCAGACCTGGTGTCTTGATTGAGGGTCAAGGCCAGTGGTGGGTTCGTCCAGAATAACCAGGCTGGGCTCATTTATAAGAGATCTGGCCAGCATGAGTCTTCTGGCCATGCCGCCTGAAAGCTGGCTGACCTGGGCCTTTCTTTTGTGGTTCAGAGCGAAAAAATCGAGCAGGTCAGAGGTCCTCTGGACCGCTTTTTTTCTGGACATACGGTAATATCCGGCAAAAACCAGAAGATTGTTTTCTACGCTCAAGTCCGGATCAAGGGTGTTCTCCTGCTGGCATACACCTATTCTGGAGCGAATTATCCTCCAGCCACTGGAGATGTCCAGATCAAAGACCTTCATGCTTCCGGAACTCAAGGGTGAAAATCCGTACATCATCCGGATAATGGAAGTTTTTCCGGCCCCGTTGGGACCCAGCAGCCCGAAGAACTCCCCTTGCTCCACCCTGAAGCTCACGTTGTCCACAGCAGTAAATGAGCCAAACCTTTTGCCCAGATCCACCGCTTCAATTATTGGATATCCTGTACCCATCAATTCCGTCATCCTGAAGAAAAATTTTTATGCGCTCATCAGCTCACGCACGTGAGCGGTGCAGCATTTGCTCAGACCATCCGGATCATATCCCCCTTCCAGCACTGACACCAGCCTTTTGCCGGCGAATTTATCCGCGATATCCATGGCTATCCTGGTCATAAGCACGAAATCCTCAACTGCGAGGCCAAGCCTGACCAGATGATCCCCCTTCAACCCGTCGAATCCGGCTGATATCAGAACCAGCTGGGGCTGATATTTTTCCATGGCCGGAACAAGATGCTCTGTAAAACTCGGCAGAATATCGTTTCCGTTTGACCAGGCAGGAAAGGGAAAATTCATGGTCATGCCCTTGCCTTGTCCGGCTCCGGTCTCATACTCCTTCCCGGTGAATGGATACCACATATCCTGGTGAATACTGAAGAAAAAAACTTCCCTGTAATCATAAAAGGCTTCCTGAGTGCCGTTTCCATGATGCCCGTCCCAGTCAATGATGAGTATCCGGTCCAGTCCATATTTTTCCCAGGCATACCAGGCCCCCAGGGCGACATTATTAAACAGGCAGAAACCCATGCCCATCATGGGCCTGGCGTGATGCCCCGGAGGGCGGACAGGACAGAAAGCGTTTGTGGACCGGCCTTGCATAACCATATCCACTCCGGTTAAAACAGCTCCGGCAGCTGCCAGAGCCGCTTCCCATGAAGCGGCATTGATCCCGGTGTCAGGAAAGCCAAGAGATGAAGAACCGTCCGCTGATTTGCGGCGAACCAGATTAACATATTCCCTTGTGTGATTGAACTGAATTTCTTCTTCAGATGCGGGTCTTGGCTGAATCCAGGGCAGGGATGAGGTTTTGGAATCAGCCTTGAGCCCTTTGATAACGGCTTCCAGACGGGAGGAATTTTCAGGGTGTCCCCTGCCTGCTTCATGCTTCAGGAACGCATGGTCAAAGATTAAAACCGTATCTGACATATCAGCTCCATCAGCTGTGGTGGAAGGATTATTCATTTCTTTAAAATATACAGAATCCTACCCCAAAAGTCATGCAAAATTAAGGGGGTGATTATTCCTGACTGGCTGTGCGGGGAATCATTACATCCTGACTTTAGCGATTTTTCCTGTAACTATTTGATAAAACTCTCATTGTGAGAACCAGGAGGGTGCGTGAAAAACTCCTGATAACTGACTGAGATTGCTTCGCTTCGCTCGCAATGACATAGAAAAATCGTTCAATTTAGGTACAGATTAAAGCAGTGCCCATGAGGACTGATCAGCAGGAAACCTGTCTGGCATCAGGAAATTGCCCTGATAGAATACAGCCAGAACTCGACAATCTAAGGTGAGCTGATATAATTTTCAATGGATCTGAACAAATCAGCAGCATTGCCGGCAGGCAGATGATGGGAATCAAAAAGAAATCGCAGGTCATCCAGTGTGTCCACATCCATCAGGACGGGCAATGTAAAAATGTTTGCGCTGGATCTTGTCAGTACCTCCATGGTCTGCTCATAAACCTGGGAGGTGCTCCAGGAAATATCCGTGAAAACCTCAGGAAGAAAATTTTTTTCGCGCATTCCCAGCAGATAATACCCACCGTCCATTGCCGGTCCAATGACAGCTTCATGATCATCAAGTCTTGCCAGGGCGGTTTTGACATGTCCGGGCGATATCTGAGGAATATCGCTGCCCATCAGAATCACACCGGAAAAACCAAAATCAAAGCATTGTTCAAAGCAGCTTCGCATTTTTAATCCGAGGTCTTTGCCGGCCTGGGGAATATACTTATACCCTTTTCCCAGCCAGCACTCGTAGTCCCGGATGTCCCGCTCAGGGTGGCAACAGACTGCTATTTCACTGTCCAGACCGCTGCAGGTTTCCAGTAACCTGGAGACAAAACTTCTGTAGAGCCGGGCAGCCATGTCCATCCCAATCTCTCTGCCCAGCCTGGTCTTGACCTTGCCCGGCTCAGGATATTTGAGCATAATTGCCAGGCAGGAATGTTCTTTTGTCAGAATCCCCTTGTTCAATCCTTCTTGCCCTGAAAAAGCCTGGTGTTGGGGGGCACGCTTTCTGTCAGCCAGGCATTCCCTCCTATGACGGATCCTTGACCTATTGTCACACGGCCGAGGATCGTGGCCCCGGAATAAATGATGACATTGTCCTCCACAATGGGATGTCTGGGCTCGCCTTTTATAAGAACTCCCGAATCATTTTTGGGAAAGCTTCTGGCCCCTAGGGTGACCCCATGGTACAACCGGACATTATTGCCGATAATACATGTTTCCCCGATCACCGTACCTGTCCCGTGATCAATAAAAAAATCAGAGCCGATCTCCGCCCCTGGATGAATGTCTATCCCGGTTCTGGAATGAGCCATTTCCGAAATTATCCTGGGAATGAGATCAACCTTGAGGTGATAAAGTTCGTGGGCAACCCGGTAATGAATCAAAGCCAGGATGCTGGGATAACAGAAAATGATCTCCCCCAGGCTTTTGGCTGCCGGGTCTCCGTGAAACGCGGCCTGAACATCCCTGGCCAGGAAAGATCTTATCCTGGGCAGAGTAGAAATGAACTTACCAGCCAGATCAATAGCTAAATCGTCACAATCATCGCATGAATCCTGGCCATTGAGATGACATAGAAAACAGTAACCCCGCCTGATCTGATCTCCAAGCAGGGTGTAAATCCGGTCAATTCCAGAACCAAGGTAATATGACATTGCTTCCGGAGATATTTCAGAGTTCCCGTAATAACCCGGAAACAAAACCGACTTTAGTTCATCCATGAACTCCGACAATACTTCGGCTGACGGCATGGGCTGACCGTGTTCAGGGCTGTAATAGACTTCGCGGTATGAATCCGGTCTGCAGAGATCCTTTATAACCTCGTCCATTATCTGCTGCCGCTTTTTGCCCCGGCCCGGGAGCATATCTTTTATGTTCATAATTTTTCGAGATATGTGATCATGTTAAATTGTTTCATCTTTCTGAAAAAGATCAGTGCTCAGATATCGTTCACCTGTGTCACAGACCACACAGACAATCAGCTTACCCTTGTTTTCCTCTCTACTGCCCAACTTCAGGGCGCCGTGAACAATGGCCCCGGATGATATCCCGCAAAGGATGCCCTCTTCCTTTCTGAGCCTTACGGCCATATCAAAGGCCTGCTCTTTATTGATCTGAAGTATCTCATCCAGAATTTCCAGGTTGAGTATTTCCGGAACAAACCCGGCCCCGATTCCCTGGATGGAGTGAGGTCCGGGATTTCCACCGGATAAAACTGGAGAATCAGAAGGTTCTATGACCACCACTTTAAGTCCCGGCTTTTTCTCCTTGAGAAAGGTTCCAGCCCCGGTGGCTGTCCCGCCGGTACCCACCCCTGAAACAAAAATATCAACCATCCCTCCGGTATCATCCCAGATCTCAGGACCGGTGGTCCTGTAATGAGCTTCAGGGTTGGCCTGGTTCTCAAACTGCTGGGGCATGAACCCGCCGGGTGTTTCAGCCAGAATTTCCCTGGCTCTGGCCACTGCCCCTTTCATGCCTTCTCTGGCTGGAGTCAGGATCAGCCTGGCCCCAAACCCCCTGAGCAGATCCCTTCTTTCCCTGCTCATGCTCTCAGGCATGGTCAAAACAAGCTGGTACCCCTTGACTGCGCAGACAAAGGCCAGGGCTATTCCGGTATTGCCGCTGGTGGGTTCAATAATCACATTTCCCTGCTTTAAGATACCTTTTTTTTCCGCGTCCAGGATCATATTCAAACCAATACGATCCTTAACCGAAAAACAGGGATTGTACAATTCAAGCTTGGCCGCCACCCTGGCCTGACATCCCTGGACTACCCTGTTCAAATAGACCATGGGGGTCCTGCCTACCAACTCGCACATGTTCTTGAATATTTTCATTTCAATTCCCTGTTTTGCAGCCAATGGGCTCATTTTGTTCTGAAAAAGGAGACATTTCCCTGAGTTTTTGAATAATGCCCGGAAGCTTTTCCAGCACCAGATCAATATCATCTGATGTGGTGTACCTGCTCAGACTGAATCTGACTGAACCGTGAACATGGGTAAAGGGAACACCCATGGCCCGAAGCACATGAGACGGCTCAAGGCTGCCTGAAGTACAGGCTGAACCGGAACTTGCGCAAACACCGAACTCATCCAGCATGAGCAGGATGGCTTCTCCTTCAACATAGCTGAAGGAAATATTCAGGGTATTGGGCAGGCGATTCAAGGTCTCGCCGTTGATCTGGGCATTGGGCACAGCCTTAAGAAGACCCAGTTCAAGCTTGTCCCGCAGGTCTGACATTTTTTTATTTTTCAGTTCCATATCTGCCAGGGCCAACTCCATGGCCCTGCCCAGGCCGATTATGCCGGTGGTATTTTCAGTACCTGCCCTGCGCCCGTTTTCCTGGTGTCCTCCCATAATATACGGCCTGAAAGGAGACTTTTTACGCACAAAAACAGCGCCCACACCCTTGGGTCCATGTATCTTATGTCCTGACAAAACCAGATAGTCAACTGGCAGATTCCGCGTATCCAGGGGGATCTTGCCAATGGCCTGGACCGCGTCGGTATGAAACAGGATTCCCCTTTCTTTCGCGGCCTGAGCCATTTCCCTGACGGGAAAAATCACCCCTGTTTCGTTGTTGGCATACATTACCGAGACCAGGGCTGTGTCTTTGCGCAGATTGTCCAGGTATTCCTGCATGTCCAGCCGGCCTTTTTCGTCCACTCCCAGCCAGGTCACATGGTATCCCCCTGATTCCAGATTTTTCATGGTGCTGAGCACTGCCGGATGTTCCACCCTGGTGGTGATGAGATGCTTTTTGTCCGGCTGGGAGTCAGTTGCGGAAAAAATGGCTGAGTTATCACCTTCGGTACCTCCAGAGGTAAAGATTATCTCCCGGGGCAGGCAGCCAATCCCGGCGGCGACCTTTTCCCTGGCCTGGGCAATTTTTTTCTGTACCCGGCCTCCAAAACTGTGCATGCTGGAAGGGTTGCCGTAAAACTCACCAAAATATGGCTGCATCTCTTTGACCACTTCCGGATCAGTCCTGGTGGTGGCGTTGTTGTCGAGATAAGTAATATTCATGAATTAACCTCCTCAACCAGAATCTTTTCATCAACCCTGTCCCTGAGCTTTTTTTCCACAAAATCCTTCAGGGTCAGCTGGCTGGATGGACAGCCTGAACAAGCCCCTCTGAGAGCGACCATGACCCTGGTTCCATCTATATCCACCAGATCAATATCACCACCGTCTTTTTTAAGATTTGGCCTTATTTCTTCATCAATGACCTTTGTCACCAGCTGCATCCTGCGGATATTGGTCATTGGCCTGTCCGCCTTGACCGGTTCAGGCCGGGAAGTCCTGGACTCCTTCAGTTCATGGAGAATCCTCTCTATATCAGGCACACAATCAGTGCACCCGCCTCCTGCCTTGGTAAAATGAGTCACGTCTTCAACAGTGGTCAGATCATTACCGGCTATAGCCCCACGGATCTGATCTTCGGTCACTCCGAAGCATTCGCAGACCACATCTCCTTCATGATCCTGAACAAGGGGGGGTTCTCCTCTCAAATTTCTCAAAGCCGCGTCCAGGGCCTGCTGACCCATGACCGAGCAATGCATTTTCTCCTTGGGAAGGCCTCCCAGTTCCCGGGCAATATCCCTGTTAGTGATTTTGGAGGCTTCCTCCGGGGTCTTGCCCTTAAGCATTTCCGTGAGAACCGAGCTGGAGGCTATGGCGCTGGCACAGCCAAAGGTCTTGAACCTGGCATCCTTTATTTTGCCTTCATCATCAAGCTTGATATATAATTTCAGGGCGTCACCGCAGGCCAGAGAACCCACCTCCCCCACCGCATCGGCATCCTCAATCAAGCCCGAGTTTTTGGGGTTAATGAAATGCTCCTTAACTTTATCCGTATATTCCCACATATGACCCTCCAATAACGGGTTTTATTATTCTTGAGATTTTTCAAGGGCCTGATCCAGATCAGAGATGATATCCTCAACATCTTCCAGGCCAACGGAAATTCGGATCATGTCCTCGCTAACCCCGGCCTGAAGCTGTTCGCGGACTGAAAGCTGCTGATGGGTGGTGCCGGCAGGATGAATCACCAGAGTCCTGGCATCCAGAATATTGGCCAGGTGAGAACAAAGCTGAACTGATTCAATAAACTTTTTCCCGGCCTTTAATCCTCCTTTTATACCAAATCCGAAAACCGCGCCGCAACCCAGGGGAAACATTTTCAAGGAGCGTTCATGGTCCGGGTGAGAAGGAAGACCCGGATAATTAACCCAGGATACCAGGTTGTGGTTTTGCAGATGCTGTGCCACCTGCAGGGCGTTTTCCGCGTGGGCCATCGCCCTCAGAGGCAGGGTCTCAAGTCCCTGAAGAATCAGAAAACTGTTCATGGGCGAAAGAGCGGCCCCGGTATCCCGAAGCAGCCCGATTCTGGCCTTGAGAGTAAATATGGGGCAGCCCGCCCGGTCATCGTTTCCGCACCCAATGGCCTCCCAGACATTAAGGTCATGGTACGAGGGATCAGACTGGGTCATTTCAGGATATCGGTCCTGATTATCCCAGGAAAAACCGCCCTTTTCAACAATTGCCCCTCCAATGCTGGTGCCGTGGCCGCCGATCATCTTGGTCAGGGAATAGACCAGAATATCCGCGCCCCATTCAAATGGATTGAAAAGTGGAGGAGGCGTAGAAGTATTGTCAACAACCAGAGGCAGTCCATGTTCATGGGCCACCTTTGAAATGGCCTCAAGATCGTCAATATTGCACCTGGGGTTGCCCACGGATTCCGTGAATAAAAGCCTGGTGTCATCATCAATGGACCTGGCAAAGTTTTCAGGGTCCCTGGAGTTCACAAACCTAACCTCAATCCCGAATCTTTTCAGGGTATGTGTAAAGAGAGTGTGAGTCCCGCCGTATAAAAAACTGCCAGAGACAATATTTTGTCCGGCCTTTGCTATATTGGCCACTGTGTAAAAAATGGCGGCCATGCCTGAAGCCACGGCCAGAGTTCCTGTCCCGTCATGCAGGTCTGTAAGCCTTTTTTCCAGAACATCCGTGGTCGGATTCATGATCCTGGTGTAGATATATCCCGGTTCTTTCAAGGCAAAAAGATCTGCCGCGTGTTCAGAATCCTTAAACATGTAGCTGGTTGTCTGATATATGGGCACGGCTCTGGATCCGGTTTCCTTGTCCGGTTGGTGACCGGAATGCAGCACCCTGGTTCTGAAACCTTTTTTCTTGACATTCATGTTTATCCTCCCTATTTTGTCTGTTACTAATACTATTAACTTTTCCAAAACGCAGGTCAAGGCGAAATCAGTTTATCTCTTTGTCTGCAGAAAAACATCATGAAACAATTATCCGGTTTTGAACCTGTTGCGCATAGCAGCCTGGGCCTGGTAACAACCAGCAGAATCACCTTTAAGGGAGATAATTATATATTAGAGCTGGAATCAGGGGATACCCTCTCCCCTGTAACTGTAGCCTATGAAACATACGGGCGCTTGTCCCGGAATAAAGACAACGCCATCCTGGTCTGCCACGCCCTGACCGGCGATGCCCACGCGGCAGGACACCACACAGGCGAACCAGGGGAAAAGCCTGGATGGTGGGATCTGCTCATTGGTCCGGGCAAGCCTCTTGATACTGACCGCTACTTTATAATCTGCAGTAATTTTCTGGGAGGATGCAAAGGTACCACAGGCCCGACCGAGATCAACCCGGCCACGGGCAAACCTTACGGGCTGCATTTTCCCTTTTATACAGTCAAAGACATGGTCAAGGTCCAGAAGTGGCTGGTTGACTATCTGGACATTGAAAAGCTTTTGGCCGTAATTGGCGGATCACTTGGAGGAATGCAGGTTCTGCAATGGACCATAAGCTATCCTGAAGTGGTGGCCGGAGCACTGCCCATTGCCACCACCGCTCGCATGTCTCCCCAGGCAATAGCCTTTAACGAGGTGGCCAGACAGGCCATAATGAGCGATCCCCAGTGGAACTTCGGACTTTATGAACCTGACAGTCAACCCGCTTCCGGCTTAGCCCTGGCCAGAATGATCGGGCATATCACATATCTGTCTGAAGAGGCAATGCTTAAAAAGTTTTCCAGGCGTTTCATAAACGGCAAAAACAGAGGGTATAGGTTCGAGGCCGACTTTCAGGTGGAAAGTTATCTGCACCACCAGGGAAGCACCTTTGTGAACCGCTTTGACGCCAACACCTACCTGTATATTACCAGGGCCATGGACTATTTTGATCTGCACGCGGACTATGGCAGTCTGAAAAAGGCCTTTTCCGGGTGCAAAAGTTCTTTTCTGGTCATATCCTTTACCAGCGACTGGCTCTTCCCTGAGGTCTGTTCCCAGGAACTGGTCAGAGCTCTGAGGATGGCCGGAAAAAACGTATCCTACTGTAACATGGACAGCGATCAGGGGCATGACGCCTTTCTTCTCCCGGGTAACCGCATGGGCGAAGTGGTCTCAGGCTTTCTAACCAGAGTCCAAAATGAGTTCTGATAATGAGTCAGATTAAACTGCACAGAAATACTGACTGGACCAAAAGCATTACCAGGGACCGGGTCTTTGATGAGGCCATCTGTGAGCTGACAAGGCAGGAAGAACGGGTTCTGGATCTTGGATGCGGATCAGGAGATCTTCTTTACCGGCTGAAAAAGGAAAAACAGGTTCAGGAGTTAGGCATTGAACTTGATTCAGAATATGTGGCCGACTGTCTGGCCAGGGGTTTGAGAGTAATTCAGGGCGATCTTGAGGAAAGCATTATTGATTTTGACGACAACGCCTTTGATCTGGTCATTCTCAATCAGGTCATGCTCAGTGTGCCCAACCCTCTTGATTTACTGGAAAACGGACTGAGGGTGGGCAAAAGGGTTGTTATAACCTTCCCCAATTTCGCCCATTGGAAAATCCGGCTGCAGATCATGCTCAGGGGCCGGCTGCCTGTAAACAAAGACCTCCCTTATGAATGGTACGAAACTCCAAATATCAGGCTGGCCACAGTGGATGACTTCATGAATCTTTGTCAACAAAAACAGGTCAAGTTCTTGGAAAAGCAATTCATAAGTCAGGGGAGCAATGGAAAATTGAGACCAATTATTTTCCGGCCGAATCTGCGCAGTTCAGTTGCATTATTTTGCCTAGCCAACCATCACCAGAACATTAAAGAAGATTAACCCGGGAATAATTTACATTAAAAGCTGCCGTCCTGAGTCAGCCTGAGTTTGTTCGGTCAAAAGCCGACCCGTTTTCATGCTCAGGCTCAGCAGGCAGATGTATCTCTTCTAACCCGCTGAATCAGCGAAGGAAATCAAATGGCCAAAATAGTTGCAGTCTGCGTCAGTCCCAAAAAGGGCCAGAGGAAAAAAAACATCCACCTGGGCAGACTGGTTCGTGAACACGGTCTGGAAAACGACGCCCACGCAAGCAATTGGCACCGCCAGGTAAGTCTGCTGGCAATGGAAAGCATCCATAAAATGCGCCTCGCCGGCCTGGATGTGGGTCCGGGTGATTTTGCCGAAAATCTGACAACAGAGGGAATTGAGCTCTTTACCCTGCCTCTGGGAACAAAACTGAAAATTGGACATGAAGCTGTTGGTCAAATCACCCAGATCGGCAAAGAATGCCATACACGCTGCGCCATATTTCATCAGGCCGGGGACTGCGTCATGCCCCGGGAGGGTATTTTCATCAGAGTTTTAAACGGTGGTATGGTCAGGGTTGGTGATGAAATTGAGGTTTTGAACCAGGAATAAATAAAACCTAATTTCAGTAATTTTTATATGTCATTACGAGCCCGGCACCCGTCTGAGACATCCATAATAACATAAGCCAAGATAATATTAACCCAGGTCAGAACCGGCCCGCAATGACTTGCTTATCAAACAGTTACATGAAAAGTCGCTCAAACAAGGCAAAATTGAAGGAGATTAAAGGACAATAGCCTTAAAAAACCTATTCACAAGTGGTGCTCCATAATGTTGGCCCCCTTCAAATTAACCCGACTCAGCCTCAAGGGGGAAAATCATCAAAAACTCAAACAGAATTCTTTGGTTCTGAGCAGCAACCATCATTTGCCATCTCTGGAAAATATCTGATCAATGATCTATATTTCCTGATATCCGGTTACGTCCACAAAGGACCTGGATTTTCCTGGATACCAGATGATTGTGTTTTTTCAAGATCGGTTTATCCAGGGCATTACTTTGACAGATAATCTCCAAGATCTGAAATTGTCTCCCAGCCATGTTCATCATGCAAGGCTCTGGATGTAAACAGCACAAAGGTGTTATTGGCCGGAGCATAGTCCAGCCAGACCACATCATGATTCTCCAGATACCAGTCACTTACAAGTTCATAGCATCTTTGCGGATCTGTGACCACATCACTGTAACCCATGACATTCATGAGGCCTGTGCCGGTATATTCCCAATAGATATCGATCTGGCCTGAAAAAAGAGCTGGAGTGATTACAGCTGTTTCACCCAAACCGATTTCATCCTTTACGTTGAAACCCCTGTCCTCCAGGAGGTACCGGGTCAGATAACCCAGGATTAGAGCCTCGGTAAATGTCTTGCTGCTTACTACCACTGGAGTGTCTTTCCGGGCAGTATCAGCAGACTCTGGATTATTGACCAGGCCCTGTTCCAGAAGGAACTGTCTGGCCGCGTTCTGCGGCATTTCCCCGTCAACAGAGACCTTTTTGTTGAGCATTGTCAGGGCTTCCAGGTCCAGACGGGAAGAGAGTTCCTTCATGATGTTCTTAAGCTCCGGGTATTTGTCCAGGATTTTTTTTCTGACCAGCGGAGCTGGGTTGTAGGCCGGGAAAAAAGCCTTGTCGTCTTCCAATACTACCAGATCATACTGGGCAATGCGCCCTTCAGTAGCATCCCCGATGCCCACATGAGCCAGGCCGTCGCCCACGGCCTGATAGGCCAGGCCAAGATCAACAACTGCCAGTTCAGGAAACTCGAATCCATAATGATCCTGAAAGTTGGGCAGTCCGTCGGCACGTTGAGTCCACTCGGCTGAGCTGGCCAGTTTAAGCTCTCTCTTGTCCCGGGTTGTTTCATCAGAACCGCAGCCTGAAATAAAAAGAGATAAACACAGCAAAGACATGATCGTTCGGATAAAAACCTTCATAACTCCTCCTTTTTCGTCAATTTTCACAATATTTTAAAATCA
>PXDF01000039.1 GCA_003566455.1 Desulfonatronovibrio sp.
AGCCGGACTCTGACCAGGTTTACAGTTGTTGTAGACTCTGAGCTGGACGAGCAAACCCTTGCCCATTGCCATCTGACCAAAGGAAATGCCCAGGAAACTCTTGACAAATGGTTTGAGGGAATCGTTCCGGAAAGAACTCCAAGAGTCGGGGTTTTACCCAATGCCAACACAACGTACTTTTACAAGCCTGAATGAGTCTTGTTTATGAATGAATCTAACTCGCATCAAAATATATCTGACAAAGATATTTTGGATCGTTCAGTCAGTTCTGGGCTGTCGGTTCAGGAAGAGACCTGTCTGGCACTTGAAAAAGGTGAGATTCCAGGGCGTTACCAGCGCAACATCCTCAGCCTCAGCCCTGCTGAGCAGATGAGGCTGGCCAGGTCCAGGCTGCTTGTTGTTGGATGCGGAGGCCTTGGCGGAAGTCTGCTGGAATGTCTGGTTCGGACTGGAGTAGGTAAAATTGTGGCTTGCGATCCGGATATTTTTGAAGAGAGCAATCTCAACAGGCAAATTCTGGCCACGACCAGAACTATGGGTCAGAAAAAAGCAGAAGCGGTCAGAGATAGAGCACTGGAGATTAACCCCTTGGTTGAAGTGGAGGCTGTTTGCGGACCAGTAAAGCCGAATATGCTGAATAATATGCAAGCGGTTGCGGATTGTCTGGGCGGAAGCGAGCATCGCTTTGAGCTCCAGGAAATGGCGAAAAACGAGGGTATCCCCCTGGTTTCCGCCGGAATCGCCGGATGGCACGCATTGGTGTGTTGCACCTGGCCGGGTGAAGCCGGTCTGGGTGAATTCATGGAGGGATCGAGGCAGTCAGTGGAAAAGGAACAGGGCGTGCTCTGTCCTGTGGCCTCTTTTGCGGCATCGATTCAGACTGCTGAATTAATTAAGATCCTGACCGGAGAAACTCCGGCCCTTCGCGGGAGCCTGCTGATTGCTGACCTGGCCCAGATGAGGTTTTCCACTGTGGACTTAAGGACAGGTCAGGCGTGATTGGTCCAGGATTAGTAATTATTTTTTTGAAACAAAAGTGTGTTACAGTATCAGTTTCCTTTCTGTGGTTTTTGAATCAAATCTGAAATGTTATTTTCGAGGTTTGATTTTCTTAACATTTGGAAACTGATATTTTTTTAACCTCAACTTAACCTATAATTATTTTGGAGGCTTAAATGTCTATCGATTTTCTGGTTCACGAAGCCGCTGACGGAGTTGGCGTAGTTGTGGTGGAGAGTCTTAAGTCAGGTCAGGAAATAACTGGATGGATCATGAAAGAAGATCAGACCATCAAGGAAAAAATCCTTAATGATATTCCCATAGGACACAAGCTGGCCCTGAAGGATTTCGAGGTTGGCGATACTATTTTCAAATACAATACGGACATCGGCAAAGTAGTTGCTCCCATCAAAAAAGGCGAACATGTTCATGTCCATAACTTAAAAACTAAAAGGTGGTAAATAATTATGCAAACCAAATTTCTGGGATATCGTCGCGAAAATGGACGCGTTGGTGTACGCAACCATGTGATCATACTGCCCCTGGACGATCTTTCCAACTCAGCCAGTGAGGCGGTAGCCAATAATGTCAAAGGAACAATGGCCCTGCCTCATCCATATGGGCGTCTTCAGTTTGGAGAAGACCTTGATCTCTATTTCCGGACACTTATCGGTACAGGCGCCAATCCCAACGTGGCAGCGGTTGTTGTTATCGGCATAGAGCCCGGATGGACCAAAGTGGTTGTCGACGGGATCGCCAGTACAGGAAAGCCTGTAGCCGGCTTTGCCATTGAACAGAACGGAGATTTCAACACCATTTGCTCGGCCTCACGCAAGGCCAAGGAATTCATGCATCAGGCCAGTGAGATTCAAAGGACTGAGTGCGATGTGAGTGAGTTATGGGTATCCACCAAGTGCGGAGAGTCTGACACCACTTCGGGTATTGCCACCAATCCCACTGTGGGCGACGCATATGACAAATTATATGAAATGGGAGCAACCCTGCTATTTGGCGAGACCACCGAGCTGACAGGGGGAGAACACCTGGTTCTGGAAAGGTGCGTCAATGATGAAGTCCGCCAGAAGTTCCAGTTTTTCTTTGATCGCTACGCAAAAGTTGTGGATGACCATAAAACCAGCGACCTTTCTGATTCCCAGCCGACAAAAGGCAATATTGAGGGCGGATTGACAACTATTGAGGAAAAAGCCCTGGGCAATATCCAGAAAATCGGCAGAAAAGCGCCCATTGTAGGCTGTCTGGAAAAAGCTGAAGCTCCTGCAGGACCCGGGCTCTGGTTTATGGATTCCTCCTCTGCTGCTGGTGAGATGGTTACCCTCTGTGCAGCGGCCGGATTTGCGGTCCACCTTTTCCCCACCGGCCAGGGCAATATTATTGGCAACCCGATTCTGCCCGTAATCAAGCTGTGCTCAAATCCAAGGACCCTGCGCACCATGAGCGAGCATTTTGATGTGGATGTGTCCGGTCTTTTGACCCGCGATATCAATCTGGACCAGGCTGGTGACAGTCTGCTGGACTTGACCCTGCGAACCGCTAATGGCCGCTTGACCGCGGCAGAGGTTCTGGGACACAGGGAGTATATTATTACCCGGCTTTACGAAAGCGCTTAAGTTGCTCGGCGTATCATTTCAGGTTGAAGAAAGGGAGGCAGGACCTGTTCCTTTCTCCCTTACTTTAACCCATCCCTCAAAATTTACTATCTTCAATGTCTCTTATTAAAACAGGCGAATGCCTGGTCTCTTTGATGCCACAATCGGCTTTGGGCTGTTTCAGTGCTTATAATCTGGAAGTTCTCAAGGCCATTATTGGAGGTGCTGAAAAAGCTGGCAGACCGGCAATTGTCTCACTTGATCCGCATCATGATCATGTTGACTTTGAAAGTATGGCCTGTTTCAATAATGAGACCGGCAGGCGGCTGGCACCGTGCAAAACAACGGGCACCCTTGTTTTCTGGGCAATAGCTGCCAGAAATTCTATCCCTTTGATCTGATCTGAT
>PXDF01000137.1 GCA_003566455.1 Desulfonatronovibrio sp.
AATTTGGCGACTCTCAGTGTGAGGGATCAAAATCCGGAATCAGCAGCAAACCTGGCGAATGCTGTATCGGTCGCGTTTGTTGAAAAGATTCGCCAGGAAATCAGTGAAACCGCAGCTGAAAATCTGGCATTTATCGAGTCTCAACTGGAGATTGAAAGAAATACCCTGGACGAGGTTCTCGAAAGGGAGAAGGACTTTGTCAGTCAAGCCCGGGGAATCAGGGATTTAAATCGTGAGCTGGACCGCTTGAGTGACCAGCTGGCTGATTACAGAGTGGATATCAGGAATCTGGAGGCCCAGTATGAAGGATTGAGAGCAGCAGTCGAATCTCTGGAAGGGGATTTGGCAAGTGAGACCAGAGGAACAGAAGCATATGCCCTGATAGCTGACCGGAGGGCAAACCAACGGGCATTAATGAACCAGACTTCTGCAGAACTGGAGACGAAAAGGGAGCTTGTGGAAGGAATCACTGATGATCTGAGAGAGGTAAGAATACTTTATAGTACGTTGGAAAGTGAGCAAAGAGGCTTGTTCGAGGAAATAGAACGCAGAGTAGAGATCTACGATCTCTTCACAGCGAAGTACCAGGAGATAAAAATCATCAAGGAGTTTGAGGCAAGTGATACCCTCATTGGCCTCACTTCCGAGGCCCACACTCCAAGTATGCCCATAGGAACAAACCGCAGGATGATTTTGATGATCGCCGGTTTTCTCGGTTTGATTTTTGGAGTTGTAGCGGCCTTTGGGAAAGAGTATTGGGAGAATACGAAGCCCGAATCAAAGAGTCCGTCGAACTCTGCAGGCAATCACAGTTAAAAGAGACCAGGGAAAGCCTCGTATGGGAGGCTTTCTTTTAAAGAAAAACAAGTTTACCCTTAGGGATGAAGGAATGGATAGCATGGTTTACAGAAACTATTTGAAACGAATGATCGATGTGATTTTCGCTGTCCTGGGGCTGGTTCTTCTCAGTCCTGTCTTGATCGTTGTGACAGTTGCAGTCCGGCTAAATCTGGGGACTCCGGTATTCTTTAAGCAGAAGAGGCCGGGGAAAAATGAAGAGATTTTTACCATGGTGAAGTTCAGGACAATGACCGATGAGCGGGATGAAAACGGGGAGCTGTTGCCTAACAGGGAGAGGCTTACGAGGTTCGGAAAGCTTCTTCGTTCAACTTCTCTCGATGAGCTCCCGGAGCTTTGGAATGTATTAAAAGGCGAAATGAGCTTAGTGGGACCGAGACCTTTACTGGTCGAGTACCTGCCCCTCTATAATGACCGTCAAAGAAAACGGCACAGCGTACGGCCGGGAATTACAGGATGGGCACAGGTGAACGGAAGAAACACTATTTCCTGGGAAGACAAATTCGAATATGATCTTCAGTATGTGGAGAATATGAGTATCCGGATGGACCTGAAGATCCTGGCAATGACTTTGAAGAAGGTCTTTGTACGGGAAGGGATTGACTTTCAGTCGAAAAAAGGACCCGTAAAGTTCCGGGGCAGTTCAGAAAAAGAAAAAGGTGAGCAGAAATGAACAAAGGAAAAACCGTGTGGCTCATGAATCATTATGGCGCCAATATGTATTATAACAGGGGCGGAAGGCATTACTGGTTTGCAAAAAACCTGATCAAGCGGGGATACCGTGTGTTCTTTTTTGCTGCAAATGTGCGGCACAACACGGATGACATCATCCCGGTCAAGGATGGAAGATTCGCGGAAGAAACCCTTGAGGGGATCAGGTTTGTCTTTGTTGAAACCCCAACCTACAAGGGAAATAAGGGTGGCAGGGTGAAAAACATGTATGCTTTCTACAGGAATCTTTTTCCTGTGACAAAAAGAATCAGAGAAGCCTACGGAGCTCCCGACCTGATTCTTGCCTCCAGCGTGCACCCTTTGACCCTGGTGGCAGGCATCCGGATCGGGAAAAAGCTGGGGGTGCCTTGTATAGCTGAGGTGCGGGACTTGTGGCCGGAAAGCATTGTTCAGTTTCAAGGCATGAAAAGAGAGGGGCTCCTCACAAAAATTCTCTATCAGGGAGAAAAGTGGATTTACAAGAAAGCTGACCGTTTAATCTTTACGATGGAAGGTGGCGGAAAATACATACAGGATCAAGGCTGGGACAAGGAATCGGGAGGACCTGTGGATCTTGAGAAAGTTGAGCATATCAACAATGGAATCGATCTTCAGGCCTTTGATGAGAGCATCAGGGAAGGCGAATTTCATGATCCTGACCTGGAGGATCCGAACACGGTAAAGATCGTGTATGCGGGATCCATCCGAAGAGCCAACAAACTGGAAATCCTTCTGAAAGGGGCAAAGTATGTCCAGAATCACCGAAGGGAAACCGGAGGATCCAAACTGGAAGGTGCTTCAGGGGACATCAGGGTTCTGGTGTACGGAGACGGCGAAGAAAGGATAACCTTGGAGAAACGTTGTAAAGATGAAGGGATCAGCAGTGTGATATTCAAAGGGAAAGTTGAAAAATCAAAGATTCCTTTTATATTAAGCAAAGCGGATATCGCCGTATTAAACTATGCCAATCATGATATATGGAAATATGGAGGCAGTCAAAACAAGAACTTTGAATATCTGGCCTCGGGAACACCCATTCTCAGTACCATTATTATGGGTTATGACTTGATCGAACGGCATCAAGCGGGAATCTCCCTGGAAAAACAGACTGCGGAAGCGGTAGGAAAAGGGATCATGTCAATTATGAATCTTTCCGGAGAAGAACGCAGTGAAATGGGGAAAAGGGCCAGAAAAGCAGCGGAAGAATACGACTTCAAAAAACTGACGGATCAGCTGGAAAGAATCATAAAGGAGACATTGAGGAAAGGAGAGGAAAGCGATCATGAAAATTCCATTGATTGACTTGAAAAAGCAGTATAAAACCATTGAAGAAGAAAGCAACAGGAAAGTATTGGAGGTCCTGAAATCAGCAAATTATATCATGGGAGAGCATGTAAAAACCTTTGAAAAGGAGTTTGCAGACTTTATCGGTGTAGAACATGGAATCTCCTGCGGAAACGGAACAGATGCACTGGTGATTGCCTTGAAGGCAATGAACATCGGACCGGGAGATGAGGTCATTACAAGCGCATTCACGTTTTTTGCAACTGCAGAGAGTATTTCCTCGGTAGGAGCGACCCCAGTGTTTGTGGATGTTGAGAAAGATACCTTTAACATGGATCCTTTAATGATCGAAGAAAAAATCACAGCACGGACGAAGGCGATCATGCCCGTGCATATCTTCGGACAGGCTTGCAAAATGGATGAAATCAACAGGATAGCAAAAAAACATGACCTCTTGGTGATTGAAGATGCCTGTCAGGGTGTAGGAGGGGAGTACAAAGGACGGAAAATCGGGGCTCTGGGAGATATCGCCTGCTTCTCCTTTTTTCCGACGAAAAACCTGGGTTGTGCAGGAGACGGTGGAATGATCGTCACTGACCGTGAGGATTTGGCAGTGATTACTAAAGGATTGCGGACCCATGGAAGTGGAGAAACCGGAAGAAATGCCTATAATCTTATGAATAATATCGATGAAGAGAATGATGAAAGTGATAGTAAAGATCAAACAGTATATAACCCGTTAAAGTACTATAACTATCTGATCGGTCATAACTCCAGGCTTGATGAGTTACAGGCGGCGATTTTGAGAGAAAAGCTCCCACTGCTGGACCAATGGAACCAGGAGAGACGAAGCAATGCAGAATTCTATAATGAGGAGCTTGCAGACACAAGGTTTACCACTCCCTTTGAAAACCGGGATGTAATGCATGTGTATCATATGTATATTCTGCAATCAGAGGAACGGGAAGAAGCAATTCTTCATTTAAAAGAAAAAGGAATCGCCACGGGAGTTTACTACCCTATTCCCCTGCATCTTCAAAAAGCATACACTGACCTTGGATATAAGGAAGGGGATTTGCCGATTTCTGAATATCTTTCAAAAAGAACTTTTGCCATTCCGGTGTATGCCGAACTGGAAATGGAAGAAAAAGAATACATTGTCCGATGCCTGAAGGAGTTTGACAATCGATAGGAGGAAAGTCTTATGGAAGAAAAAAACTACTTTGTTCATGAGTCCAGTTATGTGGATGAACCGGTATCCATTGGTGAGGGGACGAAGATCTGGCACTTCTCTCATATAATGAAAAATGCGGTGATAGGAAAGAACTGCAATATCGGACAGAATGTAGTCATCTCTCCGGGAGTCACTCTTGGAAACCAGGTGAAAGTACAGAACAATGTCTCTGTCTATACCGGTGTGGATTGTGAGGATGGTGTTTTTTTAGGACCTTCCTGCGTTTTTACCAATGTCATTAACCCCAGAAGCTTTATTGAACGGAAAGAGGAGTATAAAAAAACTCTCGTGAAAAAAGGGGCTTCCATTGGTGCCAATGCCACGATTGTCTGCGGACATGATATTGGAAGGTATGCTTTCATCGGTGCCGGGGCTGTGGTGACAAAAACGGTGCCGGACTATGCCCTGGTCGTTGGAAACCCGGGAAGGGTGATAGGGTATGTCTGTGAATGCGGCAACCGGCTGAACAATCAGTACCGCTGTGAAAGCTGCGGCGGTGAATACCATATGGAAAATGAAATCTTAAAAAAAGGAGCAGTGAACAATGAAAAATGAACTGAAAAACAATCTCTTGGAAAAAATTGAAAACAAATCGGCCGTCATCGGTGTTGTGGGACTCGGTTATGTGGGACTGCCCTTGGCTGTGGAAAAAGCAAAAGTGGGTTACAGAGTAATCGGTTTCGATATTCAACAAAAAAGAGTGGATATGGTAAATGACGGGATAAATTACATCGGAGACGTGGTGAATGAAGAACTGGAGACCATTGTAAAATCAGGAAATCTTATTGCCACAACAAACTACGAAAAGATTAAAGAGGTGGACTGTGTTGCCATAGCAGTCCCCACACCCTTGGATAAATACCAGCAGCCGGATACCAGCTATGTGGAAAGCTCAACCAGGGAAATTGCCAAGTATCTGCATAAAGGGATGCTTGTTGTGTTAGAAAGCACCACTTATCCCGGAACCACTGAGGAGATTGTTCAGCCCATACTTGAAGAGAACGGCCTGGTTTGCGGAGAAGACTTTTTTCTCGCTTTTTCACCGGAAAGAGTGGATCCGGGAAACAAGCTGTACAATACAAAAAACACACCGAAAGTTGTAGGAGGAGTCACTGAGGATTGTACCGAATTAGCGGCACGCATGTATGAAAATGTTCTTGAAGGAGGAATCTTCAGAGCAACATCTCCAAAGGTTGCGGAGATGGAAAAAATTCTAGAAAATACCTACCGGAATATTAATATCGCTCTTGCAAATGAGATGGCCATCGTCTGTAACCGTATGGGAATAGACGTCTGGGAGGTAATTGATGCGGCAAAAACCAAGCCCTACGGTTTCCAGGCTTTTTATCCCGGTCCGGGACTGGGCGGACATTGTATTCCCATCGATCCCCTATATCTCACGTGGAAAGCCCGTGAGTTTGACTATCACACCCGTCTGATTGAGATTGCAAGTGAAATAAACAACTACATGCCTGAGTTTGTTGTGGAGCGGGCAATGAAGCTGTTGAACAGGGCAAAAAAGCCGATGAATGGAGCAAAGGTTCTGCTAATGGGAGTTGCATACAAGCAGGACATTGATGACATCAGAGAATCTCCTGCTCTTAAGGTCATTGAGCACTTGGAGAAAGAAGGAGCGGAAGTGATGTATAATGATCCCTTCATTCCCGAATTCAGTCATAAGGGAAAAGACTATAAGTCCCTTGAGTTTTCCAAAGAAGTCATAGGATCTGCAGACATTGTCATAATCACAACGATGCATACAGAGTATGATTATCAGACAATTGTCGATGAAGCGCAGATTCTGTTTGATACAAAGAATGGGACAAAGAATGTGGAAAACAACCGGGAGAAAATTATCAAGCTGTAGTTTTCATGGCCAAAATGCCTGACCGGAGAAGGAGGTCGCAATGAAAATCCTATCAATTATCGGGGCAAGACCCCAATTTGTGAAAGAAGCCATCATTCAGAACGAAATCCGGAAATATCCGGAGATCGAAGAGGTGGTGGTTCATACAGGCCAGCATTATGACAGCAATATGTCCGGTATTTTTTTCGATGTGCTGGATATGGAAGCCCCAAAGTACAACCTGGGGGTGAAGGGAGCCACCCATGGAGAAATGACAGGAAAGATGCTGGTGGAGCTGGAAAAAATCATGATCCAGGAAAAACCTGATGTGGTACTTCTTTATGGGGACACAAACTCAACCCTGGCAGGAGCAGTTGCCGCAAGCAAACTGAAAATCAGGATTGCCCACGTGGAAGCGGGTCTGAGACAGGATCCTAAGGATATGCCGGAAGAAATCAACAGGGTTTTAACCGACAGGATTTCCACATATCTCTTTGCTCCAAGCAAGCTGGCAGTGGAAAACCTTAAGCAGGAAGGGCTGGAGAAAAACGTATACTTTACGGGGGATGTGATGTTCGACATCTTTGAAAAAATGAAACCCCGGTTTGACGACTCCCTGTTAAAGGAGTTGGATCTGGAAGAGGGCCGCTATATCATGATGACTCTGCATAGAGACTTCAACGTGGATGACCCGGAAATACTGGGAGGAATCCTTCGGGAAGTGAACAGGGTTTCTGAAGAGCTCCCTGTGGTGTTTCCCATCCACCCCAGGACCAAAAAAATGATCCGGAAGTTCGGCCTCGAGGAACACACAGGAAACATCAGAATCATTGAACCCATTGATTATTTGAAGCTGATGGGTTTAACGGAGAAATGCTTTAAAGTGATCACGGACAGCGGAGGGTATCAGAAAGAAGCGTATTTTGCCGGGAAATCTGCAATCGTCATCATGCCGGACACCTCCTGGAGGGAACTGACGGATCACGGATTAAACCGGTTAACCGACCATACCCGGCTTTACGAAAACACCATGGACAGAAAAGAGGCACCCCATTTGGAAGGGATCTACGGTGAGGGAGATGCTTCAGTGAAGATCATTGACATTCTGATCAAAGATTGGAAGAAACAAAACTAAGCCATTTCCGGCTGGAGGATATTTTATGAGAACAAACGGAACAATGAAAGTATGCCATATCACAAGTGCCCATCGGAGGTATGATGTGCGGATTTTTGAGAAACAATGTGTTTCCCTGGCAAAACATGGGTATGATGTCACCCTTCTTGTCAATGACAGGAGCGGAGACGAAAGAGTGAAAGGGGTAAAAATCCTTTCCACGGGGATCCCTGGCGAGAACCGGAAGGACCGGTTTCTCCACGGCAAGAAAGCTTTGCTGAAAAGGGCCATTGAAGTGAATGCGCAGATCTATCAGCTTCATGATCCTGATCTGTTGGGTCTGGGGCTGAAACTGAAAAAAGCAGGGAAGAAAGTGGTGTTTGACTCCCATGAGGATGTCCCGGCGTCCATCACCACAAAAAAATGGATTCCGGGTTTTCTCAGAGGCCCAGCATACAGGCTGTATTCCGGATATGAGAAACGGGCCGTGTCCCGACTCGACGGGGTGATTTCGGTGACTCCCCACATCGTCAACCGCCTTGCGGAAAAAGCGGAAAGAGCTGAGCTGATTACAAACTATCCCATCATTGAAGAGAGAATCAGTGATGAGGAGAACATTCTGAAAGGTGACCAGCGGTCGGAATTGAAAGACATAGATGAGATGGTTGAAATTCCAATCTGCTTTGCCGGAGGAATTACAGCCCAGTGGAATCATCATCTGATCCTTGAAGCGATTAAGGATCTTCAAGGAATCCAATATCATCTGGCGGGGAGTGGAAGCCGGGAGTATCTTGAGGAGCTGAAAAAGCACCCCGGTTGGAAGAAAGTCAAGTTTTATGGCCGGGTCAGCCATGGAGAAGTGAAGGAGATCTATGAAAAGTCTCAAATCGGGATTGCACTCAATTATGCCAAGCAGATTGAAGGACAGGGAACCCTTGGGAATACCAAGCTGTTTGAGTATATGGAAGCGGAGCTTCCCATCCTCTGTACAGAGTATACCCTGTGGAAAGAGCTTGTGGAAAAAAACAGGTGCGGGATTGCAATAAATCCAAGAGACATTGATGCCATAAGGGACGGCATAGAACGACTGACGGCAGACCCTGATTTCCCTGAGGAAATGGGAAAAAGAGGCAGGAAAGCCGTTGTGGAAGAATATAACTGGAAGACCCAGGAGGAAAAACTCCTTCGATTTTATGAAAAGGTGTTGACGGAAGCATGAAAATCCTAGTGATTTCACATATGTACCCGAATCCTGCCAATGAAATCAGCGGACGGTTTGTCCATGAACAGGTAAAGGCGTTAAAGGATCTGGGTATGGAGGTTACAGTGATCAGCCCGAAGCCCAGGTCCTTTAAAGTCCTGGTTTATCTCAAGAAAAGCTGGGGAATCCAGGCTACGGTACCCGAGGAAACTCTCCTGGACGGAGTGAAGGTCTATTACCCCAAGAGAGTGGCACTGCCTGGGAACCTTCTTTTCCGAAGAGCAGGGGAGGATTACCGCAGGGTGATTGAGCAACAGCTGATGAAAATGAAGGGAGAGGCTTCCTTTGATCTGATTCATGCCCATGTGGCGTATCCTGACGGGTATGCTGCTGCAAAGATTGCCAAGCGTTTGGAAAAGCCTTTCATTGTGACCATTCACGGCCAGGATTTTCAGCAAACCCTTCATATGAAGCCCGTCATCCGGGAAAAACTGAAGGATGCCCTGAGGGCTTCAGACCGGATCGTGACGGTCAGCAGCAAACTGGAAAGGGCAGGGAAAGCCTTTGATCCATCCTTGGAGGATAAATGGCGAACAATTGAAAACGGATTCGAGGGGGTTTCCGAAAAAGGGAAGAGGACCGGGAAAGAAGCGGCAAAAGAGGAAATGGTTCTTCTTTCTGTAGGGAATCTGATCAGAACGAAGGGAAATCATCTGACAATCCAGGCATTTTCAAGGATCAGCAAAGACCATCCCGGATTGAAACTGAGGATTGTTGGCTCCGGTAGAGAGTCTGAGAAGCTGGTTCAACTTGCAAAGGAATTGGATATTGAAGACAAGGTCAGTTTTCCGGGAAAACTTCCCCATCGGGAGGTTTTACAGGAGATGGAAGCAGCTGATCTTTTTGTTCTGCCCAGCTATCTGGAAGGCTTTGGGGTTGTCTATCTTGAAGCGATGGCCAATGGAATGCCCGTAATTGCCTGTCAAGGTGAAGGAATTGACGGTGTTGTTCGTCACGGGCAGGAGGGATTTCTGGTGAAACCCCGGGACGCTGAGGATCTCTATCTTCATCTGAACAAGCTGGTTGAGAACCCGGGTCTGCGTCGGGAAATGGGAGATAAGGGGAAAAGCAGAGCTAAAACCTTCACCTGGAAGCGCAATGCGGAGCTCCACGACAAATTATACCGGGAAGTGATGAACCTTGACGAAGCCTAAAGTGAATCGGCCTTTTTATTATGATCTGTTTTACTATGTCCTGTTTCAGGGGATCCCCATTTTGACAGGCCTGTTTATCCTGCCCCTGTATTCAAGCCGTCTTTCAACGGAAGAATATGGACAGTACAGCATCATCATGGCGACCATAAACGTATTGGCAATTCTATCCATCAATTGGATCAATGTCAGCACGATCCGCTTTTACAGTGAGTTTGAAACCGAAGAGGAAAAAGGACAGCTGATGACCATTGCTTCACTTACCTTGACTGTCACCACCATCCTTGGAGGAATCGTCCTGTGGATTATGGGACAGCTTCAGCTTATTGTGCTGGATCCCCTGGGACTGGTGATTTTTATGTTTTTCATCATGAACATAGAACATCTGATCACCGCATATCTGAAAGCATCAAGACAGGTGAAGCTGAATACGGCAATCAGAACCTTCTATACGATTCTCCGGTTTATCGTTCTTGCGACTCTTCTTCTGGCCTTTGAGTTCGGGAAAGAGGCCATATTCTATGGAAACATTGCAGCCGCAGGTGCCACCATCATATTGGGAGGGTACTGGGGAGGCGTGAAGCAGAGAAGAATCGGCCGTGAGGACCTCGCAAAAATCAAGGAGTATCTGGGTTACGGCATCCCCTTCATCTGGATCCTTGGAGTGCACTGGATCCTGACAATTTCAGACCGCTACATGCTGGAGTTTATGAAGGGAAGCAGTGAGGTGGGAATCTATTCCCTCAACTACTCCCTGGTGCAGAAGATCATTATGCCCATCATTACCATATTTATGAGTACGGCGGCTCCGATTATCTTCCAGTTGAACAAGGAATCCAATCCCGTGGAAGCACAAAAAATGCTGGACCGGATTTTTAAATACTTTCTGCTTCTCACGGTACCGTCGGTGATCGGTCTTTCTCTGGTTTCCAATGAAATCGGTGCAGTGTTTATTAAAAATGAGTTTCAGGAAGGCTTTGTGATTATCCCCATCATTGCAGTTGCCTTATTCTTTCTGGGAGTCCGTCAGTACACCAACATTGCACTGGAGGTGGAGAAGAAAAGCACTGAAATCGCAAGGGTGGCACTGATCGCGGGAGTGACGAATGTCCTGTTCAATCTGTTGCTCATCCGTCGCTGGAGCTACGTTGGAGCCTCCTATGCCACGCTGATATCGTACTTCGTGTATTTTCTCCTATCCTATTGGAAAACAAAGGATCTATCCTCGATACGGATTACCGTAAAAAAAGAGTTCATCCTGATTCTGGTTTCTGCAGGAATGATGATTCCGGTCCTTGTTTCATTGACCAGGTTTTTTGACTATCCCAATGAGATCATGCTGGTCATAAAACTGGTGGCCGGTATTGCCCTCTACGGTGGACTTCTTTTTGCATTCCGGCTGATCTCTATAAAAGAGCTGAAGGACTTTTTAAAGAAAAGAAAGAAGGGGAAAAACAATGAGCAGAGGAAATAACCTGGAAATCACTGCTGAACGGATTCGGAATGATGAGTATTCAACATACCGGGAATTATTCAAACAGGTATTTCACAAGGAGTTTCCCGTCGGGGAGTTTCAGTGGAAGTATTTACAGACCCCCTTTTATGATGAGCCCTTTATTTATGTTGCGAAGAATGAACAAGGAGAGATGATTGGGGCCCGGTCGTTTTTTCCCACGGAGGTGGTTGCTGAGGGGAAAAAGATTAAGGCACTGCAGGCTGGGGACACCATGGTCCGGAAAGACGATCGGGGAAAGGGCCTGTTTAAGGAACTGACCCTGAAAGGAATGGAGGACGTGAAGGATCTCGGGTATGAAGTCATTTTCAATTTTCCCAACGAGCATTCCTACCCGGGATACTTGAAGCTGGGATGGACCTCTGTCGCATCAATCGATCAGTATCACCGGATTCTTTCCTTTAGAGGGATTCTGATTAAGAAACTGAGGATCCGGACCCTGGGAAAATTGATTTCAGCCGTTGCTGACCCGGTCTATCGATTGTTGAAACCCGTCAGCAGCAAAAAGAAAGCCGGGGCTTCGATCTGTGAACTGGAGATCCTCGATGCGTTTTCCGACAGAGAGATGGATTTTATGGAAAAACAGCTGTCAAAACGAGTACACCAGGTGAAAAGCCGCCCCTACCTTCAATGGCGCTACACCAAATCCCCCAGGGGCCCCTATGAGTTTCTTTGTTACCGATGCAGTGATAACAATGAAGTGAAGGGGATCGCGGTTACGAAAACTGTCTCCCGGGGAGAACACCAGGTCATCGATATTTTGGAGTGGATCAGCATCGATGAAACAGGGGAGGGTTTTCTTGGGGACGTGTTAACGTATTACCGGGAGAGAGGCTGTCAAACGGTTAAGGTCTGGTGCGTAGGAGATCAACCGGTTTTCAGGAAACAGCTTGAGAAAATGGGTTTTCTGCGCCGTAGTACAACCCTGCATTTTGTGGTAAAATCCTTAGTAAGTGAAAATCATCAGAAGGCAATGGCCAAGGGTCCCTGGCATCTACATAAAGGTGACGGTGACACTGCCTGATGAGGACGGAGTGAGTGAATGAACGAATCCATTACAGGAGTTAAACGGCAGATAAAAAAAGGGATATCCTCCATGATCTATCCGATACAGCGGATCATCTTAAGATCGATCCTGAAGTCCGTGGAGGAGGCCATACTGGAGAGAAACACCCTCGTGCCGGAAATACCAGGTGATAAACGGCTGGTCCTTGCACCCCATGTGGACGATGATTTTATCGGCTGCGGAGGCATGATTCTGCAAACAGTGAAGAACAGGAAGAGAGTCGAGATCGCATATCTGACTGACAGCGGAAAACGGGGAACCGGAGGGGATGCTGCCGCCCGGTCAACGGAGAGAAGGAAGGAAGCGGTCAATGTTGCCGAGTCAACGGGTATTCCCCCTGAGCATCTGCACTTTCTTCAGGGAGTGGATGGGGAGCTTTTCAACTCGTCCATTGAAGAAGAGCTGAGCAGGCTGATCAGGAAAATGAAACCGGACGCAATATTTGCCCCCATTTTTCTTGATACCCATAAGGATCATATCGCCTGTCTGGAAAAACTGCTGTATGCCATCAGAAAAGAGCCGGCTACGTTTAAGGACATCAAGATCTACTTTTATGAGTCGCAAAGCCCCATCACACCGAAATACAGCAACATTGTCCTGGACATTACAGATTTCTGGAAGGAAAAAAGACGTGCCCTCCAGGGATATCCCTCCCAGGGAAATGATTTTGCCTTTGTTGAAGTGATGAACCGGGTCAATGGTGAAACTTTTCGCAAACCATACTGTGAAGTATTTTTGAAGGTTTCACCGGAAGATCTTGCAGAATTTCAGTTCAGTGATTCTGAAGAACTCCTTCGGATCCGGGAAAGGCTGGAGCCTCTGCGGGGTCCAGGCAGCCTTTTGAAAGCATACAAGAGCAGTCTGAGGAACAAAGAAGGATTGGAAGGATTTTGATAAGGAGCATGAACATGGACACGGTTTCTGCGCACTCCAAATTTAATCGAATATGGATTCCTGTGGCAATGCTGATGATGATTGTTTTAACACCCAACATCCGGATCCCCGGGATTCCCTCTTTGCGTTTAGAGCAGTTCACAGCATTTTTGGTGATTCTTTTGTGGATGAGCGCTTTGGCAAAAGGAAAAAAGGTGAAGGTCTATCTTTCGGGATTCTCGCTGGGACTCTTACTGTTCTCCGCTGTGATCATCCTGTCTATTATGGTGGGAGCGATTCAGGGTGTGACAGTC
>PXDF01000029.1 GCA_003566455.1 Desulfonatronovibrio sp.
CCAGCCTGGGCAGTAAGAGTAACAGCTGTTCCTGGATCATATTTAATCTTGTCGGGAGCGACATAAACCTGGCCCTGACCTTGTCCGGTAATATTAATCTTCAGTTCATATTTCTCCGGGTCAACAGCCAACAGGAGCATCAGTACTCCTGGAACAGTGCTTTTTTGCTCCTGGTCGTCTGATTGCCTGGAGTAGGCATCTTGCTGGTACGCCAAAGCCTGGCTTGCAATAAGCAAGCATACACCAATGCTGATAAATTTAATAACCTGAAATCCCGTTAGGATTATACCTACACTGGTTCTTTGACATCAAAAGCTTTAAATATTTTTCTTTGCTCTTTGGTCAAGGGAAACAGAATGCGAACATCGTTGATTTCCTGAAGCCTTAGTTTTGCGAGCGTCAAGAGCATTTGCTTCATGGTCATTTTTCGATAAAGGTCTTGTTCAAGCATTGTTCGGTGGATCTGTGACAATACAATCAATGAGATGAAGCTTACGAAACTTTTATTGAGCATTCTTTCATTGCTGTGAACCCTGAGTCTTGACAGGTCCAGGCTGCTTTTGAGCCGCATGAAGCCCTTTTCAACCACGTCCTTTTCTCGGTAAACAGCAAGGGCCTCTTTGGCTTCCAGCTCATCGTTGCTGATAAGTACCATCCACCCTGCATAGTTAAGCTGTTTTTGCAATTCTTCATTTCGAACAGTAACTGTGTAGCCGGTGTCTGTTTTGGATGAACGTCTGATGTTCAAGTATTTGCTGCATTCTTTGTCTTGCAGGGCCTTTTCCGTTTCCTGGACAGCAAAAGCTTTAAGGTTTGCTATGTGGGCAAATAGAGCTTCCTTGACTTTAGCTGCTTTTAATGGATTGTAGAAAACATGAACAAACATTTGGTGCTTTGAGTTCCAGGAACGTTTTTTGGTTACAGCCCTGACTGAGTCAGCACCCAGGACACAGGTATTGTCGATGCAATCAATATCTTTTCGCTCACTGTCTGCATTTTTTCGAGCAATATGGGACGTGAAAGGAACTGCCATGAGCCAGCGCAAGTGTTTTCGGTCAAACATATCGTTTATGTTCCGAGCGCTGAAAAAGCCTTTATCCATGACTATCCGCAATGGCTTGTAGCCCACAAAGGCTTTAATGTGTGACAATGTGGTATTCAAGGTGCTTACATCTTTCAGGCTTCCACTGTAAATGTTTTGATAGACTGGCAACCTAGACTTCTCTCCCATGAGCAGGCATAAATTAATTTGAGGCAAAGGCTCATGATTGCGATTATATCCCCACTCGACATCATCAATCAGCTGAGAATATGATGAGATGGAAGTGATATCGAGAGCCAGATATTCTTGTTCGCTACGGAGTTGACACCAAGCTTGATAAAAACCCTGTCGTTCCTCAGGTGAAACAGCTTGAAGCAGATCACTGATCCGCTGAGAGGACATGCTGCCTACAGGAAAACATTCAGTATCTGCAACCCATTGTTCACAGTAGAGAAATGGGTCACTCGTGACTACCAGATAGCTTGATAGCACAAATATTTTTTTCCAGTGCTGAGGGATGCTTTTTTGCAATGTCCCCAGCAGGCCAATTTTTTCAGCAACCTGGTGCAGCAGGTAGAAGGCACCATGTTCTTTGATCTTTGAGCGTCGAATGTCATCCAGTGAGAAAGCAGACTGTTCAACCAGGGGAGCAGGTTTTCCCTCGCCTGCCATTCGTTCAAGATATTCAGGTTTATAAACAGCCTTGCCGGTAATGGGATCAATCTTGCCGATAGGGTGCCGTTTATTTCTGGGCTTACCCTCAGCATTGCGATAAGAGACTGAATCATAAAGATAGACATGCTTTCCCACTTTTTGACGAACAATAGAACTCATAATGCCTCCTTGTAGGTATAAATACTTATACCTACAAGGAGGTAAGACTGTCAACCTTTTTCAAGTCGAAACAGCAAACAAAAAGAAGTAAAGTTCAATAATTTACCTATGGTAGCAATGACACATAGATAACTCTTCATGATTCATGCTCGCGTAGGTATAAAAAATCACGGGGATCAAGGTTAAATATATTCCATTGGTTACCGGAAGCCGGATGGACCGGATTCATTTATAAACCGCTCCTCATGTCCTCCAGGGGCATGAACTTAAAAAATTTTTTTACTTGACATTCTTTACGCTATTAGTAATTATTCCTGTCAGGAGGAAGCAAACATGCGTCTTACCAAGCAGAGGCAAGTCATCCTGGAGCAGTTGAGGATGACTAAATCCCACCCCACGGCCATAGAAGTCTATGACCGGGTCCGGGAAATTATTCCCAACATCAGCCTGGGAACGGTCTACCGTAACCTGGACGTTTTATGCAGGCAGGGAACCATCAGCCGCATCGATACCTGCGGCGATCAGAAGAGATTCGACGGGACCCCCGAAGACCACCTGCATCTTATATGCTCAGGCTGCGGCAGAGTCCAGGACGTAGAAAGTGAACTGGATATCAATGTTGACAACCTGATGAATATTGATTCAGAATTCACAATAACCGGAGTTAGGATTGAAATCATGGGGGTCTGCCCTGCATGCTCAACTGACCGGAAAAATCAAGCCGGAACAAATTAAAACTGTTAAGGAGAGTAAAATGAAATCTTTGCAAGGAACAAAAACCGAAAAAAACATTCTCACCGCCTTTGCCGGCGAGTCACAGGCCAGGAACCGCTACACCTATTTTGCCAAGCAGGCCAAAAAGGACGGTTATGTGCATCTGTCCAACATCTTTGAAGAAACCGCCAACCAGGAAAAAGAGCACGCCAAGAGGCTGTTCAAGTTTCTGGAAGGGGGCGAGGTGGAGATCCAGGCCGCTTTTCCAGCCGGCAAGATCGGCACAACCATGGAAAATCTTCATGAAGCAGCCAACGGCGAAAAATACGAACATGAAACCATGTATCCCGAGTTCGCCAGGGTGGCAATGGAAGAAGGCTTTCCAGAAG
>PXDF01000227.1 GCA_003566455.1 Desulfonatronovibrio sp.
GCTGCCGTCAAAGTGGTCTTGCCGTGGTCTATATGACCCACCGTCCCAATATTAACATGCGGCTTCTTACGCTCAAACTTTGCCTTTCCCATCTCTTCCCCCTATTTGCTTTTAAGGATTTTTTTACACTATGACTGCCAATTATCCTGTTGCCGGCAGTCCCGTCGACAAAAAATTATGATATTATAAAAGTATATATTAATGAGACTGGATGACTCACCTGAATGGAGCCCACGACCGGACTTGAACCGGTGACCTCTTCCTTACCAAGGAAGTGCTCCACCGACTGAGCTACGTGGGCCTGCCTGAGACTGGTCATAAATGGAGCGGGAAACGGGACTCGAACCCGCAACCCTCAGCTTGGAAGGCTGATGCTCTAGCCAATTGAGCTATTCCCGCTGATTATTATGTAGTCAAGCAACAGGTAATTCCTGTCTCCTACAACACGCAAGCCTGCTTAACAATCAAGGTTCGACATGACCGAACCTAATTTTCAAAAAATACAACAAGATAGAACTGGTGGAGGGGGGAGGATTTGAACCTCCGAAGGCGTATGCCGACAGATTTACAGTCTGTTCCCTTTGGCCACTCGGGAACCCCTCCATGGAGCTGGCGATGGGACTTGAACCCGCAACCTGCTGATTACAAGTCAGCTGCTCTACCAATTGAGCTACGCCAGCCAAACGAAAGCGGATATATAACTGCCCAATTTTAAAAATGCAAGTCTTTTTTTGTCATTTAAAAAATAATTTAGCTTATAGAAATACTGACAGTTACCAGGGCCATCTGAACACATGGCACCTGGTTATCATTTATGGTTCTTGGATACAATGCATGGATTTTTTCAAAAGCCTGTCCACAGATTACGTCGCAGAACCTCATTTATGTAAAGTAGCCACAGCCTCCAGACTGTTCATGGCCGCATCTTCAACAGCGTGAGCAAGGTTTATCAGAGCCTCCTTGGCTGGTGAAGACTCATCAATAAGCACCACAGGCCTGCCCAGATCTCCGGCCACCACACTGGCCGGATCAAGTGGAATAGCTCCCAGAAAGGTCAGGCCATATTTTTCGGCCAGATCCCTGCCCCCGCCTTTTTTAAACAATGAAACTTCACCCTGACAGTGCGGGCAGATAAAGCCGCTCATATTCTCCACAATTCCAAGGATATTGGCCTTGGCATACTGCAGAAAATTGATGGCTTTTCGAACGTCAGCCAGGGAAATTTCCTGGGGAGTGGTCACGACAACGCACAGAGCATCAGGGATAGTCTTAAGAACGGTCATGGGTTCATCCCCGGTTCCCGGAGGAGAATCAATGATCAGATAATCCAGGTCGCCCCAGGCCACATCCGAAACAAACTGCCTGATGGCCGAGGTTTTCATGGGGCCTTTCCACAGAACAGCCTGGTCCGGGTCCTGAAGAAGAGACTCCATGGACACCACATAAAGATTCTCATTGTATTTTTTGGGCTTTAGGATTTTTCCTCTGTCCACATCCAGGAGGCCCTTGATACCCATCAGGTGAGGAACCGACGGACCGTGAATATCAACGTCCAGAAGGCCCACTTTTCTCCCCTTGACAGCCAGAGCCGCAGCCAGGTTAACGGCAATAGAGCTTTTTCCCACCCCGCCTTTGCCGCTCATTACAAAAATCTTGTATTTAATCCTGCCAAGGGTGGAGCTTATAAGTTCATCCTGCACTGACCTGACCGGGGACTTCTTGCCCCCGGCCTGAGAAGGACAGGTTTTGCATGAATCTTGTTTGTCAGACATACTGAAACCCCTTATTAACTTATCAAATAAATTTTATTAAAAAAAATCCAAGTATCACCAGAACAAGGGTGATGCTTACAAACCAGTCAAACCTCTTCTCCAGAAAAATCCTCGCCCTTTCCCCCTGCCAGTAGATTGCGGCGGCAATAAGGTAGAATCTGAGCCCCCTGCTCAAGACGGAGGCGATAACAAAGACCGCGAAATTTATTTTAAACGCCCCGGCCGTAAGGGTGCAGACCTTATACGGAACAGGACTCACTCCGGCCACGGCTACCGCCCAGGCGTCGTATCTGTCATACCACTGCTGGATTATCAGATACTTATCAGCCAGACCATAAAAATTTATTATGGCCATGCCAATCATTTCCATAAAAAAAAGGCCGATAAAATAACCAGCAATACCGCCCAGGACAGAGGCTGCCAGACACAGGGTGGCCAGCCTGAAAACCTTCCGCGGCCTGGAAAGGCCCATGGGGATAAGCAGCAGGTCCTGGGGAATGGGGAAAAAAATGGATTCAGTAAAGGCAACCATCATCAGGACTCTTTCCGCTCCCTTCCTGGCTGCCAGGTCCCACAAATAACCCATCCATTTCTGAAAAAGTTTCAAACCTGCTTCCCCTGCCGGTCTCAATGCTGTAAAATCCTGACTATCTGACGGGCCCCTGATCTGACTTTATTGAATTTTGTCGTAGGCCTGAGAGCTGAATTCGAAAAAAACAGCTGTCTCACCAGCCAAATTTCCCCACAAGATCCACAAAAGCCACGCTGCCCATGTTCTCTCTTTTTATATCACCATCCTTCAGGGTAAGCTTCACCAGGGCCTGACTCCTTCTGGTATCCCCTACTGGAATAACAAGAATACCCGGATCGGCCAGTTGTTCAATCAAAGGTTTGGGAACGCTGGGGCCTCCCGCGGTAACCAGAACCCTGTCAAATGGACCTTTCTCAGGCCAGCCCATTGTTCCGTCATCGAGCTTGGTTTTGATATAGTGATATTTAAGGTCTGAAAACAATTTTCTGGCCTTCTGATACAAAGGTTTGACCCGCTCAACTGTAAAAACATCTGCTCCCATCTCAGCCAGAACAGCAGCCTGATATCCCGAACCAGTCCCGATTTCAAGGACTTTCATGCCCGGCTTTATGTCCAGAATGCTGCTCATGAGGGCCACAATGTATGGCTGAGAAATTGTCTGCCCATGGCCGATGGGCAGGGGATGATCCTCATAAGCCTGAGCCTGGAGTGCCTCATCCACGAAAAGATGCCTGGGGACGGAACGCATGGCTCTTAATACGTTCTCATCAGTAATGCCTCTGACCTCAATCTGGTCATGAACCATCTTTTCTCTGATTCGTCTGGGATCAATCGCCAAAGTATAAAACTCCTGTAACTGTCTTGCTCAGGTTGTATCATTCCCATGGCTTGTCAGGGTCCTGCGGAAATCCTTACGAGCCAGTAAAAGCATTATGAAAGGTCATGGGAAAATTATCGGCTCAACCAGACCTGAAAATTCTTATGTTCTGAAAGTTCAGCCCTGCACCCGGTTAACCAGTAATGATCGGCATTAAATCCATAAAAGCTTTTTTGCTGCCTGTCCATTTATAATTATTGATTTCCTGCTGATAAAATCACAAATTAAAAAACACCTGCCCCTTCGATTGACTGATTGCGGGGCCAAATGTACACTGTTTGAAACTTAACCTAAAGATAAGGTGAAAACATGCTTAAAGTAAAAGACATCATGACCATGGACATCTTTACCCTCAAGGAAACAGACAATCTGGCCCTGGCAAGATCTGTGATGAATCTCGCCAGGATCAGACATATCCCCATTGTTAAAGAGGACATGAGCTTTATCGGCCTGTTGACTCACAGGGATATCCTGGGCGCAACCGTTTCCAAGCTGGCCGATCTTGACAGCCAGGCTCAGGAAGAGCTTGATCTGGGCATACCGGTAATGGAAATAATGAATACAAAGGTCAGAACTGTGTCCAAGGATGATTCTCTAAGACATGCCGCAACAATGCTGCTGGAACATAAATTCGGATGCCTTCCGGTTCTGGAAAACGGCAAACTGGTGGGAATCATCACTGAAGCTGACTTTCTCAATCTTACCATCAATCTTCTGGACGCTTTGAACGAATAAAAAAAGGCCGCGGCAATAACCACGACCCTTGTATAATTGCCCGTTAATCCATCTTGCTTTCATCAATGGGCAAAGTTCGGCCACAATTCTGGGTCATAACTCCAAAAGAAGTGCCCATTAAACTATATACAAAAAACTTACCCCAGCCTGGATGCGATACCGGCTACATGCCGACCCTGAAATCGGGCTCCTTCAAGTTCATTCCGGCTTGGCATGCGCTGCCCTTCTCCGCCAGCTATGGTAGATGCCCCGTAGGGTGAACAGCCGGTAATCTCGTCAATACGCATCTGTTCCTGAAAGGAATATGGAAGTCCAACAACGATCATGCCGTGATGGAGCAGGGTAACATGAAAACCAAGTATGGTTGATTCCTGTCCTCCATGCTGGGTGGCCGAACTTGTAAAAACACTGCCCACTTTGCCGATAAGGGCTCCTGAAGCCCACAGTTTTCCAGTAGCGTCCAGAAACTGGCGCATCTGACCGCACATATTTCCGAACCTGGTGGGAGTGCCAAAAATTATGGCTGAAGCTTCTTCCAGCTCATCAACAGTGCACACCGGGATAGTTTCAATCTTTTCAATGTGTTTCAGAGCTCCCATTTTTTTCAGGACATCCTGGGGCAGGGTTTCCGGAACTCTTCGCAACTCAACCTGTGCTCCACCAACTTCTGCGACTCCTTCAGCCGCAGCCTGGGCCATGGCATGGACATGACCGTACATGGAATAATAAACTATTTTGACTTTCATGTTAATCTCTCCTGCCTATTCCAATTAATTTTTTAATACTTTGAAGAAATCCATGACTTGCTGAAGGGGCTGACAAGGAATTCATGCCCAGCCATAGACCATGCCTGGCAGCAATCTGAAAATCCTTTCTTGCTGCAAATTTTTTGCCTGATTTAAGCAGCGCCACTCCTCTATTGTGATAGGCCTCGGCAAAATCTCCCTTAAAGGAGATTGCGTCTGTAAAGTCATCAAGGGATTTATCCAACTGGTAATCGTCAAGATGGGCAAGACCCCGGTCATTAAGGGCTTCGGGCCAGTCAGGCTTGATCTCCAGGGCCGCGTTGAGGTAACTAATTGCTTTTTGCGGTGCAGTATACCCAGTCCCGTCCCATAGAGCATTGGCCTTTTCTCTCCAGTCGGCTGCTCCCATCTTTTTCTGCCTGGACTGGGATTCATTATCGCGCTCAGTAACCTGTTTTCTCATTTTTTGACCGTCTTTCTGAAGCTTTTCAATCTCCTGCCTTAACAGATAATTCTCCCTGTCTTTTTCATTGAGCGATGACCTTAGATCAGATTCCATGGATGCGAGTTTTTTGCTGCCGACGTCCATGTCCTGAACCCGGGCCTTAAGGTCCTGATTTTCTTTTGCCAAATCTGAAATAACCCGCTCTTTCTTATCAACTTGATGGAACAGATCCCTGTTTTCCTTTTCCAGATCACTGAGTTTTTTCTCCAATTCCTGCTGCTCATCAAGGGTATTTGTAAGGCTTTCCTCCTTTTTGCCGAGCTCCAGCTCCAAAAAGGTTTTTTCATTTTTGAGCTGATCAATATCAGAGCTCAGTCTGTCCTTGTCTTTTTCAGCTCTTTGCTTCTCCAGATCTTTTTGTTCAATTTCAGCCTCAAGCCTGTCCATTTCTGATATAAGCTTTTCCATCCGCTCAATGAGCTGGGCTTTGGTTTCCCTCATGGAAGGGGGCTTTCTCAAACCCGAAGCAGGTAGATGGGGATGATGACTTGCCTGGGAGGTTGAGTTGGATTCTGTCTTGAACTCAGCTGCTGAATCTGGCTTTCCAGCAGGGTCTTTTGAATTCTGTCCATGTTCAACTCTTGAAATACTGATTTCCTTCTGAAGTCTGGCTTCAGCCTGATCATTAAGCAGACTCTGTAAAGCGTCGCTTCCCTGGTTCCTGGCAGAAGGCCTGCCTGTCTGTCTGGGCATATCAAATCCTTAAGTTTTTCTGGTTCCCTGGTCTATCCTTTCAATCATTTCTTTGGCAAAAGACCGGTAATCAAGACATCCCATAGATCTGGGATCAAGATCGCAAACGCACTTGTTTCTTAAGTTGGCCTTATTTATTGTGGTATTTCTGCGAATAATGGTTTTGAAAACCATCTCTTTGAAATACTTGTCAATGGCATCCTTTACAACCCTGCCCGCATTGGTTCTTGTATCAACCATGGTCACCAGAGTTCCCAAAAGCCTGATCCTTGAACCAGTGTCCTCTCTGATGAGATCAATCACCTGGATCAGATGATCAACCCCCTGCAGGGCGTAAACAGACTCTCCCTCAATGGGCAGAACATAATAATCCGAGGCTGCGATGGCATTGGTAATAAGGGCCCCTTCTATCTGCGGTGGACAGTCTATTATAATAAAATCATATTTATCTTCAAGATCCTGCAGTTTATTCTTTAGACCATAAATCCTTTTTGCTGAATTTGGGGGAATGCTGGAAACAAGAGGGTAAGAATTCAGGTTTGTGGGCATCAGGTCAACCCCGGCCGGAGTCGGAATCAGACAATCAGCCATGTTCAGATCCTTGTCCGACAATAGATTCCCGACCGTCTTTTCATGCTCAAAAGGATTTTTCCGGCTCAATGTAAGAGTGGAATTTCCCTGGGGGTCAAGATCAACTACCAGAATTTTAAACCCGTTATCAGTCAGAGCACGTGCAGTGTTGACCACGCTTGTAGTCTTGCCCACGCCTCCCTTGTAATTAGCAAAGGAAACAACTCTCATCCAAAAACCCCGGGTTCTTAATACATTGTAATGATCACTTTGTTCCAATAAGCTGAAAAATCTTGATAAACCATACCAGGTTATTATAAATCACGGTTATTCAGCGAATCTGTCAACCCTTTCAGACCGGATACATAAACTCACTGTACCTCTTTAGTCAATATTTTTTGCATGAGTGTTACTTGTAACTGCTTGTAAAACAATTGATAATAAAGTAAACTTTCATGATACACGCCTCAGCTGATTTGATGACCCAATAATTTTATCCTGAAAATGCAAAATGCAATCCAGACAGCAGCTTTAGTCCTGCTCACCATTATCATTGCTGGCTGCTCCCCCAGGCACCTTCCGGAAACGCGGGTTGTCACGGCCATGCCTGACTTGGAACTGTCCAGAATGGAATACAGCATTCAGGTGGGGGCTTTTTCGATGCTTGGCAACGCGGTCAGGCTTATGCGGGAAATGGAAATCCTTGGTCTTGATGCATACTATTTCAAAGATCAGGACAACCTGTATAAAGTCCGTTTCGGCAATTACAATTCATACCAGAGAGCCAGGCAATACGCCCAGAGACTTCAGACAAGGGGCGATATACAGAACTTTTTTGTGGTTATACCTGAAAGTTATTCAGCCGCGAGAATCCCCCTGCTTGGAAAAGATCACGTCCGCAATGAAATCGTGAGGACAGCCCATGACTTTATTGGAATTCCATACCAGTGGGGGGGAACATCAGAACAGTCAGGCTTTGACTGCAGCGGTCTGACCATGGTTGTTTACAGACAGAATGGCCTTAATCTGCCAAGGGTTTCACGCAAACAGTACCAGACCGGTCGCCTTGTCCACCCAGGCTTCATTCAAAAGGGGGATCTGGTCTTTTTCGCCACAAGAAGAGCAAATCAGGTATCCCATGTCGGGATCTATATCGGTAATGGAAAATTTATTCACGCCCCCGCTTCCGGCCGCAAGGTCGAGATTGAACGCCTGTCCAATCCTTATTTCAGGTCAAAATTTGTCGGGGCCAGAACCTATCTTTAGCCGGGCCTGAATATTAGCAGCCTATTCCTGAGACCTGGTCTATTCAGAACTTTTTTTGATCAGATTATCCACCTTCATCATGGAGGCAAACTCCCTGGCCATTTCAGGTATGCCTTTCCGGTAACTGTCCTTTTCCCTTTCATAGATATACAGGCAAAGAGACTTGTCCTTATCCCTGCCGAGATAGAGGCTCCTTTTGGCGACACATGTTTCTTCAGTGAGAATGCTCTGCCCGGCTCTGGAAAAAAATGGAGCTGCATAGTCTGCTTCGTCCGATGTCCATTTGTATATAACTCCATTCTGGTCCGGTGGAACCTGGTTATGATACTTTTCCTTCCAGCCGCAGGCTTCATACAGCTCTGTGAGAATTTTTTCACCGTGTTTTTTATCCATATTCTTCCCGGATCAATTTATAGTGAATACACAACAGTTAAACAAACCCTTGCCAAACCCCATTCAAGTAATTATCATTTCCACCTGAACACAAAATACAAGGATAATCCCTCTGAACACAAAAAACAAGGATAACATAACATGAATTTTGTCAATAACCAAAATTTTCCAGAACTGCCCATAATAATCCATGTCAACCGTGAACGCTGCGATGGATGCGCGCTTTGTGTGGATTCTTGTCCTGTTGAAGCCCTCAAGATTATAGACAGTCGGCGCAGGCCAGGTAAAAAAATCGTCTGGGTTGAACCGACCAAGTGTCATGGATGCGGGGTGTGCCAGGCAACATGCCCCAAGGAAGCCATTGCTCTGCCGGGGCTTGGACCTGATGATCTGAGGACTTATATATCCCAGGCCATAACCCTTAATCAATCCATTTAATTTTTTGCCTTCAGCGTATATCCTTGAATAACCCGGGAGCCATGCCGGCCAATGCCGCAATCCCGGGACGAGAAAAACATGCCTGGGGCAATAAACGCTCAAAACTCCCCATATTTATAGACCTGCGCTCATATCCGTTTCCCCCCCAAAATCAGGTGCGTATTTTTTCATTTTTAATATTTTTCAAAAGACACACTATCCAGTTTAGGAATTAATTAATGAACTTACTAAAATTCGACACATTGAATCTTTCCCCAGCAACCCTCAAAGGCATTGAAGAAATGGGCTTTGAAGAAGCAACGCCCATCCAGACCGTTTCAATTCCGGCTATACTCCAGGGCCGCGACGTCATAGGTCAGGCTCAGACCGGAACAGGCAAGACTGCTGCCTTTGGCCTTCCCCTTCTGGAAAAAATTGACGTCAAGGAACGAATCGTCCAGGCCATTGTGCTGTGCCCCACCAGAGAGCTGGCTATCCAGGTGGCTGAAGAAATAAACGGCCTGGGCAAATTCCATCAGGGACTCAGTGTGTTGCCGGTATACGGCGGACAGCCCATTGAGCGTCAGATCAAGGCGCTGCGTCAGGGAGTCCAGATAATTATCGGTACACCAGGCCGGATAATGGATCACATGTCCAGAAAAACCCTGAAGCTGGACCGGTTGAAACTGGCTGTTCTTGATGAAGCCGATGAAATGCTGGACATGGGTTTCCGCGAAGACATTGAACTCATCCTGGGAGCAGCCCCGGGCAACAGACAGACAATACTCTTTTCAGCCACAATGCCCCAGGCCATTATGCTCCTTGCTGAAAAATATCTCAAGGACCCCATTATAGCAAAAGTCTCGCCCAAAGTCCTGACTGTCCATGGAACTGAACAGATTTTTTTCGAGGTACACCAAAGAAATCGTCTTGAAGCCCTGTGCAGGGCAGTGGATTACTACAACCCCAGGCTATCCATAGTTTTCTCCAATACCAAGCGCGGAGTGGACCAGATTGTGGGGCATCTGCAGGCCAGGGGATATCTGGCTGACGGACTGCACGGAGACCTCAGTCAAAATCAGAGAGACAGAGTAATGGCAGGTTTCCGTTCCGGCAACATTGAGATCCTGGTGGCAACTGATGTTGCAGCCAGAGGTATTGACGTGGATGATGTTGAAGCGGTTTTTAATTATGATATTCCAAATGATCTTGAATATTATGTTCACCGGATAGGCAGAACCGGTCGGGCTGGAAGAACAGGCCGGGCCTTTACATTTGTGTCCGGTAAGGAAATGTACAAATTGCGCGATATTCAGCGTTTCACCAAGTCCAAAATATCCCAGCAGCGGGTGCCGAGCATTGTAGATGTTGAGCAGGCCAGGTCGGACAAGTTTATGGGTCTTGTAAAGGAGACCATTGCTTTGGGGGGACTGGAAAGACACCTGAGCCTGGTTGAAGAATTTATTGAAAGAGAAGAAGAATCATCCTCCCTGGAACTCTCTGCTGCTCTGCTCAAAATGCTTATGGGCCCTGGCGGAGTAAGCCAGGGTGTTGAGCAAATTCAGGACTTTGATAATTATGGATCTGAGCAGGGAATGGTCAGGATGATCATAAATATCGGGCAGGATAATGATATTGCTGTCAGGGACATTGTGGGAGCCATCGCCGGCGAAACAGGTCTTCCGGGAAGACTCATAGGAAAAGTTGAAGTGAGCAGATACTCAAGCTTTTTCGAGGTTCCTCAGGAATATGCAGACAATGTAATTCAGGTCATGGACGGAAACCAGATCCGCGGGAAAAGAATCACGGTAAAACAGGCCGGGCAGGAAAAAAATTTAACCCCCAGGCAGCGCAAGCCTTCCCGGAAAGTCAAATCAGAAAAATCACGTACAATAAGGACAAAAAGAAACAGAAAATAAAAAGGGCCGGATGAAACCGACCCTTTTCAATAATGCCTGAGTAAATTATTTAATAATCTCCCAGGCCCCGTCATCCCTGCGACAGGCAGTGCCATATGCCTTTTCCACCTCTCCGCCTATAATTACCTCTGTGGTGTACTCCCGGCAATATCTTCCTGTATCCGGCTGCTGGTATGTCTTGACCGGAGTAACAGCATAAGCGGTTTGAGTGTCAGGATTCTTCCACTGGGCTGTCTGTCCCGTAGGTCTGGTTTCCAGAGCCTGATTCAAGTTTTGCTTGTCCATCTGATCCATCCGATCCAGATAGCTGCCCACGTAGCCTCCAAGGGCCGCTCCAGCCAGTGTGCCGCCGATAATGGCTGCCGTCCTTCCTGTTCCACCTCCTATCTGGGCTCCAAGGATTCCGCCGGCAATCCCGCCCAGTGCGGCACCGCCCACTGTATGCTGCCTTTCAGCGCATCCAGCAAGCAGAAAAATGGCCATTAAGGACAATATCATTAATCCCTTCATCTTAATAACCTCCCGATATTATTATTTTCTTATGATCGTTTTGAAAAAAGGAAAACCTTTTATTTGCTATTTGATTTATATGTAGCAATAAAAATATCAGGAGACAAGGCCAAATTTGAGAATTTTTATTGAACGGAATTGGACTGTCAGGCAAGTACTTTTAAGTTTACATTTCGCGTCAAACGCGAAATGTAAACTTAAGAAGAATTTCCATCAGGAACCCATAATTCACGGGATTTTTCCATGGACTCGCCCAGATGGGGCAGGAGCTGGCCTACGCTGAAAGCGGGAGTGGGGTTGGCCAGGAGGCCAAGGTACCTGTTAGCCACAGCGCCCATATGACAGGCTCTGGGGATTTCGTACCCTGCCATGAGATACGCGGTGATAATCCCGGTCAGGCTGTCACCGGTACCTCCAATGGCTTCCATGGCATCGACTCCTGGTTCAGATATAGTTGAAAGGATAATGTCATCCCGGACAACATAGTCTTTAACCCCCTTGACCATCAGATGGCGGGCCGCGTTCTTTTCAGAATAAGCTCTGGCAATATATTCTTCCACTTTAGACTCATCCTCCAGAAGAAATCCCCTGGTGTAAAAAGGATGAGGAGCGGTTTCATCAGCAAGAAAAGACATCTCACCGATATCCGGAGTGAACAGGTCATAGTCCGCGGCAAATCCGCTCATCTTGGCCACATACATAAACCCTGCGTCCGCCACCAGACAGGGGGAGTTCAGCTTGTCCTGAATGGCCCACAATATCTTATTGTGCCAGTCAACATCAGGCTGAAGATAATGAAAGGTAAACCCGGTCATCTTCAGATCACCCATAATCTCAACCATATGAGAGTAAAGCTTCCTGCTTCCCCCGCCCCTGCCTGCGTCACCCGCCAGGAGCGCGTAAGGCGCGTCAATTTTCAGCTCTGAGGCTGCCAGACAGGTTGTGGCTGCCAGAGCAGGCGTGCCCCTGGCAATATTAATATTATGTGGCCCAATTCTGAGCAAACCTTTTTCAACCCTGACCTGGCCGTAAACAAGAGGGAAGTCATCATCAGGAACAGTTCCCACAATCAGCCATGACATCTGCGTTTCATCTCCTCATAAGCCAGATGTAATGAATAACCGCAAAGGGTCTGGCCATTGCCTGCTGGTTCAGGTGCTTCAAAAAGTTTTTGGCCCACCATCAGTTCAGCCAGAAAAGGAACATCAGGGCAGCCACCACCGGACACATTCACGATCTCTAAGCTTTTCTTATCCACGGTAATTTTCATATTGGCCGCCCTGACCATTAAAAACTCCCCAAAATCTTTGACATTATACAGGGAAACAGGCTCCAGGAGATGATCCTGGACAGAAACCAACTGAACAGGATCAATTCCGTGCTTTTTAAGGATGTCAACAACCTGAAGCTGATTAATTATGGGGAACTCAATAACCATGTCGCAGCCTGACTGGATCTCCGGAGGCGGACCTTTAACCAGAACATCCAGACCTGCCTGTTTGAGAAGAGATTCAGCCTTGATCACCTCGCTGGTATGGTGAAAGACAATAATGCCCCTTTCAGACACTCCCCTGGTCTTTTTTGAACCCTTGGTAAATATACTTTTTAAAAATCTCATTTCTTTTTTATCAATATCCTGAAATCTTCGCCCAATTCATCAGACCGCACCACATTCCAGCCCTGGGTTGCAGCGGCCCGGCTGACATTTTCACGGCTGGCTTCATTATCCACCAAGATTTCAATTTCGGAATCACTTGTAGATTTCATTGCCTCCATTGTCAAAAGCACAGGCTGGGGGCAAGCCAGCCCTCGTGCGTCAACATTATGCGCCATATTCCTGCTCCTTGATTTTTTACGCCTTTTTCAGATTTGCAAATCCTATCCCCAGACAAACCAGCAGACCGATAATCGCTGCAACTGCTCCATGCGGTCCAAGCCCGGCAGGTGAACTGGCCAGACTCCAATTATGGGCCAAGGCTGCTCCAGTAATCATTCCCAGCACAAAAACACCTGCATCACTGTTGCCCTCTCCAGACATGAACAGCTGTCTTCCGGGACAACCACCTGCCAGGGCAAAAGCCAGACCGGCGACAAGCATGCCTGCGAAATTCCAGAAATGAAGTGTATGAGCAACAGGCTGCCCTTCAAACCCGGGATTGAATTGCCCCAGGGCAACATTCGCTGCAAAAGCGACTGCCAGAAGGGCCAGCAATCCAGCCATAAGGTGAAACTGTTTGAAAAGAATCAAATCCCTGATTGCGCCCATGGTGCAAAAACGGCTGCGCTGAGCCAGAAAACCTATACCCAGTCCAATGGCCAGGGAAATCCAAAGTGGCGCGTAACCAGCTCCCGGCCCCTGCAGAGAATAAAACAGCACCCCGCTTTTATCCACGCCCTCAACAGGAGGAAATATGAACCTTAAGACCAGCAGACCAACCATGATTAGCGGCAGCATAAGACCTGTGGCTGCGGACTGTTTGTAGCTCCGGCCCAGATTGTAACCTTTTCTGAAAAACAAGGTTCCAATAGCAACTCCCGCAGCAAGTCCGGCCAGTCCCAGAATGGCGTTGCCGTCTCCTCCGGCCAGACGGAGAATGGCCCGCCATGGACAGCCAAGAAAAACCAGGGCGCTGATCATGGCGATCATGCCCAGTACAAATCTGGTCATGGGGGCTGACCCTCCGCTGGGCTTGAACTCCTTGAAGATTAAGGCTGCAACCAGAGCCCCCAGAACAAAACCCAGGATTTCCGGACGCAGATACTGAACCACCGCCGCCCTGTGAAGGCCTATGGCCCCTGCTATATCCCTTTCAAAACAGGCCACACAGATGCCCATATTGGCCGGATTTCCCAGCTTCTGAAGCAAAGGAGCCAGCACTCCGATAATCGCCCCCACCACAATGATTCCTCCAAGAGTGGCAAAAATGTTTTTTCTGGTCATTTAATCCTCCTTTTTTAAATATTTCATGCTTTAATGAATTATCGCTCAATTTAGGTCACAGTTTATTCCTCTCTGCTTCTTGCACCTTTAAAAGGACAAGGGATTTGTTCAGGCTCGAATTCATGAAATACTCTGCAAAACGGGCAAAACGCTTCCACCTTGCCTTGCAGTTTCTTTTCACCTTTATGGTCTGAAACAGCAGTCAATGAATGGGGAATCCGCCATCTGGATGTTGCAAAATCCCTGTTCCTGACCGGGCAGATGAATAAAAGCTCCAAATTGAGATCCTTCAGGGGCACTGGTTTTCTGAATACGAAACAGTAACGGATCAGCAATCAATACTTAAACGTCTGAATTATTGTCTAATACATATATTAAATATTTTTCAGCTGTTTCCATTGGATTTATCAATACGAGTTTCATGGACCCAGCCTGATTTCCGGAACCCTGCAGGTTTATTTTTTTTAATTATTTTGTTAGGATGATACGAAAAGGTATTTCAACTGAGGAAAAGAAAATGAAAAAATACGATTTAATCGTTATTGGTGCCGGACCTGCCGGCGGCGCGTGCGCCTCCCAATGCGCCAGGTCTGGTCTGAAGGTGGCAATGGTTGAAGATTATGGATTTGGAGGCACCTGCCCCCTGCGTGGCTGCAATCCCAAGAAAGTTCTGACCGAAGCTGCCGGGGTTGTTGCCCAGGCTCAGGGCCTGATGGGCAAAGGTCTTGAAAACTGCCCGAAAATAAACTGGAATGGGCTGGCAAAATTCAGAGACAGTTTTGTGCTCGGCAAGAAAGAAAAAATTCAGAAAGCTTATCAGGACCTTGGCATTGACACTTACAATGGACAGGCCCAGTTTGTGGATCAATACCAGGTACAGGTTGGCTCAGACATGCTTGAAGGGATGTACTTTGTCCTGGCCACCGGCATAAAACCATCCAGGCTGAATATCCCCGGAGAGGAGAATATATCCTCAAGCGATGACTTTCTGGCCCTGAGCAGCCTTCCCCAGAGGATTTGTTTCATAGGCGGCGGATTCATTTCTTTTGAATTCGCCTCTGTGGCTGCCAGAGCAGGGGCAAAGGTCAGCATTGCTCACAGAAGCGAAAGAGTGCTCAGGCAATTTGATCCTGATCTTTCAGCCAGTCTTGTGCAGGCTCTTGAAGAGGCCGGGGTTGATATCCATCTCAACAGCCCGCTCATATCAGTGACTAAACACGAATCAAATTTTACAGTTAAGGCAGGAAAGAATGGCCATGAGCTGAAAATAACCACGGATATGGTTGTTCACGGAGCAGGACGAGTGCCCCATGTGGATGCGTTAAACCTTGATAAAATCGGCCTGTCTGTTTCCCCCAGAGGTGTTGAGGTTGACAAGTATATGCAGTGCAAAGGCAATCCCAGATTTTTCGCTGTTGGAGATGTCGCTGACACCCCATTTGCCCTGACCCCGACAGGAGACATGGAAGGCCGCTCAGCCGCGGCCAATATTGTTAAACCTCAAAGCATGGCCTGCGATCATACAGGAACGCCGAGAGTGGTCTATACCGCTCCGCCGCTTTGCGCGGTTGGGCTTCTGGAAGAAGAAGCCAGACAGAAAAACATGAAAATCAGGATAATACATGAGGACATTGCCGGGTGGTTTTCCTGGTCCAACGCGGGCCAGAAATTCGCCGGCTGCAAAATCCTCATCGATGAAGACAGTGACTTGATTGTTGGAGCTCATGTGCTGGGACTTGGAGCCGATGAAATGGCCAATCTTTTTGCCATGGCCATCCGGCTGAAGCTTCCAGTGAACAGCCTGAAGGAGATTCTCTGGGCCTATCCCACAAAAGGGTATTATTTCAAATACATGCTCGGATAAAAAACTGGCCGGCTGTCGGTTGTCATGCGTCTGCCGCTTTTAATCATGTCTTCTGGACAGCTGAAAAAAAGGATAAAAGATGATATGAGCGGCAGATATTTTTCTGTCAGATATTCCGGACAATTTCCTTATACACGTCAGCCAGGACCACAACCCCGATAATTTTTTCTCCTTCTTCAACCACTGCCTTTTCCTGACCGTAATCAAGAAACGCTTCAATAATTCTGGACAAGGTATCGTTGGGTCTGATCCGGGGAATGCTTTTCTGAATAATTTTTTTAATGCCGCTCTGGCCTCCAAGCTGACAGGCAAGCTTGAAGGCCTTTTCGTAATTTTCCTCATCCTTGATTTTAACGGTTTTTTTCAAAAGATCCGGACCCATGGCCTGGATTATATTCCACTTGGTAATAACCCCGGCAAACTTATTCTCCAATGTAGTTACAACCAGGCAATTGTTTTCCGGATTATGAGCCAGGCTTTTCTCCAGGACTTCAATAACCTGACTCAGGGCGGCGTCTTCCTTGACCCTTGGAAATTCACTGCGCATAATGTCCCAGGCTCTTTTTCGATACAGCATAAATCCTCCTTGACAAACGGGGAAGGTTTTTGAAATCACTGCACGGAAATGCAGGCCACTGACACCTGGATCCTGACTAATCCCTAAATTCTTCAATTCCTCAATCCCAGCATTTCAGCATCCCAGCATTCTTCAGTCCCAGAATCCCCTAATCCCTAATCCTTGTTCCCTGGGCCCTTAATCCCTCAATCTCTTAATCAAAATCCGCCAGCAAGGACCCGATATGGACACCTTCCAGAAAAGGCTGCTTCTGATATAGATTTCTGATCTTCCACTGGGCGTGCTGAAGCTGTTCATTGGTTATGCCGTTTCTGGTGGCGGTGTAAGCCTCGATGAACGCTGCCAGGTTATCACAGACCTTGAGCAGGTAACCGTCTTTGGGGTCAAAACAATCCTCATTATAGACATTCTGGAGATCATCCCAGGTTACCTTGGTAATTTTATTGTTTTTGATTATGGTGCTGTCAAATTCGGTTGCACCCTCAGCACCCAGAAAATACCTTAATCTATAGGTCAGTTCATCATAAACAGGCTCCTTGAGCAGGGCGAAAACCCTGAGTTCAAGCTCCTGATTCTCATACTCTTTGATCAGATCCCCGATCCGCTGAACAGACTGCTTGACCGGTGAAATAATATCCCTGGTCAGAAGCTCGGGCAGGTCATGCAGCAGGCCCGCGAAAAAATTATTCTGTCTCCTCAGGGGACAGGCCCGGACTGAAAGGCTGAAGAAATAGGCAAAACAGGCCACGATAAACATATGGCCAAGCACTGAAGTCTCAGGAATCCTGGGTGTCTGGGACCATCTCTTCTGAAACCTGAGCCTGCCGCAGAGATTGAGAAACCCTCCAAGCCCTTGTTTGGATCCCTGAATCAAATCCTCCATCCCTTTGAGATCGGCATATTCGCGCAATAAAACCTGAAAATTTTCCTCAATTTCCTTGAGCTCCACATCTCCGGGGTTTATGCCTTTGATCAGGGAAAATTCCCAGCTGCTGGCAAAGATATGAGCTCCGCTGAGAATCCTTCTGGCCAGGCTGTTGTCTTCAGGTTTTGCCAGATAAGCGCGAAGCTTGCCCCAGAATTCCTTTCCAAGGGGCTGAATTCTTGGCTCAAGCTGTTCCAGAACCCATTTGGTCAGCTGCTTGTAATGTTCAGGATTGGATTTGATCCGATAGAATACTGGAGGCTTGATGTCGGTTATGACCAGCCTGTAAAGGTATTCAAAAATACCTCCAAGAATAATATCCTCAGCCAGCTGCTGTTTTTTTTCAGAAGACATTTCTCTGGAATTGAGGATATACAGGGCAAAGGCAGTAATCATCTTGTGAGCCTGCTTATCAACCTCCAACAGTTCCACCGGCCTCAGTTTATCGTTCCATCTTTTCATGAACGACCCTGAAAAAATAAGCTGCAATAAACTCTTCCTCACGCTGGGAAGCTGAAAACCCATTCCTTTACCCCCATCTAAATTGTTCCTGTAAATTCTGAACTCATTTTCATCAGGATGAAAATCTCATTCAGGATTTGGCACGCTATTGTCCCATTGATTTTTTTTAAATTAAAACGCAGATTCAGGCAAGGAGCAATAACAATTGAAAAAAATCCCTGGTTTTTTCATTTTTTCATGTTGACAGATCAGGAAAAACCAAATAATAATTCCTTTTTTTCAATTCAGACAGGAGCTCTACAATGAAGACATATAGTCCCAAGCCGCAGGACGCTCAGCGAAACTGGCATGTCATCGACGCCCAGGACCGGATTCTGGGGAGAATGGCCTCGGAAATTGCGATTAAACTCAGAGGAAAAGACAAGCCTGAATTTGCCCCGCATATGGATATGGGAGATTTTGTAATCGTGGTCAACGCCGACAAAATCAGGGTAACCGGCAATAAGCTGGAACAGAAAAAATACCACCGCTACACTGGATATCCAGGAGGAATCAGGGAAATTTCCCTGGAAAAACTCATTCAGAAAAAGCCTGAAGAAGTTATCAAACGTTCAGTACGGGGAATGCTGCCCAAAAACAAGATTGGTCGTGACCTTTTGAAAAAACTTAAAGTTTACTCCGGCCCCGACCATCCTCACGCGGCCCAGAAGCCGGTAAATCAGGAATAATAATCCTTTTGGAGAAAGTTAAATATGAAGGAAGATTTTTATTACGGCACAGGCAGAAGAAAAACATCCGTGGCCAGGACAAGACTTTACAGCGGGTCCGGTCAGATACTGATAAACGGCCGTCCATATCAGGATTACTTCCCGCGCTCCACTTTGCAGATGATCATAAATCAGCCTCTTAAGCTGACAAAAGTCTTTGGTAAATACGACATTAAAGTCAATGTCCAGGGCGGTGGACTGGCTGGCCAGGCCGCTGCGGTCAGACACGGAATCAGCAGGGCTCTGCTTGAAGTCAGTTCTGATTTCAGACCTGTCCTGAAAAAAGCAGGTCTTCTGACCAGAGACGCCAGGGTCAAGGAAAGGAAAAAGTATGGCCAGAGAGGCGCCAGAGCAAGGTTCCAGTACTCCAAACGTTAACAACTGCCATTACCTTATTCTGGAATACAAAGGCAGGACTTACCCCGGTAGTCCTGCCTTTTTTTATCATGGATCATCCCCCTGATGAAAAAGAAAAAAACTCCATATCTTGTCTGCGCTGATGAAAAGGGCCAGATTTTTGAAGAGCCGGAACTGCTGATGCTTTCCAGACAGGGAAACGGCCTTGTTCTGCCAGGGCCGGATGATCTCATCCCTCTTCCCCCATCCAGCGACCTTTTCCTCCTGCCGGGCAGAAAAGCGGTTGGGCTTGATCCTGCCACCGGGAAAATCCAGCTGGTTGATGCCCTGGCTGTTGCCGGATTTGCCAGCCCGGGCCATACGTTGTCCGGAACTGCAGCTTACATGACAGAACCGGATGCCCCGGTACTCCCCCTTTACGCTTACGGCGCAGTGGGATTTCTTGATGACCGTTTCTGGATAACAGCCCGTCTGGTCGATCAGGACCAAAGACAGGTATTCTCCCATATCCCCCAGTCTGATATAACCAGAAACGCGCATGAACTGCTGAAAAAATATCCGGAAAACAGACTCATCAGACATTTGGCAGGCTGCGCTTTGAATTCCTGCTGCCCGGCCGCGAGAAATCTGGTCCTTGGAAGATTTGAAGCCCCTCTTCCCACATCCAGATCCTGCAACGCGAGATGTGTCGGCTGCATTTCATTTCAGCCTGATGATTCCGGGATCAAGGCTACTCAAAAAAGAATTTCCTTTACTCCTGAGTCAGAGGAACTCATCCAGGTAATGAAAATTCACTGCGCCAGGGCAAAAAAGCCTGTCCTGTCCTTTGGTCAGGGCTGCGAAGGCGAGCCCCTTACTCAAGCTGAACTGATCTGCGAGGCCATCTCCAGAGTTCGGAACAGCATACCTCAGGCCACAATCAATATTAACACCAATGCTTCCCTGCCTGAATCAGTCTCAAAACTGGCCCGCAGCGGACTGAACTCGGTCCGGGTCAGCCTCAACAGCACTGATCCTGACCTTTACCACTCCTATTACAGACCGGTTAACTACAGCTTTGATCAAGTTAAGGGCTTCATCCAGGAAGCCAGAGATCATAAACTTTTTGTTTCCCTTAATCTGCTTTATTTTCCAGGAATCACAGACACGGAATCCCAGATTGGCTCAATTACGGATTTTATCCAGGATTTAAAAATTGATTTTATTCAGATGAGAAACCTCAACCTGGATCCTGATATTTATCTTGCCCTGGTCAGGGATAAAGATCTGGGCCCACAGACCGGGCTCGGCAATTTTATGAAAAGGATAAAAAAGGAATGCCCCTGGACAGGGTTTGGATATTTTAATCCATACCTTGGCGGCTGAAATGTTTATTCGTCAGGCTTCACTTAATAAAACAAGAATTGGTCGACTTTCATGCCACTTTTTAGATAAGCCTCTGATGGCAAAGGAGCGAAGCGACCCCCACTAAAGCCCTTCAAAGATCAGGGGCTTATCACCGGGGCAAGCTGAAGCAATTCCGGACAGATATAAAGACATGACCGCACTTGCGGACTCCCTCGTAATGACAGATAAAAATCGCTTATTCAGATAAAAATCTTCATCAGAATTCAAATACAACAGACTCAGTCATCCGCTTGGATTCAAAAACCCTTCCGATATCCCAGGCCCGGCAGTCCATGGCGTCAAGCCTGGACAATACGTCTTCAATATTTTCAGGCGGTATCACTACAATAAAACCAATGCCGCAGTTAAACACCTGAAGCATGTCTTCCCAGCTCATGTCTTCCTGGTTTTTGATCCAGTTCATTACCGGAGGAATCTCCCATGATCCGAATCTAACAGCGGCTGAAAGCTTTTTCTGGATAATCCTGGGGATATTTTCATAAAAACCTCCCCCTGTAATGTGAACCATTCCATGTACAGGAATATCGCGCATTATGCTGGAAATTTCAGCGGTATAGATCTTTGTGGGTTCCAGCAGTACTTCTTTTACTGTTTTGGCGCTTCCTGGAAATATATCGTCAGGATTCATCCTTGAATCCCTGAAGATCTTTCTGACCAGAGAAAACCCATTGGAATGAAGGCCTGAAGAGGCAAGTCCAATGATAGCATCTCCAGGCCTTATGGTTCTTCCGTCAACAATCTCACTGTTTTCCACAACCCCTACGCAAAACCCTGAAAGGTCATACTCTCCGGGCGCGTAAAAATCAGGCATTTCAGCAGTTTCTCCGCCAAGCAGGGCGCATCCGGCCATCCTGCAGCCCTGGGCAATGCCCTCAATAACGCTCTCAGCCTTGACAGGATCGAGTTTGCTTGTGGCGAAATAATCAAGGAAAAACAGAGGTTTTGCTCCCTGGACAAGTATATCGTTTACAGACATGGCAACAAGATCAATGCCTATTGTATGGTGAACATCAAAGGCAAAAGCCAGCTTGAGCTTAGTGCCCACGCCATCAGTCGAAGCCACAAGGACAGGCTCCCTGAAATCCTGGACATCCAGCTTGAACAGTCCAGCAAAGCCCCCGATATCGGCCATTACCCCCTTGATATGAGTGCCTGCCACAAAAGACTTGATCCTTTTGACAAACTCCCCTGCCTTTTCAATATCAACCCCTGCCTTTTTATAGGACTCGCCTCTCTGCGCCATATTCACTCCCTGATGATCTTCTTGCAGCAACAAAACACAGAAACCGCACTTCCAGTAAAATTATAAAGCTTGAAAGATCTGCAGCACGCAATGATAATCCTGACTGAACCATTCCAGGGTATAATCCTGCCGTTAAGAACCACAATAAAAATGAATTATATTTTTTTTTTAACAAGCTCAAGAATTTTCCTCCAGACAAAAAAACGTTCCATGGATATGGAAACTAGCGAAAAATTCCTGGCAGCCAGGTGGCTATGCCCGGGACAAAAACAAGCAGGACCAGAAGGATTAAGAAGCAGGGTATAAAAAACATTACTCCTTTGAACACATTGGCCAGAGAAGCGCCATGCCCCATGGAGGCCACAATATAGGTATTGATTCCCACAGGAGGCGTTATGGCCCCCATGGTTGTTAAAACAGTGATGAAAACGGAAAACCAGACCGGGTCATAACCCATGGACATGGCAACGGGGAAAAAAATGGGAATTGTGATGATGAGCAGGGCCAGGGCATCCATTATGGCGCCGCCCAGAATATAGATGAGTCCGATTAAAAAAATAATCATGAAAGACGGCAGGGCCATGTCGCTGACCATGGAGGCCAGATCATAGGGAAGCCTGGTTACCGCCAGAAACCTTCCAAAAATTACCGCCCCCAGTATTATGGTCATAATCATGGCTGATGTACGTAATGTATCTGTCAGGGCCAGATAAAAACCCTTCAAGCTCAGATTGCGGCCGGCAATCCCGATGACCAGAGCCAGAAAAGCTCCCACAGCCCCGGCCTGAGTTGGAGTAAAAAAACCTTTGATCAATCCGGTCATGATCAAAAAGAAAAGAACGGCGATCTCCACGGTTCCCTTCAGAGAAAAGACTTTCTCTTTCAGGGATGTCCTGACTCCGGAAGGACCGAAGTCAGGTTTTTTGCGGCAAACCAGAAATACAGCCCCCAGAAAAAACAGACACAAAAGTAAGCCCGGCAATAGAGCGGCCCAGAACAAAACGCCTATGGCCTGACCGGTTTGAAGGCCAATGACAATGAGGACAACGCTGGGGGGAATGAGAACCCCCAGGGTGGCTCCGGTTGCAACGCTGGAGGAGCTTAATACTGGATTGTAATTGTATTTCTTCATTTCCGGCAGAGCCACAGTACCCATGGTTGCAGCCGTGGCCGTGTTGGATCCGCAGATAGCAGCGAAGCCTGCGCAGGATAAGATTGTGGCCATGGCCATCCCTCCCCTGACCCTGCCCATCCATAAGTAGGCTGATCTGTACAGCCGTTTGTTGACCCCGGCGTGAAAACCAATCTGGCCCATGAGGATAAACATGGGAATAACAGTCAGCCCGTAAGAAGAAAAAACTTCCCAGACCTGATCCCCAATCATTCCCATGGCTGCCTGCGGGCTGACCACCCAGGCGAAGCCGGCAAAACCAACCATTGCCATGGCAAATCCAACAGGTATCCTCAGGAAAAAAATTATCAGAAGGAGAACCGTAATTCCGGTAATTCCGATCAGAGTCAGACTCATCAGGGCTGCTTATTCCTTGTGAGATAAATGATATTTTTTTTTGCCGGGTCTAACGTTTTTCCCTGTTCAGCAGCTGAACCACAAGAGTCAGAACCAGGGCACCGAAACCAAAAGCCAGGAAAAAAATCAGGGGATAAAAAGGAACCCTGAGGCTTTCTGAAAGCTCTCCAAAAAGCCTCAGGGAAAGGCCAAGCAAAACAAGCTGCCGGATGATCAGAAAGAAAAAGCAGGCAAGAAGAACTTGTGCTGCCAGATTCAAAAAATGCCTAATTTTATAGGGAATAAACCTGTCAAAGATTGTAACGGTAATATGCCCCCTTACCTGCTGCGTTGGGGCCAACGCCAGGCAGGCGGCCAGTGCTCCCAGAAACCCGGTGACTTCATAGGCCCCTTTAATGGGTTGACCCATAAAACCAAAGATCATGTTGCAGGTCGCCAGGGCCATCATCAGACACAAAATCAAAGCCCCTAATAACAGCAACAGCTTATTGAGGGAACAGGAAAGCCTGAACAAAAGGTCGATCATAACTGTAATGCGGGTTTGATAATTTTATTGAACGGCAAGCTCTGCCTCGTAATATTCCTTGAGTCTGAATAAATCGGCCAGGATTTCATCTGCAGGGAGATTATTTTTAGTTGCTTCTTCTTTCCATTTTTCAATAAGAAACTCGAGTTTCTCATCAATTTCCGCGTATTCCTCAGCAGCAAGCTCAAACATCTGATTATCATAGTTATCTCTTGCGTATTCCAGGGACTTTTCAACCTGGGCATCCATGTATTCTCCTGTCCAGATTGCCTGTTCCAATCTTAATTCTTCCATCACGTTCTGAACATCCTGGGGAAGACTGTTCCATTTATCCTTGTTCATGATCACGGCAAAAGGGTAAACCTGCAGATCAAGTCTGGTCTGATAGGGAGTATAAGCGGCAAAATTAAAATCCATCAATACCTCCAGAGAAGAAAGCAGGCCTTTAACCATCCCCCTTTGCAGCGCCTCAGGGGTTTCAGACATGGGCATATCTACGGCTACAGCTCCGAGGATATCAAGAATTTGAGAGGCTGTGCCTGAAGCCCGTATTTCCATTCCCTTGAGTTCAGCCAGATTTCTCACCGGCTGCTTGGTCATGAGGTTGGAAGGAGCGGTGCCGAACATGGTCAGAACTTTAACCTGCTCAAACTCCTGAGGCTGATACTTTTCAAAAAGCTCCCATAGAACTATGCTTGCCACCTTGGATGATGTGAAGCCCAGTGGAAGCTCCAGCACAGTGGTCATGGGAAAAACGCCAGGCTGGTAGGACATGCAGATATTCCCGATATCCGCCTGTCCCTGAATGACCCCTCTGAACATGTTTCTGGCGCCCAGCAGACTTCCTCCGGGATAAGTGTCAACCCTGACCTGCCCGTTGGTCCTTTCCTCAACCGCCTCCTTCCATCTTTCCATCTGGACCGACGGAAAAGTGCTTGCCGGCGGAAAATTGGCGTAACTGAGCCTGATGGTCTCCGCCGAAACCAGACAATAAGACCCTAAAACCAGAAAAATTGTCAAAACAAATTTCTTAATCATCACAGTCTCCCGGGGTAAAAATGTTGAGAAGCCGCCAAAAAAAAGGCCGCCAGACATTAGAGCCTGCGGCCTGAAAAGAAAAATCCTTTGCTTGTGTTCAAACAATGCCCTGATCTGGTTCAGGCCGAGCAATATATAATCTCCGCCACCAGTACAGAGCGTATTCATTGGGCCAAGCTGACCTGATATTAGCTTCCATTAAAATATTTTAGTTTGCCTGTAAATCTTTTGTCAAGCATTTTTGAGCCTGCTTGAAAAAATTAACAATTTTCCAGTAAAATTTTTTTTTACTTGAAAATCACTGCTGTTGCATTATTAGTATTTTTGAAAGTCTGAACAACCTTTTGTCAAGGAGTAAACCCATGTCCAACGCTATTCTCTGGAGACCACAAAAAAATTCTCAAATCCAATGTTTGGCATGCAGCCATTTTTGTCTAATTGATCCCGGCGAGGGTGGACTGTGCGGGGTAAGAGAAAATCGGGACGGGAAAATGCACAGTCTGGTCAGAAACAAGGTTGCCGCCTTGAACGTCGACCCCATCGAAAAAAAACCCCTATTCCATTTTTTGCCGGGTACCCTGACTCTTTCCCTGGGCACAATGGGTTGCAATCTGTCATGCTCCTTCTGTCAGAACTATTCACTGTCTCAGACCCCCAGACAGAAAAAGGCCATTGAGGGCGAGGACATTACTGCTGAACAAATTATCAGGCTGGCTGGTGAATATTTCGCCGCCAGCATTTCCTACACTTATTCTGAACCCACCGTGTTTATCGAATTAGTAATGGATACAGCCAGGCCGGCCAGAGAAAAAGGTCTGAAAAACATTATTGTCAGCAACGGATTCCAAAGCCCTGACTGTCTCAAGGAGATGAACGGGCACATCGATGCTGCCAATATCGACCTCAAGGCTTTTACTGAAAAGTTCTACCAGGAATATTGCGGAGCAAAGCTGAAGCCGGTCCTGAAAAATCTGGTTAAAATCAGAGAAATGGGCTGGTGGCTGGAACTGACCACCCTGATCATCCCCGGACTCAATGACTCATCAGAAGAATTAAACAAAATGGCTGAGTTTATTTTCACAGAATTGGGACCAGATACTCCCTGGCATATATCGAGGTTTCATCCCACCTTTAAAATGACCAATATACATTCCACACCGGTTGAAACCCTGGAAAAGGCCTGGTCAATCGGACGTGATCAGGGGCTGAAGTTTGTTTACACCGGAAATGTGCCCGGACACGAGGCGGAAAATACTTTTTGTACGGCCTGCGGCAAACAGGTGGTCACCAGGATGGGCTTTGAGATCAAAAGTTCCCATGTCAATGACATGTTCTGTTCATTCTGCGGGGAAAAAATTCCCGGGGTTTGGAAATAGATTCTGCCCTTAGCCGCACATTGTCATTTTTTTCCTTTCCGCCAGGCCAGCGTATTGATTTCCTTCCATCCAGAAATATTGCCCACAATTTTTGGGGCCAGGTCTTGAACTTTTCTTTGTTTAAAAAAAAAGGTATCATTACGGAAATACCAATCAGGTTAAAGCAGAAGGAAATGAATATGAACGCTGAAAGAAATATTTATCTGCAGACCATCACTATTGATGAAGCCCTGGAGAGAATAAAGCAGACCATTGACCGTGACAGCTCCCTCGGGGTTCAATCCCTGCCCACCCAGGACGCGGCATTCAGAATCACAGCCGACCCCATCTGGGCCAGATACTCTTCGCCCACTTTTCACAGCGCAGCCATGGACGGAGTGGCTGTAAAGGCTGAAAATACCTTTCAGGCCCGAGAGGGAAATCCTGTTATCCTTAAAAAAAACACAGACTATATTGAAGTTAACACCGGAAATCCCATGCCTCTGGAAATGGACTGCGTGATCATGGTTGAAAAGATAGTCCAGCAGGATTCAGAAAGCATCCTCATTGAAAATCCGGCTTTTCCCTGGCAAAATGTACGCCGGGTGGGCGAGGATATTGTGGCCACTGAACTCCTCATCCCCCAGAATCACGAATTGTCGCCCTATGATATCGGCGCACTTTTGAGCGCCGGCATATGGAACGTCAAGGTCAGGGAAAGAGTCAGGATTCATATTATCCCCACCGGAGATGAAGTTCTGGATTTTACCCTGAAGCCTGAACCAAGGCCGGGGCAGGTTATTGAAAGCAATTCTCAGATCCTCATGTCCATGGCCAGACAATGGGGATGCCATACCCAAAGGACTCCGCCTGTTGCCGACGATCTCCAGCAGCTGGGAAAGGCTGTCAAAGATGCCATTGACTCCCCTGCACACATCATTGTCATCGGCGCGGGATCATCTGCGGGTACCAAGGATTATACCAGAAGAATCATGGAGGAATCAGGCCGGGTGCTTGTCCACGGCATCAAGGCCATGCCGGGCAAGCCCACGGTCATAGGCGTAGCCGGAAATAAAATCATTGTCGGCGCTCCTGGATATCCAGTCAGTTCAGTCATCTGCTTTGAACAGATACTCAAACCGCTTGTGTACTGGCTTTCAGGAAGATACCCGGAAGAACCTGAAGTTATTGAAGCCAGATTAACCAGAAAAGTACCTTCCAGACTGGGCATGGAAGAATTCCTGAGAGTTTCAGTGGGCCGGGTCAAAGACAGATTCGTGGCCACACCTTTGGCCAGGGGCGCTGGAATGATCACCACCATGACCAGGGCTCAGGGAATGACGCGGATCAGTCAGGATCTGGAAGGGCTGGCCATGGACAAAACAATCCGGGTTGAACTTTTGCGATCCAGAAAAGAACTGGAACGGGTCCTGGTTGTTGTAGGCAGCCATGACAATACAATTGATCTCCTGGCCAATGAGCTCATGGGCATTGAGAACCCTGTACACCTTGCCTCCACTCACCTGGGAAGCATGGGAGGAATCACCGCGGCAAAGAACCAGGCAGCGCATATTGCCGGCATGCACCTTTTTGATCCGAATAGTGGTGACTACAACTTTCCTTTTCTGGAAAAATTTGCTCCCGGCCTGAATTTCAGGCTCATAAATCTGGCCATAAGACACCAGGGTCTGATGGTTTCCCCTGGAAATCCCAAAAACATTCAAACGGTTCATGATCTTGCCAGAAAAGAAGTCACCTTTATTAACCGGCAAAGAGGAGCGGGCACCAGAATCCTGCTGGACCATCACCTCAAGGAAGCAGGGCTGTCCCCAGATCAGATAGCTGGATACGACAAAGAGGAATTCACCCATATGGCAGTGGCGGTCAATGTCTTGAGCGGAGCTGCTGACTGCGGACTGGGAATAATGGCCGCGGCCAGAGCCCTTAACCTGGACTTTGTCCCCCTGGCCAGGGAAAGATACGATCTGCTCATCCCTGAGTACTCTTTTGATGATCTCAGGGTTAATCTGCTTCTTGAGCTGGTCAGATCTTCTCAAATCAAGGAAAAAATCAAGAAAATGGGGGGATACGAGGTAGATCTCACGGGAGAGGAAATGCAGCCCGGACAGGGAATCAAGTAACCCGTCCAGCTCCATTCATACTATGGGGTGACCCGGAAAATCCCTGAATCCCCAACTCCCTCAATTCCCGAATTCTTATTCACTGACCACTGCCTGTCCTCATGAGAGATGAGCGGTGAGCCTCTTCCCAACTCATCTCTCACTGCTCACCGCTTCTTCTGTCATCTCTTCCCTCGGCCCTCAAAAAATCATTCTCTTGGAAAATCCCTTTCCCAGCACATTAAAAGTATTCTCAATGATCACAAAGGCCTCAGGATCATTGGTGAAAATGATTTCTTCCAGCCTTTTGAGCTGGAAGTTATTGACAACGGTAAGAACAATTTTTTTGCGCTCCCCAGAATAAGTTCCTCTGCCATACAAATAGGTTGACCCCCTCTGAATCTGCTGGCCGATCAACTTGACCATCTTTTCAGGAATTTCAGTTATAATCAGAACCATCTTGCGCTGGTTGAACATGGCCATAAAATAATCGGCCACAAGGGCGGTCACAAATACGCTGGTCAGAGAATAGAGCACGATATCAGTGTTCAGAAACATAAATCCAAAGGCGAAAAGGGCCACATTAAAGTAAAAGCTGCTCTGGCCGATTCGCACATTGAATTTCTGAAATAAAATCACGCAGATTATATCCAGACCCCCGGTTGATCCAAATGACCTCAGGCCTATTCCCAGACCAGCTCCAAGGAGAATCCCATAGCTCAAAGCTGCCAGAAAGTGATCCTCAATTGGCAGCTGAAGATGTATTGTTTCCAGAAAAAAAGCTGTGGCAATCAGGCCATACAGGCTGTAAAAGAAGAATCTGCGGCTCACAAGCAAAAAGCCGGCCGCAAACACCGGGATGTTAAGAATCAACAGCCAGACGCCCGGGCTTAATAATCCCGTCACATAGTAAAAAAGAAGGCTCAGGCCGGAAAAACCTCCGGCAATAAACTCATGATGGATGGCAATCCCGTTGATGCCTGTCGCAATTACCAGACCAGCCACGGTAAGCAGACTAAGACACCAGAAATGCCCGTAAATAAATTTCCTGATAAATGCAGACATATGCTTTTAACTCCTGAAAAATATAATTTATTGTCCAAAGGCGCTCTTGTATCCACTTAAATCAGGCCCGGCAACTCCATACTTGCTTGACCCCCTGGACAGCCTGGACTATTTGAATGTTATTTTCTGAAGCAATATTTTAAGGAACAACTATGCTATTTGAACACGTCACCCTGGACCATCAGCAAAAATTTAACAGCCTCTTAAACATCACCCCGCAGATAGCTTCTGATTTCAGCTTCGCCAATATATACGGATGGGCTGAAGAATACGGGCTGGATATAGCCTTTGACCATGGTCATGCCTGGATCAGACAGAGCAGGCCTGAAGAAGTCTACTGGGCCCCAGTAGGAGACTGGGAAACCAACTGGACGGAAATCATGGAAAAATTGCCTGCTGGAGCCAAAATCGTCCGGATTCCTGAAAAACTGGCCCTGGTCTGGAAAAAACAGCTGCCTCAAGTAAGCATTAATCCAGACAGAGACCATTGGGATTACCTTTATTCAGTGTCTGAACTCATTGAACTTAAAGGAAACAGGTTTCACAAGAAGAAAAATCTGTATAACCAGTTCATAAAAAATTATGATTTCACTTATGTAGAACTGGAAAAAAAATATATTGAAAAGGCTCTTGCCCTGCAGACAGAATGGTGTCTGTGGAAGGAATGCGACGACTCAGGCCCTTTGGAAGCTGAAAATCATGCCATAGTCAGGGTCTTTTCACGGTGGGACAATATAAAAGGCCTGTTCGGGGCTGGCCTCATGGTGGGACAGGATATGGTGGCCTATACTGTGGCCGAGACCCTGCCAGACAACACCCTTGTCATCCATTTTGAAAAAGGCTGTCCCGGTTACAAGGGAGTCTACCAGGCCATGAACAGACTTTTCCTGGAAAAATCAGCAAGCCATTTTGAAATAGTCAACCGGGAGCAGGACCTGGGGGATCAGGGGCTGAAAAAAGCCAAGGAATCATATAACCCTTTGGGTTTTCTTAAAAAATTCATTGCCAGGTTATGATTGTCTCATCTCCCGCCCGCCCTTTTTTTGTGTTTCCTGCTCCTCTAGCTCATTATCCCTGTTTTGAATTATTTCCCGGGCATCGTCGGATTCGGAAAAGTACTCAATTTGTTTGTCTTGCCTGGAGCTGTCTGAATGAGTGTCAATGGCTCTGACAGTTGACGATGATTTGCCTGACTCCCGCAGAACACGCATGGGAGGAGCGGAACCGTCCTTGTCAACTCCGAACCAGATGGTCTGATGGGGGAATGGAATCTCTATTCCGCGCTCATCAAAAATCCGCTTCATCCGCTCCAGAAAAGCCCTGCGTACTGAAAACTGACGTCCAGGCATGGTTTTCAGCCTGACCCGGATTTCCACCGCTGAATCAGCCAGATTGTTCAACCCGAATACTTCCAGATCTCCAAGAATATCTTTCTGCCAGGTTTCATCCTGACGCAGTTCAGTTGCCACGTCCTGCAGGGCCTGAACCACCTCTCCATAACTTTCCCTGTAGGCCACCCCGGCATCCACCAAAGCGTATCCATAATCCCGATTGTTGTTTTTAACCGTGGTCACGTCACCGAATGGTATCACATAAACAGCCCCGGACAGGTCTCGCAGGGTCAGAGTTCTGATGGTCAGATGCTCCAAAGTACCTGCGTATCCGCCCGCCTCGACCCAGTCTCCAACAGCAATGGAATCCTCCATCAGGATAAAGGCTCCAGTAATCACATCCCGGACCAGTGTCTGAGCACCGAAGCCGATGGCCAGACCTATAACTCCTGCTCCTGCCAGCAGAGGGGCGATATTGATTCCCAGGTGGGCCAGAACACTCATTCCAGCCACAAGAACCAGGACTATCAGGACAACATTGCTCACCAGAGGCAGCAGGGTCAGAAGACGTGTGTTGGCTTTTCTTACTGCCGTGCCTTCACGCTCCCTGATCAGATAGCCTTCAATCTTCAGGCTGAACAGTTCCCAGACCACAAAGGCACCGACGATTATCAGAGTAATGACAACAAGATTGGATAAGACAGCCCCGCCCTGAGGTGTGACCAGCCAGCTCAGTGTTCCCAGACCCCAGGCCTGCATGATTGAAAAAGCTGCAACAATGTACAGCACTATCCTGACGGAATGCCTGAGAAGAGGCAGATAGCGGTTCGCTCTGGCCTCCAGCCCGGGATGGTCTTTTTTGAGTTCATCGCTGATTTTGAACAGATGATCCAGGCCTCTCTGACTCAGACGGATAAGCAGGCTCATAATGGCAATAACCATTACAGTCATGATTATGGCCCTGGCCAGATAGTGAAATCCTCCCTCGATTCCCAGAGCCCAGGTTCCGAAAATGCCCAGGGTTATCACAATGGCCCCGATATGCCAGAAATCAGCCAGACGCCGACGCAGAAGACTCACTGTCTGAATTTTATCAGGAACTGGTCTGTCCAGATCAGGTTCAGGCACATGACCTGCTCCAGCTGGTTCCTGATCTCCGCGCAGCCATGAGCTTACATCCACGCGGTTCTGCATTATGAGCATGATGGCCATCATGGTAATTATCAGCCCAAGCAGCTTGAGCAGGAAAATGTGCAGGCTCTGAGGCAGTCCAAGAATCAGGGCTGCCTCCAGGATAAAAAAGCCGTATACCCCGATTCTTACCACCCGGCGGACCCAGATATAGAGATATTGAACCGACTCATTGTCCAGGGGCAAAAGCCTCAGGGCCGGGTTGTCAGGAACCAGAAACAGTCGGGTCAGGACCAGAATCAGCCTGACCAGAACATTGGCATTAATCAGGGTCAGGGCAACCAGCTGGGTACCGGCTCGCGGATCCAGCAACGGCAGCAGGCCGTATGCCGCGGCGGCAAAAGCGGCTATGGGAATAAGCTCAAGCAGGGTGCTGCCCATGAGCAAAAGAATTCTGACGCCCTTGTTCAAGGCTTCCTGGTCCGCCATGGATCTCCGGGCCCTGGAAAGAAAACGGTAAACTACCCACTGGGCCAGCATACCTGCAAGGAGAACCAGTAAAACCTTGCCTGCCATTTCCCCCCAGGACCTCAGCACTTCTGGATCCCTGGCCTGTTCTGCCAGATCCATTGCCAGGGAAGGAATCTGGAGTACATTCTCACCGGCTTCAGCCATGACCTGGTTAACCTCGCGCATGTATCCGGATACGGCTGACAGCAGATGACCAACCAAACCCCTGGGCTCTGCCCTGGGCTCCTCCACAACACCCGCGCCATGAACTGCCAGGAGTGTCCTCAGATCCTGCTTCAGAGCTTCAACTCTCTCTGGATCTTCCAGGTCTTTAAGCAGTTTTTCAATCCCGGCCTGGGAATTACCTGTCCCCTGGGAAACAGATTCCTCCTGGGCGCCTGCCGGGCATGGCTGCCCAAAAAAGAAAATCAGCCCCAGAACTAGTGACATGAAAAGGCCTGACCGTATTGTACCGAAAGGCATGTCATCTCCTGCACTGTTTGATATTTTTCTGACTGTTCAAGGGTCCGGCTTGACCCGCAAATATAACCATGAACAGACTAAACTGACTCAGAACTCAAAAGATCCTAAAAATTATGTGGGATCTTTTTCTCCTGTCACATCCTTGATCCAACTCATGGCCGAAGCCACAGTGGGGAACCCGGAGGTTGAGGTAATGACAATCAGTGCATGATGGATTTCTTCAATGCTTGCTCCGGCTTTCAAAGCCCTGCGGGCATGACTGCGTACCGCCCCCTCTAGTTTAAGTCCTGCGGCCGTCACCATCTGCAGCAATTCCACTGTCTTTTCGTCCAGAGGTCCTTCCAGGCGCACTGCCCGTCCCAACTGGGAAACAGCCTTGATGAATCCTGGATGCCGCTCCTGCAATAATTGGTAGTGTCTGGGCAAACCTTCACTGCTCATGTTTTTCTCTCCATTGTAAAATAGTTTATTGATATCAAAAGCATTCATCTTGTAAAAAGATCTTGAACTGTCTTGAATATAAATTTCAAAACCGCATGATGACTCGGAGCTGTTATTACCTGACCTTCTTTATTCCCTTGAACAGACCCGCTTAATACCAGCTCAGGTTAACAACCATTAATCATGTATGTGTATTGAGCGACTTTTCATGTAACTGTTTGATAAGCCTGTCATGACGATAAACCTGAGGGGAAAGGCAATCTCTTCATAACCGTCAGGGATTGCTTCGTTTCCCTCGCAATAACAGATAAAAATCGCTCAATTCTGGTTCTAGTCAAACTGAGCATCATGCAGCCGCCAGTATACATCAGAATATTGAATGTCCGGGTCTTCCCCGGCCATGTCAAAAGCTGTTTTTCCCTGGGCGTTCTTCAATTTTACATCTGCTCCGGCATTCAGAAGGACTCCGATAACCCTGGGATCTTTATTTCTTTTGGCAGCCCACATCAGTGCTGTCTTGCCGTCTTCATCCCTGGCGTTGACCATGGCACCGGCATTGAGCAGGGCTCTGACCACCTCATGGCTATTGAAGCCAGCGGCAAGCATCAATGCTGTCCAGCCATCCCGGTCCCTTTGATCCACGTTTGCTCCGGCGTTAATAAACGCGTAGACTACTTCCGGCCTGTTGTTGTCGCGGGCCGCGCACATGAGTGCAGTCCAGCCGAATTCATCCCTCGCGTCCACGTCAGCTCCCGCCTTGAGCAAAACCTCAACAACCTCGCGGTCATTGTATCCGGCAGCCATCTTCAGGGCTGTCCAGCCCTTTTCATTCCTCGCATCCACCTCAGCTCCCGCCTTGAGCAGGACCCTGACGATCTCTTGATTATTGAACATGGCAGCCGTCATCAAAGCTGTACGGCCATATTTATCTCTTGCATCCACCCTGGAGCCCACATCGATCAATACCCTGGTCACCTCCGGGTCATCATTTCCATGGGCCGCCCACATGAGCACTGTCCGACCCTCTTCATCACGAGCGTCCACTCTTGCCCCTGCAATTAGCAAGTCCAGGACAGCATCGTAGCTGTTATAACCTGCCGCCGCCATCAGGGCTGTCCAGCCGTTCTTGCTACGGGCATCCACTCTGGCATTGGCATCAATCAGCGCCCTGATAACTTCAGGATAAGAGTTGTTCAAAGCAGCCCACATCAGGGTTGACCGGCCCTCGCTGTCCGCGGCGTTCACATCAGCTCCGGCATCAATCAGCGCCCTGACAATTTCAGGACCCTGGTTATCCCGGACCGCCCTCATTAAAGCGGTCCAACCTTCTTCATCCCTTGCGTCTATATGGTCTTGTGAATCCAGAACCGCTTGCACACTTAATTGGGTGTCATTTACAGTCTCTGGAACGGGCTTGACTGATACGGCGGGCTTATCCGGTGAAACACAGGAAAACAGAAAACAGGCAAAAACAACAATCAAGATAACATGGCCGGTATTTTTCATGATCCACTCCTTTTTATGGATATAGCAATGCTTGCCAGCCTGAAGCCATCAAAACTGAGCAACCTTTTACTAAAATTTTAGTCTGGAAACATCAAGCCACTTTTTTAGAAACCAGATGCTTATGTTTACACTTCGCGTCAAACGCGTTTTGTAAACATAAGAATTTAACTGGCCTTTCCTCAAATAAAAAAAGGGCTAACATCTTTATGACGCAAGCCCTTGAATTTCCTGGTGCCGAGGGACGGAATTGAACCGCCGACACGGGGATTTTCAGTCCCCTGCTCTACCGACTGAGCTACCTCGGCACTTTGTTTTGGAAACCTGATTAATATCCAAGTGATGATTTCTTGGCAAGAACTTTTTTTTGAATTTTTTTCCATCAGCATTTTGCCGGGTTTGATGAAAATTTGAAATTTACTTTTTTGCCGAATTGGTTTAGCAGTATTTTCTGGCAGGAATTATGAAGGGGTAAAGACTTTATTTTTCAGCCCGATTTTCTCACCATCTAAAAGAATCGACAAGGAGTGAATAATGGTATCCATTGTCTGGCTAGGCTTGTGTTACATTTTCGGCTCTGTGCCATTTGGTATTCTAATAGCCCAATCCTTCTGCAAGATTGATCCAAGACAGCATGGCAGCAAAAACATCGGCGCCACAAATGTATCCAGAACATGTGGCTTCAAGTACGGACTGGCCGTTCTGATCCTTGATATCCTCAAAGGTTACCTTCCCATTGTACTGGCTTTCAAATTCAGTTCTTCGGCAATTTTTATTTCCCTGACAGCTCTGGCTGTTATTGCAGGTCACATGTATTCGGTTTTTCTGTACGGTAAGGGAGGCAAGGGAGTAGCAACAACCGTCGGTGTTTTCCTGGCCCTGGCTCCAGGGGCGGCGGTCTGGGCAATAGGAATATGTCTGGCAGTCATTTACCTGACTGGATATGTTTCTCTGGGTTCACTGGCCCTGGTTACCTCAGCCCCGGTTATTTTCCTTTTAACCGGCAATTTTGCCTATATCCTCGTAACCCTGCTTATCATGGGACTGGTTTTCTGGAGACACGAAGAAAATATTCACCGCCTCTTAAGCGGTGAAGAGAGCAGCTGGCGCAAGAAGGAAACTGAGGAATTGTAAAGGTGCAAGGGCCCAGGGCCAAGGGAACAGATGAGAGAAGAAGTAGTGAGAGATGAGACGGGAAGAAGCTCACCGCTCACCACTCATCGCTCATCACTCTTCGCTCATCTAACGTCAAGAAGAGACTGGACCCTTCCCCCTTACTGATTCACTGACCACTGACTACTGATTTATCCCTTGGCCCTTGGTCCTTAAATCATCTTTTCCAGGACATTCACCAGAGGGTTCAGGGTGGATCTGTTCAGCGCGGATATGGGAATCCCCTGGGGAAAGATGTTCATGACCACTTCCCTTTGCTCCTGATCAAGTCTGTCCCACTTGTTCAAAGCCAGAACAACCGTCTTTTCATCCAGTTCAAGGGCACTCAGAATTTTGCCCACAGCCTCCACCTGTTCTTCCACCTCAGGATGGGAAGCATCTGCAACATGTAGCAGGAGCTGAGCCTGTGACAATTCTTCCAGAGTGGCCATGAAGGCTTCCCTCAGCTCTTGAGGCAGATCCTTGATAAAACCCACTGTGTCTGTTAAAATGATTTCCTTGTCCTCTGGGAAACGGAGCCTGCGGCTGGTTGGATCAAGTGTGGCAAAAAGCTTGTCTTCAGCCAGAATGGCGCTGTGGGTCAGGGTGTTCAGCAGCGTGGACTTGCCCGCGTTGGTATATCCCACCAGGGAAATTACCGGAACATCTCCCTGCTGTCTCCTGGATCTGGTGTTCTGACGATGCTTGCGCAGGCTGTCCAGATCGTCTTTGATTTTCTTGATCCTGTCCCTGATTTTGCGCCTGTCCAGTTCAAGCTTGGTTTCACCAGGCCCGCGGCCGCCGATCCCTCCGGTGAGCCGGCTCAGGGCACGATCCTGCTTGATCAGCCTTGGCAGAGTGTATTTAAGCTGGGCCATTTCCACCTGAAGCTTTCCCGCCTTTGAGGTGGCATGCTGGGCAAAAATATCCAGGATCAGCTGGGTCCGGTCCAGAATCTTCCTGTCTGTTATTGATGCCAGGTTTCGCAGTTGGGTCGGGGTCAGCTCCTGATCAAAAATGATCACCGAAGCGCCGTGCTGCAGGGCCATTACCTCCAGCTCAGACAGCTTGCCCTTGCCCAGAATATACCTGGGATTGACCTTCGTAACCCTCTGAATCATGGAGCCGGCAATATCCAGGCCAGCGGTTCTGGCCAGGTGGGCAAGCTCAGCAAGGGACCTTTCCAGATCCTTTCTTGCTGCTGTCCCCACACTTACCAGAATACCGCGGCCTTCTCCAGATCCGGTCTCCAGCACCGCGCCCAGGCGATCCAGCTCTTTTTCAAGCGAATCCGCGTTCTTGCTGAAATCAAAATCAACCCTGTTCCAAAAGGTTGGGTCATGTATCAGATACGGCTCGTTTTTCTGATTGGGGGGAAGCAGATGGGCCCACTGGAATTTATCAGGGCGTCCATGCTCATCCATGTTCAGAACTGACACTGAATCAAGCCGCAAAAATACCATATCCATGATATCTTCCCTGGTCAGGAAAGATGAATTAAGATGTGTATGAAACAGCCTTATCCCTCTCAACCTGCCGGAACTCTGCCTTAGCCGGTCCAGTTCCGGGATAAGAATTCCTTCATGATCGCCTACCAGTACCATGAGTACATGACCCCGCCGGTCGATAAGAAGGCCGACCTGTCTTTTAATCTGTTGGGTTATGCCTGCGAGTTCGTGAATCTGTTCGGGGGTAAAGCCCGGAGAGGAAGGGTAAACTCTGAAATAAAGCCTGGAAAGGGACTTGAGTTGACTGGGCTTGAGCCCTGTCAGGTTGCCCTGGGGTTTCTTAGCTATTGATGATTCTCCTTTTATTTAGGGATTAAGGGATTAAGATTAAGGTCCTTCTCTTTTCGACATCCGACATCTGACGTCAGACGTCTGTTTCTTCTTGGACCTTAGTCCTTGGACCTTGCACCTATGCCCTTATCTTTCATTTTTTTGCCAAATAATCAGCTATCATGCGGTCATACCTGGAAGTCAGCTCAAAAGCATAACAGGCAGTCTGCTGCCTGAATGCAAGATCAACATGACCAAAATCGTCCATCTGTTTCATGAAAGAAAGGTAAAAACCGGGATCAGGAAGGACGCACACACTGTGAAAATTTTTGGCGGCAGCGCGCAAAAGGGTTGGTCCTCCAATATCGATCTTTTCAACCGCGTCCTTGAGATCAAACTCGGCTGACACTGCTCCGGCAAAATCATAAAGATTAACACATGCTAAATCGATAAAACCGATATTATGTTCGTCAAGGGTACGCCCGTGATCTGGATTATCCTTGTCAGCCAGGATGCCTCCGTGGATATGGGGATGCAGTGTTTTTACCCTGCCGCCGAGGATTTCAGGGAATCCCGTCACATCGCTCACTTTGGTAACAGAAATATTGTTCTCCTGTAAAAGCTCAGCCGTCCCCCCGGTGGATATGATCTCCACATTCCTCCGGGCCAGGAATCCGGCCAGCTCAACAAGACCCTGTTTATGTGTAACGCTCAAAAGAGCCCTTTTCACAGGTAAAAATTCCATTTTCTCCCCTGAATACCTGAAATCAAAAAAACATTCCTGCCTTACAGGAATTATGTAATTGCACCTTGACCGGATGAACCAGATATAAGAATTTTTTCAAAGGGCTTTTAACGGGCGATCATTGATCGAAGAATCTCCACGCATTTACTGGTACTGTAACACATGATATACATTCTTTCAACAAAGTGAATCAACTGGTAAATATCCTTAAATTCCATATCTGAGCTGTATATCTTTCCGGTCAGGGTATCCCTGAATCTTGAGATTTCGTGTCTTTTATCCCTGATCTTCCGGTATTGTTCCTTGGTGCCTTCCCGGTCCAGATTTTCATAGTGAACCAGGGCCACAGTGTCTTTAAGGGCCGGGCCGAGGAGGTTGACCATATTTCCCACGTCATCAACCAGACAGATGAGTTCTTTCTGATAGACCTCCGGTATGATCATGGTTCTCATGGAAAGCCAGTTCAATGCTTCCTGGGCTGAATCAAGAATATTGTCCTGCGCGGTGGTATAACTCAGGAAAAGAACCTTATCCACTGGCATGAACAGGCTGCGAGGCAGATGATTGCGTATATAGCGGATTATCTTGTCGGCCTGGGACTCAAGATCGTCAATGCTGTGCTGCATGGTCTTGAACTCAACGCATTGTCCGCCAAGAATATAGCATTCAAGGGCATCATTGATTATATCAACTGACTGCTGAATTTTTTCATAATGCTCGAGGAGCCGTTCCATGGGGGATTTTTGGGTTAACAGCCCAAAAAAATTAAATTTCATCTCGAATACCTCTTGATCAGGTGTTAATTATCCACGGCAATATCTGCTCAAATTAATCTAACGTATCAGGTTAATAAATAAAAATCCATTTAAGAATCTGAAATATTACAATGGAGGTAAACGCGGCAATGGGCACGGTCAAGACCCAGTAACCCATGATTCTAAAAAGCACACCGAAATTAACCGCGCTGAATCCCCTGGCCAGACCCACCCCGGTCACTCCTCCCACACAGGAGTGAGTTGTAGACACCGGCATTCCAAGATTGGAGGCAATAAGAACAGTGGTGGCTGTACTGAAATTCACAGCAAAGCCGCGGGTATGGGTGAGAGTGGTGATCTTGTTGCCCACAGTGGCTGTAACCCAGTGCCCCAGAAGAGCAATGCCCATGGACAGGCCCACTACCCCCAGAACAAGCATGAAGAGAGGAATTTCAGCTGTTTCAATGAGTGTCTGCTGCCTGGCGATAATATAAATTGCCGCAACAGGGCCAATGGCATTGGCCACATCATTGGCGCCATGAGACAGAGCAACATAGGAAGCGGTCATAATCTGCAGGCGGCGGAATATGCCTTCAACATCTTCCACGTTCTGACTCATTTTCCGGGTCACTTTGTTGATGAAATGCCTGGATATAAGCCAGACCAGAAAAGCGATGACAGAAGTGACCAGCACCGCGCTGGAGCGGGTGAATTCAAGTTGTTTGCCTACAGGGGTCTTGTACAGAAATGAATAACCAACGATCAGGGCTGTCAGGGCTATCCATCTGGGAGCCCAGATCCTGGCCTGGTCGAGAAAATGCTGCTTATGGAAGATATATCTGCGGATATGGGTAAATATTAAATAGGCGATTGCTCCGGCAAAAATGGGGGATATAAACCAGGAAGCAACCACACCGCTCAGAACCCACCAGTTGACTACATTGGGCCCTCCGGCCACCAGGGAAAAACCCAGAATACTGCCAACAATGGAATGGGTGGATGATACGGGCAGAGAAGTCAGACTGGCCAGCAGAACCCAGAGAGCGGCAGCCACCAGTGAAGCAAACATGCCCAGAAGCATTATTTTGGGGTCAGCGATATGTTCCGGGTTGATAATGCCTCTGGTAATGGTCGCGGTGACATGGGCTCCCAGAAAAACAGCTCCTACAAAAGTCAGAGATCCGGCGATTATTACAGCCTGACGAACAGTGATGGCCCTGGCTCCTACGGCCGGGGCCATGGAATTGGCCACATCATTGGCCCCGAGGCTGAAGGCCATTAAAAAGCCTGCTGCCATGGAAAGATATAAAAACAGATCAAAAAAATCCACTGGGTCTCAACTTTTGTTCAGGTTTGGAAATGAAAAAACAAGCATTCAGCTGCTTTTAAACTTGAAAAGTCCTGGCGCGTTACCCTTCAGAAAGCCTGTATTTAATGATCCTGACAGCTCAAAGATTCCGGATGAAAATCATGAAATTACTGTGTTTGTCTTTTGATTTTCATTGTGAGTCAACTGTTTGTAACAAAGCGATTATTTTGTCAACAAGTGAATACTGGCACAAGATTTGCCTTTATGTCCTTTTCTGGTATTCATTTTTTTTGCTTGTTTACTGAACTGGATATCTCTGTTCTGGATAAACTTTTTGAATCCTGATGTTGAACAATTTTCTCACCCTTTACATTATTTCGAGAGAGGCTTATATTAGCAGATATTAAATACTTATGGTCCCAATTTACATATACATCCTTTTAAACAAACATGTTGGGAAAAGGAGGACGATATGCACAGTGATAAAGCATGGAGCCCCTATCTGGCTGGGGGACTGAGCGGACTTGTTTCAATACTTTCGGTCTGGATAGCCGGACAGTATTTTGGAGCGTCCACCACTTTTGTGCGCATTGCCGGAATGATTGAAAGCGTTTTCACCCCTGAAAGGGTGGCTCAGCTGGAGTATTTTGTCCGGGTGGCCCCAAGGGTCGACTGGCAATGGATGTTTGTTACAGGGATCCTGGTGGGGTCATTCATCGCGGCCTGGACTTCAGGGACATTCAAAAAACAATGGGTGCCCGACATGTGGAACAGCAAGTTCGGACACACTCCGGTTAAACGAGGGTTCATGGCCTTTTTCGGAGGCGCGATCGCCATGTTCGGGGCCAGGATGGCTGACGGCTGACCCAGCGGGCACGGGTTGAGCGGTACGCTTCAACTTTCTGTGAGCGGGTTTATCTCCCTGATCTGCTTTTTCGCGGCAGGCATAGTTATGGCCAGAGTCATATACGGAGGTGCAAAATGAAACTGATCATCCTGGGACTCATTACTGGAATTCTATTCGGTTTTCTGCTGCAAAAGGCCAGGGTCATCCGGTATGACAAACAGCTGGGCGCCCTGCGGCTGATGGACATGACCATAGTCAAATTCATGCTTTCCGCGGTCATGGTGAGCATGGTCGGGGTCTATATTCTTCATGACCTGGGCCTTGTCGAGCTTTCCATAAAAACCACCATTCTTGGAGCCAATATTGTGGGAGGCATTTTATTCGGCATAGGCTGGGGCATGCTTGGTTATTGTCCTGGAACATCTCTGGGAGCCATTGGTGAAGGCAGACTTGACGCTTTATGGGGCATCCTGGGGATGATCTTTGGCGCTGGAGTCTTTGCTGAATTCTACCCTGCTCTAAAAAACACTGTCTATACCTGGGGTGACTTTGGAAAAATAACCCTGCCCCAGGCTCTGGGCATAAACCACTGGATAGTCATTGTCCTTTTTATTATTTTCGGGATTCTGCTTTTTCGCTGGTTTGAAAAGAAAGGGCTGTAGGTCAGGAGCCAGGGGTCAGGAGTCAAGGATCAGGAGTCCTTTTCCCGGAAATGACAGCCAAGGCTGTGTTTATTGCGCAGGGCAGAGGTGGTGATGATATAAGCTGCCTGGCAGCCATGGAAAAGTTCCACGATTGATTTGGAAATGGCGGTTTCCTTGTAAAAATCGTGCAGTCTTTTGTTCAGGTTGCGCATATCTTCAAAGGCTCTTTTAAGCCTGGGTGAAGTGCGGTTAATGCCTACATAGTTCCACATGGTATGTCTGATGGTGGCCCAGTCCTGGGCGATGAGCACTGGATCCTCATTTTGCTTTGATCCCAGAAATTTCCAGTCCGGCATGGACAGCCTGACCCGGCGACTGAGCCTTGACCTGGCCTTGAGCCTTCCCTGAATATCTCCTGCCACCGCGTGCCCCCATAACAGGCCTTCCAGAAGTGAGGTGCTGGCCAGACGGTTTGCCCCGTGCGCACCAGTACACGCGCATTCACCGGCAGCATACAGCCTGTCTATGGTTGTCCTGCCGGAAACGTCCACCATTACTCCACCGCAAAAATAATGGGCCGCCGGAACAACCGGTATTGGCTCCCTGGTCAGATCAATTCCATGTTCAAGACATTTTTTGTGTATGGTGGGAAAACGTTTTTCCGGCTGGCTTATATGGTCGCGGGCGTTCAGATAGACAAAATCCTCCTTGGTTTTAAGCATCTCCTCCACAATGGCCCTGGTCACGATGTCCCTTGGCGCCAGATCCCCTCTCTCATCGTAATCATTCATAAAGGCTTTGCCCTGGGCATTAATGAGAATAGCCCCTTCCCCGCGCATGGCCTCGGTAATCAGAAATTTTCTGGGGCCGCGATGAAAAAGAGCTGTAGGATGAAACTGGATGAATTCCATGTTCATCATCCTGGCCCCGGCCCGTTGAGCCATGACCATGCCTGATCCAAGAGACGATGACGTGTTGGTTGTATTCAGATAAATCTGGCCCATGCCCCCGGTGGCAATAAGGGTAAAATCAGCCATAATTCTGCGGATGTTGCCCGATTGCTGATCCAGTACATAGGCTCCCGCACACTGATTGGTCAGCTGGTATCTTATTTCCAGCTCTGTGGAGTGATGATGAGTGGTCAGGATGTCGATTGCTGTCTGGTGGTTCATCACCCGGATATTGGGATGACTAGGAATAATTTTCAGAAATGAGTCCATGATGCTTCGGCCGGTATAATCAGCACAGTGAAGTATCCTGGCCAGACTGTGAGCGCCTTCTCTGGTCAGATCAAAATTACCGTCTGCAAGCCTGGCAAAAGGCACGTTAAGTTTGTCAATGAGAATCTCGCGTACCACTTCAGGTCCTTTGCGGCACAGATACCGGACCGCTCTGAGGTGATTGTGCCCGCAACCTGCGTCCAGAATGTCCTTTTCCAGGATTTTGGGATCATCCTCTGCGGCCCTGTAAACTATTCCCCCTTGGGCCAGGGCGGTGTTCCCGTCATCCAGGGAACCTCCTGAGGATATTAAAAGCACCTCCAGTCCCGCCTCAGCCAGGCTCATAGCGGCGCATGAACCGGCTATGCCTGAACCGATTATTAGAACCTGGGTATAAATGGAGTCTGTCATTGCAAGCTTACCTTAAGCATGTTTTCAACTGCCTTTCGGGCATGGGGCGCCAGCTTTGGGTCCACCTGGACCGCTTTTTCCGGAATCATGGATCCCAGACACCGGGCAAGGAGCTGGGGTGTGATTTTTGCCATATTGCTGCAATATCCGGCTCCAAGAGGAATTATATTCTTGTCCGGAAATTCCTTTTTTAACCGCAGGACCAGATTGTCCTCGGTTCCGATAAAAACTGTGCTTCCCGTGGGTGCTTCTTTGGTAAAGGAAATAATCCTGGATGTTGACCCTGCTTCATCGGCAATGGCCACAACTCCTGGATGGCTCTCAGGGTGGACAACAATAAACGCCCCGGGGTTGTCCCTTCTGACACCCATGACCTGCTCCGGCTTGAGGCGGAAATGGACAGCGCATACGCCGGGCCACAAAAGCAGCTTTTTGTCAGCCAGATCACCGGCCTGAATATTATTTCCGTTATTTCGGATATCCAGGATATGTATTTCCCGGGGATTAATACCGGACAAATTCGCGGTATTACGGCCCAGATTTTTATCCGGAAGAAAAAGAACCCTGTCACCCTGGCTTAATGCCCATTTGAGCATGCCGGGAGCGTTTGAAGAGGTGCAGACACTGCCCCCGTATTCACCACATATGGCTTTAACGCCGACTGATGAATTCACGTAAGACAAAGGAATAACCTTTCCTGAAAGGCTGACTTTTTCCAGGATCGTCCTGACCAGAGAATGCGGGGCCATATCAGCCATGACGCAGGTGGCTTCAGGGTCGGGCGAAAATATCAGCTGATGCCTGGATGCCAGAACAGCCGCGGTCTCAGCCATGAAATCAACCCCGCAGAAGACTATGAACCGGGCTTTAAGTTGAGGTATAGACGCTGCCAGCTGAAGAGAATCGCCCACAAGATCAGCGTGTTCAACTATTGAATCCTTTTGATAATGATGAGCCAGCACAGCCAGTTCGCTGCCCAGTTTTTTCTTTATGTCTTGAATCAGCTCTGAATACACTTATCATACCTCGATTTTCATGCTGAAATCAGCAGGCCTTGCTGAATGAGTCAATGCGCCTGAAGATATAAAGGTGGGCTTCAGGGAGGCCAGTGTCTCAATATTGTCAAGATCAACCCTTCCGCTGATTTCAGAATCAATATGTCCGGGTATGATTTTCAGTGCGTCTCTCATTTCTTCAATATTCATATTGTCAAGCATTATTCTCTGCACTCGAGCGCCCACCGCTTCCCGCACATCTGAAACGCTGCGGCATTCCACCACGATGGACGGGCATGGGGAATAAGCTCTTTTCAGCGCCAGCACAGCTTCCGGTATGCTCCCGCACTGATCAATATGATTGTCCTTGAGCATGAGCATGGATTCGAGGTTCAGGCGGTGATTGCGACCCCCTCCCATGAGGACGGCGTACTTTTCCGGATACCTGAGCCCGGGAGATGTTTTTCTTGTGTCCAGAATCCTTACCCCGGAACCTTCCAGCATTCTGCAGAATTTTTGGGTCAGGGTGGCAATGCCGGATAATCTGGAAAGGAAATTTAAGATTACCCGCTCCGCCTTTAAAATTTTTCTGGTCCCGCCCTGAATAAGGGCAATTCTCTTTCCTGATCTGACAGAGAAGCCTTCTGCGGCCATGAAGGTTACCGCTGCCTTGCCCGGTATCCTGTCAAGAACCTGAATAATCAGGGGGAGTCCGGCGATGCAGCAGTCCTGTTTAACCAGAATAATTGCTTTGGCTGTATTTTCAGGAGAAAAAACCGCGTTAGAAGTCAGATCTTTTCCGTCTTCCTCCAGCGACAGATCAATAATCCTGTGCAGGAAATCCAGGGCTTTTCCCTGAAAAAAACCGTCAAAAGTCGCAAATTCGTTCATGGGTATTGTTATACATTACTCAGACCAGGATAAGATGTAAAGAAGGGAAGATTGTGAATTATGTAACGCAAAAAAACAGGGGCGCCTGAAAATATCAGGCGCCCCTGCAAGGGAAGCCAGGCACCCGAAAACAACTGTTGCCGCTGCTCCCTTTCGGGCCTGACGGGATTGGCAGCGTTTCCGCCGCCCGGCTCCCCTGAAAAATAGAACATATTGCAATGACTAAATAAATGGCGGAGAGGGAGAGATTCGAACTCTCGGCGCGGGATTAGCGCGCACACGATTTCCAATCGTGCTCCTTAGGCCAGCTCGGACACCTCTCCAGAAAGAGTGGATCAATAAATTATTAATCCAGGGATTGCAAGTCAAAAAATCCGGTTCTGTGCGGTATAGAATCACTTTTCAGAGCCAGGCCCGGATCTCAGTAACGCGTCCAGATAGACTCCGCCTAGGATTTTTTGTCCCTGTCACTGGAAATATCGCACTGCTGCTCACGGCAGCTGGTGTCCTTCCTGGCACCTCAGCCTTCCAATCCCAGTCTGGGAAAAATGTATTTCGCGATTATCACCCATATAGCGATAATGATTATAAGCCATATTATAATATTCATAATATTTCCTGGTTCTGTAAAAAATTTTCATTTTAACGCTGCCCCATGGCAGAACACAATTCCTGTCAAACATTTAATCTGGGGAACTGAACACGGCAAAAGCCTGCTTAAACCAGGCCCGGAAAATTTCAATGTTCGGCTATATTCCCATAATATTGTATCCGCAATCAACATAAAGAACTTCACCAGTGGTGCCGGAAGAAAGATCAGAAGCCAGAAAAAGGGCTGCTTTACCCACATCTTCCTGATCCACGTTTCTTTTCAAAGGGGCTTTCTCCTCAATGGTGCTCAGAATTGTCTTGAAGCCTGTAATGCCTGAAGCTGCCAAAGTCTTGATGGGTCCTGCGCTTATGGCGTTCACCCTGATGCCCCTGGGACCCAGGTCCACGGCCAGATAACGTACTGATGCCTCAAGGGCTGCCTTGGCCACGCCCATGACGTTATAGTTGGTGATGGCCTTTTGTGATCCGTAATAGGTCATGGTCATGACCGAGGCATCCCTTGAAAACAAAGGCTCAAAGGCGTGACAGACAGCGGCCAGGGAATAGGCGGACACATCCAGGGCCAGGCTGAAGCCCTCCCTGGAGGTGTCAATAAATCTGCCCTGAAGGTCATCCCTGTTGGCAAAAGCCACAGAGTGAACCAGAACATCCACCTGCCCCCACCTGCTTTTAACCAGATCTGCAGCTACGCTTATCTGTTCATCGCTGGTCACGTCACAATCAAAAATAAAGTCCCCGCCCAGCTCCTGACTGATGGGTTCCACTCTTTTTTTCAAGGGTTCGCCCACATAACTGAAGGCCAGGGAAGCCCCGTTTTTTTTAAAAATATCAGCCACCCCGTAAGCAATACTTTTATTATTGGCTACACCAAGTATTAGGGCTTTCTTGTCTTTTAAAAGCATTGTCACCCTCCCTGAAGAAGTTCTTTACCGGTTAAGAGTCTGTAAGCCAGAAGGTATCTGTTTTTGGTTTCTTCGATGATCTCCCCGGGCAATGCCGGAGCAGGCGCTTTTTTATCCCAGCCGGTGGTTTCCAGCCAGTCTCTTAAATACTGTTTGTCAAAGCTAGGCTGTCCTTTGCCCGGCTCATATCTGTCCGCGGGCCAGAACCTGGAAGAATCAGGGGTAAGAACCTCGTCAATAAGCTTGATCCTGCCGTCAATTTCACCGAATTCAAACTTGGTGTCAGCCACTATTATGCCTTTAGAGGCGGCGTAATCCCTGGCCTGATTATAAATGGCAAGGGATATTTCTTCGGCCTTTTTGGTCAGGACACTTCCCACGCGCAACCTGGCCTCATTCAGGGTTATATTTTCATCATGATCGCCTGTTTCAGCCTTGGTGGATGGAGTGAAAAGAGGCTGTTCAAGTTTTTGTGATTCAGCAAGACCAGGAGGCAGGGTATAACCGCATAACTGGCCGGTTTTCTGGTAATCCTTCCACCCTGAACCCGCTAAATAGCCCCTGACAATACATTCAATGGGCAGAGGTCTGGCCTTCTCTACCAGAACAGACCTTCCCTCAAGCTCATCCCTGTACGGGATCAGATTTTCAGGAAATTCATCAACATCAGCGGTTATGAGATGATTTTCTATCATATCCTTGAACATTTCCATCCAGAACAGGGTTATCTGATTAAGGACCACGCCTTTGAAGGGAATGGGCTCGTTCATGACCATATCAAAAGCGCTCATGCGGTCCGTTGTCACAATGAGCAGAGTATGCTCATCTATTTCAAAGATATCCCGGACTTTTCCTCTGGAAAAAAGGGGATATTCCGCGATGTTTGATCTGGACACTATTTTCATTACAATTGATCTCCCTCGACTTTGAATTATTGATAAGGCCGGGCTGATTTTTCAGGTACTATTGCTATTCGTTCTGGAGACACAGGCAAGCCCAAAGCTAAAAATATCTCAGGATAATGATTATCTGTCCAGCCGCTGTTCAACACTTCTGGCATGGGCTTCCAGACCCTCCAGCCTGGCCATGCGCGCGATCTTTGGACCATGTTTGTCAAGATAACGCTTATTGGTTGATAGAATGCTGATATTTTTCTGAAAAGCTTGCACTGACAGGGCCTGGGAAAACCTGGCCGTGGTCAGGGTGGGCAGGACATGATTAGGTCCGGCAAAATAATCCCCAACAGGCTCAGGAGTGTTGCTGCCCATGAACACCGCTCCGGCATTCCGGATCAATCCCAGACAGGACCACGGATCTTCAACGCACAGCTCAAAATGTTCAGGGGCGATGCCATTGGCAAGCTCAAGTCCAGTTTCCAGATCAGGAACCAGAAAGGAAGCGCCCCAGTCATTGAGGGCCTTGCGGGCGATATCCCCTCTGGGAAGAAGACCTGTCTGTTTTTCAAGCTCTTCCCGGGTGTTATTGATAAGCCTTTCTTCCGTTGATATCAGATAAGTTCCGGCCAGAGGATCATGTTCCGCCTGAGAAAGCAGGTCCATGGCAATATAGTCCGCCCTGCCGGTATGATCAGCCAGAACCGCCACCTCGCTTGGACCGGCAATCATATCTATGCCCACCAGGCCCACCAGCATCTTTTTGGCCATGGTCACAAAAATATTGCCCGGTCCGGCAATTATGTCCACCTGATTGATGGTTTCAGTGCCATAGGCCATGGCGGCGACAGCCCAGGCAGAACCGCACAGATATATTTCATCAATGCCCAGAATGTGAGCTGTGGCCAGGATATAAGGATTCAGGGTTTTGTCATTTCTTGGAGGTGAAATCACGCATATGGACTCAACCCCTGCCACCCGGGCCGGGATGGCATTCATGAGCAGACTGGAAATTAGGGGCGTCTCTCCACCCTGTCCGCCGGGCACATAAAGCCCTGCCCTGCCGACAGGAGCCACCATCTGCCCCATAATGGCCCCGTCAGAATCAGGAAAAAACCAGGAGTTCTGTTTCTGACGCTCATGAAAGGCCCTGATTCTGTCAGCTGCCTCTCGGATTATATCCAGGTCTTTTTCGTCGACCTCCTGGAGTGATTTTTCAATCAGAGCGGGATCAAGGGATATGTCTTCAGCCTCAAAACCCTCACAGTCAAACTTTTTTGTATACTCAACAATGGCCCGGTCTCCACTTTCCATGACCTTTTGAAGAATTTCCCGGACAGGTCCTTCTACTGACGGATCAGATTCCATTCTTCCCAGCAGCCACGACTTTATAGGTGGCCAGTCGCTTCCTGATGAGTAAGAAAAATTTCTGCCAAACATATTATCTCCGGAACAAAATGTTGTGATATTGGGGGGACAGGTCGAAGCAAAAAGCACAATATCGAACTATAGGATGGATCAAAATATTAATCAAGAAAAAGGAGCCTGTCTGATATTTTTCTTATCTGTCCTGAGATAACGATTGCAAATTCCAACTAAAAACCGGTTTTTGCCAGCACAGCACTCTTCCCGGGAACATCCGGCATAAGAGAAGTTATCCTGGTGGGCTGAATCCCAAGGCGCTTTTCATAAATCACCTTGTAGGTAAATATCTTTTCCACGTAATCTCTTGTTTCAAAAAACGGGATATTCTCAACCCAGATATCAGCGGCAATGGTCTGGTCATCAGGCAGCCATGAACTGACCCTGTTTGCTCCGGCGTTATAAGCGGCAGTTGCCAGTACCGGATTTCCCTGGAACTCATCCAGGCGTTTCTTCAGGTAAAAGGTCCCGAAACGGATATTGGTTTCCGGGCTCAGAAGCATGTTAGGATTCCTGAAAGCTTCTCCCATGATGGATGCAATCAGCCTGCCCGTGGCTGGCATTATCTGCATGATCCCCAGGGCACCTGCAGGTGAACTGACATCGGGCATGAACATGCTCTCCTGTCTGATCAGGGCAAATACCCAGGTGGGCTCAAGGTCTCTCAACCTGGAATAATTGATTATAAAATCGGGATAGGAAACCGGAAATCTGAGAATGAGATCAGCAAATTCACGGGCATTGGCTGCGGCAACTATTGCCCGGTCATGCCAGCCCATGTCGTGGGCCAGCAAAGCCGCGGCCCGCATATTTTCCGGGCTCTTGCCGGAAAGAGAGCTGTTCCATTCCCTTCGCGCGTCAACCATACGTTCCAGATAAAATAATTCCCTGGCCCTCATTATTCCCGGCTCTCGCTTTATGTTCAGGACATCATTTTCATGGGATGAAATAGGCCTGTGCTCAATGCGGTAGGACTGGTCAACCCTGTCCGCTGCCAGCAGGGAAAAGTAATTCTGCCTGCCCAGTATGCTCTGATAAAGGGCGGCAGCTTCATGCGCCAGCCCCATTTCCTCAAGAATCCTTCCTCGCCAGTAAATCCAGCGCGCAGAGTTTTTATCTGAATCATCCAGACTTTCCAGGGCAGATAAAGCCTCCTGCCAGTTCTTCTGATAAAGGGCGTTTCTGACATGCCACTGTCTGAGTCTTGAAGTGACAATATCAGCATCCAGACTGTTTATATATTCCAGGGTTTCAGGGTGCTTTCTCAGGGCAAGGTAAATGGCAAGTTCCTGTTTGACCGCGGACGTGTCCATGGATTCAAGATCATACCTTTTCTCCAGTTCCCCCCACTGCTCAAGTGCCTTTTGGGTGTCCCCCCTTATGAGGATGCTCATTCCCTGGAAAAGAATCTTTTCCGCGACGAAATGATCCTTGTCCGGCCAGTTGACTTCCAGGGTTTTTATTGGCCGGTTGATTACTTCCAGCCAGAGATCAAGCCAGGGCTGTTCCTCGCCGGGCAAATATCTTTTCAGGTATGCAGCCAGTGATGTCCGGCCCTGGTCAATAGCCAGTTCAATCCTTTGCCAGACCAGACCGGTTGTAAGATTGCCGCTGCTTCTCCAGCCGTCAAATACCGGATCGCATTCCTTGGGCCTGGAATTTCCGTGCAGCCAGAGCCTTTCTGCCTCTTTCCATGCTTTTTCGGTCCGGCCTGTTTCCATTAGAGCTCTGGCGTATGAGCATTGCAGGGATTGCGTGGGATGACCGCGGTAATCCCTGGCCAGCTTATGCCAGTGCCTGTCTGCGGCCAGATGGGCCAGCCAGTCCTGTCTTAATCTGTCTGCCAGCGGAGTTGAGCTGTATTCGTCCAAAAACGCCAGGATCCGTTCTTCATGCTCAAGAGAGACATTTTTGCGGATCTGCTCATATACAAGATATGGATATAGAGGATAATCAGCAAGCTTTGCAAGGAGCTCATTGAATTCCTGAATGCGGCCTTTTTTCAAAGCCTTTTCAGCAGCCAGAAAATCCTGCCTTTGCTGTTCAAAATCTGCTCCTGCGGGGTGTGAAATTATTAAAGTCAAAAGCGCCACTGAAAGTACAAAAAGAATAGAAAGCCTGTTCAGCATATTTTTTTTCTCCAGTGATGAATGCCTTTATCAACTATCGTAAACATCTCACACAGCACCCTGAAAAGCAAGGATGATTATGGCTGATCTCAAAGGTACAGGCCTGGAAAAAACCTCTAAATAGAGGCGTTTCTTACGGATCTGAACCTGTAATTCAAGGTGAATGCCCGGACTCAAATGGCGGGCGGGCGGAAATAACTCTTCTGGCTTGCTCTATGGCTTGAATTGACCGCAAAAACAGCAGATTTCTTGATTGTTCAACCTGTGCAGATAAAGCATCCGGGCTATTCTGAAAACAGTATCATTATCTTTTGGATCAAAAAAATACCTGGTTCTGTTAGGGTCTATCTCGGCTTCCCGAAGAATTTTATGCACAGCGCTTTTACTTATCTTTTGCAGGGAGGGATGACCCTGCTTTATGCAGTTTCTGCGGATATATGAGGCAAGCCGGGAAAATGTCCAGCGCTGAACATCATAACCCAGATCTGAGGGTCTGGAACATGCAAGATCAATCACCCAGGCTTTGTCTTGGTCACTTATCAATGGAGGCCGGCCCGGTCGAGGCAGATCAAACAGAGCGGTCATGACACCTTCGGACAAAGCTTTATCAATACATCGCCCAATTGTTGGCCGGCTTGTCTGTTCATTTTTTGCGATACTGTTTATACTCTCATTTCTGGAATATCGCAACAGAATACTGGCCCGCTTAACCTGTGCAAAAGGGGCGGTCCGGGACTTGCTGATGGATTCCAGTTCCTGGAGTTCATCCGGCTCCAGGTTCAGGGGATCTCTTTTCCTGAAAGATGACATGATTGATTTCCTCCTGTTTTTTGGGTTTACTCCTTCCTATAACCTTATCTTTTGGAAAATGAATCAGGATTAAATGGTCTTGAGCCAGTGTCATGAAATTCTCTTGTCATGAGAAAAACCTGATTAGTTTGATAAAAAAATAAAGCAAAGCGAGGGTTAAAAGCAGGCTAAACAACGCGATGTCTTTATTTCAGACGCCTGGTCATGCAGGCCAATAATTGATCGTGAGTGCCGGTTTTTCCAGAACTTCGCAAGGGTCATTGGATACATCTTCAGAAAAGTCCTGTCCGGGTGAAGCTCAATAGATGTTCAGCAACCAAATCAATTTGACCAGGCCTTTATTTAGTGTAGTTAATAAAATTTGTGCCTGACTCTTTTATTTATGTCAATAATAAATCTTATGCAGGATCAAGTCCGCCTGGCAGCACCGGTTTCATTTCCAATGCCCGGTGGAAGTCCAAGAAAAAGTCCTGTCTGCAGCTTTATTCTCCAGACAGGGCAGTCCCTGGATTGCCCCGTTCCTTTCATTTCAATACCCGTCCGCCGGGTTCTTTCATCTTATGCCTGCCGAGTCTGAGCTCCAGATCAAGCTGTTTCTGATATGATACGGTAAAAATCTCTTCGTCAAGCCACGGCTTTTTCCTGGTCATAACCCTCTGCCAGCCCGGGGTATTTTCCTGGTACTCCTGATAACCTCTGGCATGCTTGTGCAGAAAGTCAAGCAGGGCCTGGCGCGGCTTCAGGGTCCGGTCGTCAAGAGTGGTGAGCTGTTTCTGGTTAAGAACAAAAATCAGGCATTTGGCCACAGAGATACTGTCGCAATCATTTATCTCCTCACAGGCCCGGGCCATTCTCCGGGTCAGAAATTCAGGTATAGACAGGGCAAGCCCCCAGGTGGTTTTTGTGGAGTCCGGATCAAATACCGCGTAATACGCCAGGTCATCTTCAGGGAAAAGATCAACTATGGCCGCGATGACCGCCTTTTCCGGATCCTCGTCTGGCTCCGCCAGGACCAGATAGCCAAACTCCAGCATCCCCAGGAGCAGAACAGTCTGTCCAGCCGCGGTTGCCCGGGCAGTGTACCATTTAAAACGGATAAGGTCTTTAAAAGGCCTGGACTGGAGATAATCTCTGAACTCTTCTTCCAGGTATCCGGGGATAAAAATATGATGTCTGATCATGGCTTTTACTCCTGCTGTCAGGAAAATCTTCTATATTGAAAACTAATCAAAAAACTTCAGAAATGTTATCAGCGGAATCCCCGGGGCTTTTAAGCCTGCGACAGCATTGCTCACGACGATAAGGCTTCAGTATTGGCAGGGAAACGGGCTGCATGGTTTTGCCTGAAGGTCTTATGATTCAATGCTAAACTGGTTCATGATTATTGCCTGAATTGAGCGATTTTTCCTTTAACTGTCTGATAAGCCTGTTATTGCGAGTGAGTCTTCGAGCGCGGCAATCTCATAATAAATGGCTGAGATTGCTTCGCTTACCTCGCAATGACATAGAAAAATCGCTCAATTCAGGTATTGGTTATGTCGGTTTGACTCCGGCAAATACCTGCATTGGATATTCACCCTCTCCCATGATAAAAGATTCATAAACATTGTCCAGCCCAAACTGTCTTACTTTAAGGCCAGCGTCCCTGAACAGGTAAAGCCATTGCTCCCGGGAGAAAAGTCCCAGCTTGTGAACATCGTTATAAATGCTCAGCCGGCCGGCCTGCCTGATCAGATAGACAATAGTGGCTTCATAGGTACAAGGGTCATGCTTCGGGATATAGTTATTCTCAAAAATGGTGACTTCCTTGTCCCCTTTAGTGCCGGTATAACAAAAATTGTTTTCCCGGAACTCCTCCTGGATTTTTGCCGTGATCAGGAGGACCCCGCCGGGATTCAGATGCCTGTTGGCGGTTTCAATGGCCATTTTAAGTTCAGGAAGCGTGGACATGTAGTCAATGCTGTCCGGAATAACAACAGTGTCAAAGCATTCCTTGAGATCAACGCTTCTCATGTCACCCAGCACATAGGCTGCTTCCGGGTTGGTATGCCGGGCGATTTCAAGCATTTTTTCACTGATGTCCACTCCAGTGACTTTAAAGTGTTTCTTGAAGACATAGTCATTAATGCCTGCTCCGCAGGCCAGATGAAGCAGTGTTTCCGGCTCAATCTCAGAATGTTCTTTAATGAGTCTGACATAAAATTCTGTTTCCCGGGCATAGTCGCCTGGAGAAGAAATAATGGATTCAGTCCAGGCAAGATCTCCATAACTGAGCCAGTTATTATTTCGCATTAATTTTCTCCGGTTTTTTGTATGACCAGCTGTTTTTTGCACGGATATTTTCACTAATAACCACCTGTCCTCTGAATTATATCTTTGTTGCTGCACATTATCCATGATTTTCTCCTGGCGCAAAACTATTTCCAGCCGGCTGATGGCAGGCTGAAACTGCTCCAGCCATCCGCCTGATCCAGGATATCGACATGAGGGGCATTGTTGACAGTAAACAAAACCTGGATAATAAAAAAAGTACTCCTTCTGAATTAGCCAGTCATAAACACCAAAAACTAAACAGAATAAATCACCATGGCAAAAATAGAAAAAAGGCTTTCACTGATTCCTTCCAAAGCGGCTGAACCCCGAACACTATATCTGCAAAAACCCAAAGACTTTGAAAACCTGATATCAGGCTACACAAACATCAAAGCTGTATCATACGTGGCTTCCCCCAGCCTGGTCTTGTCCATATTTGAAAAGTACGGTTTCAGAAAAATGCTGCTTCTGGTCGGGGAAAACATATCCATCAATCACTATAAAAAGGAACTGGGCAGCAAACAGATGGACCTGATCAAAAAAATGATGCACCTGGTTCGCGCCCAAAAGCTCACCGTCTATTTTCCCAAAAACAAGACCATCCATTCCAAATTCTATATTTTGAACAATGGCGACAACCACAGAGTAATCGTTGGCAGCCCGAATTTCAGCGAAACAGCAAAAAAAGCCATAAAGCAGCACAATTACGTGGTGTATTGGGATTTAAAATCAAAAGACCAGCTGCTGGAAGCTTTTAACAAGGATTTCACAGCCCATTTAAAAAACTCGGTTCTTTTCCTGGACGATCTGCTCAAGCTCATCGAAAACCGGGACGAGCCTGAAGAAAAGATCATCCGGACGTGGATTTCTCAAGACGTCGGTGAAATTGCTGACATTGTCGAATCTGAAACCTCCAGGATATTGTCGGATCTTACCCGGCAAGCCTTGAAGTCTGTTGAGGACCCGGAATCCTCAGGTCAGCAGGAAGCACAGACAGTCGATGAAAAAGGGGAAATCAGAGTTATCATCCCTTCCGATATTCGGACCAGAGACGGAATAGAAAAAAAGCTCTACCCGCTGAATCCCACAATAGTTGATTCTGAACTGAGACTGAAACCCAATGTTTTCTCCAGCTTCGTGAAAAAATCATGCGGCATTCCCCTTATGGGCGTGGATAGGCAACTCAAAAAGGTATACCTGCATATGGGCGACCATCAGGACCTGTTGTTCATGCCTCCAGAGGACAGAAGCCTGGTTGATCAGGGCCTTGAGTATATTGAAAGCTATGTTGAATCCTACAGGCTGGGCGAATGTCTGGATTACAATAAAATTCAGATGAATGTGTTTGAGGCGATTTTATACGTGTTATCCGCCCCCTTCGCGCACGAATTCAAAACAATGAAGAAACAGGTGGATATGTACTCTCGTGGACCGGAATATCTTTATCTTTACGGACCTTCCTTCAACGGCAAGACAAACTTCCTGCGTTTCTGCCTCAAGCTTGTCACCGGCAAGAATCTGGAACCCATTTCTCAGGAACATTTCAATAAGTCCAAAATAATGGGCGCCAAGACCTTTGCCACTGTTTTTCCGCTCATGTTCGACGACGTCACCATAGGATCCAATCCAACCATTGAAAAAGTCCTTAAAAATTATTGGGAGGTGTGGTGGACGTCTGATCATCCTGTGCCTCAGATAATCATGACCACCAACAAGCCCAATCCTCCTGAGTGGGCCAAGACCAGGATCAAGAGAATCAATTTTGATGTCAAATTTGACCAGAAGAACGTTCAGGCCAGCGAAACACTGAACCGGATTTTGAATACCCGCTGTGGCTTCTTTAAATTATTTGCCTGGAAATACCTTGATAAACTGAACCAGCCGCTTGATTCCATCAAGGAGTACCTGCTTGTAGATGAATTAAGTCTGGCCAGAACAGTTTTCAGGGAACTTTATGAATTCACTGACAGGCCAGTGCCGGAATATTTCCCCAGCGTTCCAGTAGATAACATTTACGACACAGACAAAATGGAATGGATTGAACTTTTCAGAAACAACGTCCTGACCGAGAACCAGCAGGCCAATAAAGTTATTGTCCAGGCAGATAAAAATATAGCCACCTATGAAGTGGAAAAATTTATGGCCTACCTTCCCCAGGGAGTAAAAGCCAAAAGAAGCGGTCACGTGATTATTATTGAAGGTCGGGAAAAATACCTGGAATGGATGAACCTGTCTCAAAAGGAAAAAGGATTGTGGAAAAGATTTCTGGATAAGTTCACCCCCGCTCGCACCGGTAGATCATAAATACCTCAAGGTCTGTAACATTCTTTAATCTCCAGAGGCACAAGGCGCTGAAGATCCCAGACCATAGAAGCTGAATTGATATTCTTCATCCGAGCTTATGTTTACACTTCGCGTCAAACGCGAAGTGTAAACATAAGCAGTTATGCCGGGGAATAATCCGTTCTGATTCTTATTTGTTTTGCCTGAATATAAACTGGTCCGCCCCCGGATCAGAAGATATGCATCCCTGGTTATTCTGAAGCTGTTTATTTTAACCGTTTGTTGAAAAAGTCCTTATCGACAGGTGTTCAAAGATTCTCACGCCTTGGCGTGGAAAGTAGCAATTGGGAGATTTTCAACGGTTCTGTCAAGATGCCTTACGAGTCTGCCTGATCCGGCTCAACAGGCTTTCGCATCTTTTTTATCCGGCTCCTTCTGGCCTTGGTGTCCAGGCGTTTCTGCCGTGCTGAACTGGTCGGGATCGTGGGCCTGCGTTTCTTCTTTTCCCTGGTCACGCTTATAATAATCTCCCTGAGCCTGTTCAGGGCATCTTCCCTGTTTTTCTCCTGCGATCTGCTCCTGCTGGACTTGATGACCACCACACCGTCACTGGTTACCCGCCTGTCCTTGAGTCTCAAAAGCCTCTGCTTGTAGACCTCGGGCAGGGAGGACGAGCTTATGTCAAAGAAAAGCTGTACAGCTGACGAAACCTTGTTCACGTTCTGTCCGCCCGGCCCCCGGGACCGGACTGCCTGAAACCTTATTTCAGATTCGCTGATGAATACGTGGTCGGTGATTTTCACGGCATTTTATCTCTGCTGGAGCATGTTCAAAAACCTTTTTGAAAATCAGATCCTGGCAAGCCCTGGAAATTTCTTCCTTCATAAAGACTTTAAGTCAGTTCCCGGATTCATCCGGAATCCATGCGCAAAAGGATCAACCAGGCAGGGAAAAGATACAACTATCAAAATCCGCGATTTAACCCAGGTAACGTTTGAGGATATCTCCGGCGGCAAGTCGATTTTTCCGGGTCAATGACCTGTTCTGAAGACGGCGTCCCAGATTGTTCAGCTGCAGGCTCATGCGCGGGTTATCCTTAAGCCTTTGGGCGTGCCGGTCCAAAAAATCCCAGTACAGTGTGGAAAACGGACAGGCATCCGCACCGACGCTTTGTTCAGGATCAGGTTTCGCATTATTTTTCCATGTTTCAGTTCAGATTCATACCCGGCCGATGCCTGCTGAAAAGGTTAGACAAATGAACGGGCTCTGTTTTCCCTTTGCCGGGATCCTGGCACTCTGACTCATGGGGCCGGACCTGAATGAACTGCTTCAATCCAGATTTCTGCAGCAGCATGCACCATGTGGGATCTAGTGTCCAGAGAACCCCGCAAAGCTGTCAGACAGACTTCTGAATATGTTTCAGGGCCGTTGAGACTTACCTCTCAGCCTGGGAAAAAGATTGATTTAAAGCCTGAGCCGGCAGATACCCTTGATTTCTTCTTCAAACAGGGGGCCGTCCTCAATGGGCCGCAGACAGCAGGTAGTGGGAAACGAACCATGAATTGCCGCGATTCCAGGCAAACAATTCCGAGCAGGCCATCAGAAAAATCCGCCAGCGCTGAAGCAGTACCTGCCCGGAATCTCTGAAATCCCGGGGCAGTGCATTATCCAGCACCTTCAAGGCGTCCCGGCTGTTGCTGTCCAGGGTCCTCAGCCAGGCCTCCAGGGTGCGGGCATAATGCAGCCCGTTGATCCGCCAGTGGCCCTCCAGCCTTAACTGATCCTGGAAATAAAGCATGAGATCGTCGGAAGGCATCATGCCTCCGGAAAAAAAATGTCTGCCCATCCAGTCTCCAGGACCCTGTTTGAAAAAATACGCGTACTTTTCATGCGCAAAAACGTGCACAAAGACTGCCCCGGAGGGTGTGAGCCAGCCGGCAATACGTTTGAGCAGACGGCGCCAGTTACGCATATGTTCAAACATTTCCACGCTTACAATCCGATCAAACAAAACCCGGGGGTGAAAATCGTTCATGTCGGCACGTCTGGCCTGAAGATTGCGGAGGGAGTCTTCCGCGGCCTTACGGTTGATGTAGTCCACCTGGTTTTGAGCGTTGGATACAGCCATGATTTTTGAATCAGGGTGCTTTCGGGCCAGCCACAGGGAAAGCGAGCCCCATCCGCAGCCAAGATCAAGGACGTTCATCCCGTTCTCCAGGCCAGCTCGCCTGGACACAAGGCAGAGCATAGCCTCTTCTGCAGCTCCAAGGTCATCTCCCGGCCCGGGTTTGTCTTGAAAGAGGCAGCAGCTGTACTTCATGGCCGGACCAAGCATTAACCTGAAGAATCCCGGGGGGACTTCGTAATGCTGAACATTGGCCAGATCAGGAACAACAGCAATAGGACAGGAATCCATTTCCCGGATGAGAGCCTTTTTCTGATCCAGATCAAGACTTGCTTCTTTAGTGCACAGCCCCTGCAGAACCCTTGCATGCCTCAAACGAATGCCCTGGCGGATCAGTAGGTCAGGAAGCAGTCCCTGTTCGGCCAGTTTGATGATAAGATACATAATTGTTTAGCCAATTGAAGTCTTCCTGAACAGGACCAGGCCAGGGACATTATCCCCTGCCAGGAGGTTAAACAAGCATTGAATGCTCATACCCCGCCCCAGCAGCCCTTGCAATGAAATTTCAGCTCCGGCCCTGGTCAGATTAAAGTCTATATGGTCATATTAAGACCCGGAAAAATCAGAAGGGACTTATTTACGCTACTTTAAAAAATGTTATAAGCCGAAAAGGTTGTCAAGAAAAACCCGCCCTGCAGAATATGTCGGGTATTGTGCATCAGCACTTGATCATAACTGCTGCAGTTCTTATAATAACATGATGAATTCCCGAAAGATGAGTTTAACAGAGGCTGAATCACTTTTCAAAAAAAGCCTGGACAGCAGCAGAGGGTTTTTAGAAATTTTTTCCCAAAAAGCCCGAGCCTGGTTTCAGGCTGCCAGAATGCCTTCCCAGATTTACATTTTCCTGCCCCTGCTTCTGGGCCAGTCCATGGCCTATGCTCAGGGCTCCTTTTCCTGGGAAATTTTTTTCCTTTGTCATATCTATGGCTTGTCTGTTCAGCTTTTCATTGTTTTTGCCAACGATATCGCTGATGTGGAAACTGATATCAAAAACAGGACCCATAATATTTTTTCCGGTGGATCCAGGGTCCTGGTGAATAATGCACTGTCAGTCAAGAGCCTGGCCCTGGCGGCTTGCTTTTTTGGGATTGTGTGCTTAGTCACAGGTCTTGCCCTGGGATGGACCGGCCGGAACTGGGGACCGCTGATGCTTATTCTGTGCGGTCTGGCATTATTTTGGGCCTACAGCTACAGACCCTTGCGTCTCTCTTACAGGGGCGGCGGTGAATTTCTGCAGATGGCTGGAGTCGGGGGTTTGCTTCCGGTTATTGGCTACCTGGCCCAGCATGGGAGCCTGGACGGAATCTCGTGGCCTCTGATGGGCCTGATGCTTCTGCTGGCCTTTACCTGCGCCATGAGCACTTCCCTGCCTGATGAACCTTCGGACAGATTGAGCTCAAAAAGAAGCAGTGCCGTCATTTTTGGAAACCGGATCAACCAGAGAATAATCCTTGCCCTGAACGGAACTGCACTGCCTGTTCTGCTGCTCATGCCGGCAGCAGGGGTCAGAAGTGCAGATCTTGTTTTCATTTTCCTGGCATGTTTTGTATTGTGGTTTTCAGGATTCCTGTTTCTGGACAACAGACCGGGCAGCCGGGGACTTCTGATCTTTGTCGCCTTGAACGTCGGCTTCAGCATGACTTTCATGGCCGGGTTGTCTCTGGCCCTGTTCTTCAGGTGACCTTTCAGCCGGTTAAAACTTTAAGAACCTTTATCCTGAAAAGGCTGTGGTGTATAGAAGTGATGCCATGAAAAGATTTATTGCCTTAGAACATATTGATCCAGCTCAAGCCGGAAGGTTTGGCGCAAAGACCTGTTCCCTGGCATTTCTAAGCGGCCAGGGTCTGAAAGTGCCCCGTTCATTTGCCCTGGGCAGTGAAATTTTCCTTGAGTTCATGAAAAAAACAGGACTTGGCAGGACTATAGAAAAAATTATTAAGACCCATTCCCTGGATGAAATGCGCTGGGAAGCCATCTGGGATATTTCCCTGCGCATAAGAAACCTTTTCTTGAAAACCAGGCTGCCGCCTGAGCTGGAAACCCTGGGGCAGGAGGTCTCAGGCCTGCTGGCAGAAACTTCTTTCCTGGCCGTGCGCTCTTCGGCTCCGGGTGAAGACGCCGGGGCAACCTCCTTTGCAGGACTGCATGAATCCCATGTACCAGTTCAGGGAAGCGAGGCTGTTCAGGAGGCTATTATACAGGTCTGGTCCTCGCTTTGGTCTGACCGGGCTCTTCTTTACAGACGCGAACTAGGGCTTGATCCCCTTACAAGCACCATGGCCGTGCTGGTTCAGGAATGCATCCAGGGAGAATACTCAGGGGTCGCTTTCAGCATTGATCCCACTGATGAAACCAGGATGGTCATAGAATCAGTTTCCGGGTTGAACGCGGCCCTGGTGGATGGTTCCACCCCCCCTGCCCGCTGGGTCCTGGACAGAAAGTCAGGCCGGATGATTTACCATGATCCCGGCCCCTGGGATACTGATAAAGCCGCCCTGCCGGACTCTGAGGCTGTGGATAGAGTACGGGACCTGGCGATACACTGCGAAAAGCTTCTGGGCAGGCCGCAGGACGTGGAATGGACCATGCGCGGAGGAATTCTTTATTGCCTTCAATCCCGGCCGGTAACTACATCTGCTGACAATCATGACCCGCAAGAGATCCAGGACAAAAGGCCCTGGTATCTCAGCCTGCACCGCAGCTTTGAAAACCTGAAGACCCTTGGAAAAGAAATTGAGGAAGGGCTTTTGCCGGCCTTGGAAGAACTGAGCTCGGAAATGGCCGGAACAGATTTGTCCCGGATGAACATTGACGCGCTGACCAGGGAGGTAATCTCCAGACACACCCAGATGCGCAAATGGAGAGAAGTCTACAGTACCCGCTTCATTCCAATGGCTCATGGCGTAAGACTTCTGGGCATGGTCTATAATGATGCTCTCAGGCCTGATGATCCCTTTGCCTTTACAGATCTTTTGCGCGGCAGTGACCTGGAGGCTTTGCGCCGCAACCAGGCCCTGGAGAACCTGGCAGATCTGGTTCGCGGTAACCCGGTTCTGAGTGGTATGCTGGAAAATGGCCGGGATCCTTTGTCTGAACTCAACAATCAGGAATTTATTGATCTTTTTGAAAGATTTGTCCAGGACCATGGATCACTTCTGTGCTCATCTGCCTGGTGCACAGAGGGACATCACGGTCTGCTCTCACTTATCCTTGAAATGGCCAAAAAAAGTCCTGCCGGAAACTTAACAGACCAGAAAGATCCCGGTCTTCTCCTTGAACAGGATTTTCTCAGAGCCTTTCCCCTGGAACGGCGTGAATTTGCCCGTAGCATCCTGGAACTTGGCCGCGCCTCTCACCGCATCCGTGATAATGACAACCTGGCCATGGGCCGTCTTCAGGCGGAACTGATCCGGGTTGTTGATGAAGGACGGGCAAGACTGGCAATGAAAGATATTCCGGCATTAAGGGCTGCTCTTGAGGATATCCCTCAAGAATACCTGGATGTTACCAGCCCGGCAGGCAGAAGTTCCTACAGCAGCTCCGAGGTTCAAGATGAAGCCGAGGGGATTTTCATCGGACACCCGGCAGGTCCCGGGCTGGCCCGTGGACCAGCCCGGGTAATTAACGAACCCTCGGAACTTTTCCAGTTCCGGCAGGGCGACATCCTGGTATGCCAGGCCATGGACCCAGGAATGTCTTTTGTGGTTCCCCTGGCAGCGGGCATTGTTGAAGCCAGGGGAGGAATGCTGGTCCATGGAGCGATTATTGCCAGGGAATATGGTCTGCCCTGCGTAACCGGCCTCAATAGATCCCTGAACCTGATCAGCAGCGGTGACCTGCTCCTTGTGGACGGCTATAAAGGCATTGTTTCACGTCAGCTGAAACAGAACTGACACCCGGATCAGAAAGCTAACTGATCCATTTAGCCGCCTTGAAACTCAAAGCGGCAACCGTGGCGCACAGAAAAAACCCCCAGGCTACATCAACAATCACCACCTTAAGGGGCCAGCCCTTGATCAGAGCCATGTTGGTCAGTTCATAGGTAGCGTAGGTAAAGAAACCAAACAGACCGCCCCAGACAACTGCCCTTGCCAGGGAATCCTTTTCAATGGCCGGGACCACGGCAAAGAAAATAATCCCGACTATGTATATGAGATAAAAGATAATGGCCGCTGCCCAGTTGACTTCCGGGCTCAAGATGAAGCCCAGGTTCTTTTGGTAGAAATTCCTGGCTATGAGTCCAAGCCAGACCATGTCCACCAGGAAAAAAACAGGTACAGTCACGAGGTAGAGTTTGATATAGAACAAAATGTTCATGTATGTCCTCCTGAAGCAGTCATAAAAATTAAATACTTATGTAAATATTTAAGTGAAGGCCACTGTAAGTCAATATGAAAACCTGCTTTATCAGGGAAAATCAATTAATAGCATAATCTTCTTGCAAAAAACAGGGGATCACCGGGCCCTGCCTGGAGCGGATTTTTCCGGATTTATCTTTGTGTCGCTGAAAATTTTTCCCCAATCTAAGCCTGACAATTACAAAAAATCTATCTCGTCTCCAGCTCGTCAAAACAGGATATGCACAATACCTGCTCATTGAACCTGCGGGTCCTGGTTTCCATGGTCTGCTCACCGCAGGATTCGCAGACAATGCTGGAGAATATGCGGGCCTTTTTGGGTAACCCTTCCCTAGGCGCTTTGACTTCAAACACCTCGCTCAGGTCAGACTCCATTATTCTTCTGGAGATTTCCTGCCGGGTCTGTTTCCACAGGTTTTCTTCCTCATTGGTCAGTCCCTGGTTCTGCATCTTATGATGCAATTTGCCCAGGATGGCTGAGCTGTCACCATATATTGAAGGGCGCAGCACCAGGCGGGCTGATTTGTTGTCTCTTCTGCGGAAGAAGGTGAAGGCGTTTTTGCCCAGGTCCTTATGGATCAGGTTGCCCTTTCCAAAGGTACACCCTGTCAGGTACTGGATGGCGTCCACCCCGCACATGTCTGTTTCAACAACTGCCACGATTTCTTCGTCAGGCGATTTGCCCAACTCGGCCAGGGCCCATTCCGCGGCCCGGATGCCGATGGCCAGACCCGGGCACCAATGGCCGTGAAACCCGGTTGTTTTTTTAATGGTTTCCTGATCGATCCTTTCATGCTCCATAATATCCTCCATATTAATCATCTTTTGAATAGTTGTAACTGTTCACCATTTTCGCGGCCTGCCTTTGACGCTGAGGTTAACCAAAAACCATGGTGAATAAAGACGAATAGTTTATTTAAATCAATGGGAAATGACACCTGACAAAATGAGCTCCCTGGCCGGTTTGCCGCGTTTCCGGATTGTCTTTTACGCATAAATCTCTTTTCCGGCCGCACCTTGGGACAAAAGGGCAGCCTTTGCGCGGGTCGGGTTTCAAACTGACAGTTCCTTCATGGACCCTTGGTCCGGCTCCATTCATGAGCAGCCCGGTATATGGATGGGCAGGCTTGTTTAAAATCTGCGCAGCTGAACCACTCTCAACCATCCTCCCGGCCAGCATCACCCCGATGCGGTCCCCGATTTTTCTGGCCAGTCCAATGTCATGGGTCACAAAGAGCATGGTCAAACCTTTTTCGATCTGAAGGTCAAGAATCATCTTGAGAACCTTGGCCTGAACACTTGGATCAAGAGAGCTGGTGGGCTCATCAGCTATGAGCAGGGAAGGACCTGTCACCAGCGCCCTGGCAATACATATTCTCTGCAGGGCTCCCATGTTCAGTTCATGCGGATAACGACGCAGAAATTCCGGTTCAGTGGACAGGTGCACGTCCTTAAGAGAGCTTAGTACTTTTTCCTGGATTTCCTGTCTGCTGTAATGTCCTTGAATTTTCAAGGGTTCTGCAACGATCTCGAAAACCGAAAACCTGTGGCTCACCGCCTGGGCAGGATGCTGATGAACCAGACCGATCTGTCTGGCCAGGGAAAGGTAGTCCTGCCTGATCCATTGATCCATGTCCCGCTGGTTGTAAATCAGGGTGCCGCTGTCCTGCTCAAGCAGAGCCGCTCCGATCATGGCCAGAGTGGTCTTGCCAGAGCCTGACTCGCCCACAAGACAGAATGTCTCCCCGGCCTTGAGTTCCAGGTCTACGAGATGCACGGCGGTCTTGCCGGCATAGCTTTTGGAAATGCTTTTCAGCCTGAGCAAAGTAGCTATGCCTCCCCGGACGCACCTGAGCTCATGGCCGTCATCTTTCCGGAGGGCAACTTCCTTTTCCCGGCACTCAGGTATGGCCTGGGTGCATCGGTCCACGAACAGGCAGCCCCCGGGAGTCGCGTGACTGTGCTCATGCTCCTGGTCGGGGCCGATAAGATGAGAATGAGACCGGATATTCCCGTTTTCCTCCCTGTGACGGTGAACCATGCGGTAAAACGCGTCTCCCCTGATTCCGCCGAGGTCGCGGTGGGTATCCAGGGCCGGATAGGACCTGGCAAGGGCCAGGGTATAGGGATGCCTGGGAGAAAGGAAAAGCTCCCCGGCCGGAAGGACCTCCATGACTTGACCCAGATAAAGGACCACGGCTTCATCAGCCGTATCACGCGCCAGGTCCAGGTCATGCGTAATGACCAGAACGGCCTGTCCATTATTTTTGGCGCCAAGGATGACCCGGCGGATGATGGCCTTGTTCATGGAGTCCAGGGACGCAGTGGGCTCGTCCAGGATGATGATTTCAGGGTTCATGATCAATGCCATGGCCAGAAGGCAACGCTGTATTTCACCGCCGCTGACCTGGTGTGGAAAGCGGCTTCCAAGACCAGGATCCAGTTCCATTTGTTCCAGGGCCTTTTGGGTCTGGATTCGGGCATCTTTCCTGTTGCAACCCTGCTTCTGAACCAATGGCTCGGCAACCTGGTCGAGTATCCGTTGCACGGGGTTCAGGCTTTCCGCGCCGTTCTGAAAGAGCATTGATATTTTGGACCAGCGGATATTGTTCATTTCCGGTGCAGGCAAAGACAGCAGTTCCAGGTTGTCCAGATTCACACTGCCTTCTAACCGGGCATAATCAGGCAGCAGTCCCATGACGGCTTTTCCCAGGGTGGTCTTGCCTGAGCCGGACTCGCCCACCAGGGCAGTGACTTTACCCGGGGTCAACTCCAGACACAGTCTTTCCAGGGCCAGAAGCATGTGTTCGTTGGAGACGTAAGTAACGCTTAGATTTTTGATTGTCAGGTTCACATTATTTCCTTGAGTCTCGGATCAAAAACCTTCTCCAGGCTCAGGGCCAGAAAGGTTACGCCCATGATCAGCAGGGTCAGGCAGACGACCGGGGGCAAAAGCCAGTTCCACCATATGTCCAGGTAGTAATACCTGAGGGCGTAATTGATCATCATGCCCAGAGACTTCCTGCCGGGATCAAGAAGCCCCAGAAAACTCAGGGACACTTCCATGAACATGGCCATTCTTGCCTTGGAAGCAAAGCCGATGAGATACAGGGGATAGAGTTCAGGCATGAGATGTGTGCGGATGATGTACAGTCCGGAAGCCCCCATCTGGCGTGATGCATGAATGTGCAGCCCAGTCTTGACCGCCAGGGTCTGGGCGCGGACCACCTTGGCTATGGTCGGCCAGGACAGGGCAGCCAGGATCAGGGCCAGGTACAGGGGCGTCGGCCTGAAAAAGGCGGCCAGGAGAATTAGGATCATGACGGCTGGAACAGCCAGGAGAACATCAGACAGCCGCATTATGACCAGATCCGGAATTCCGCGGAACCAGGCGCTGAAAAGCCCGGCTCCCGAGCCGATTACTAAGCAGACCAGGCCGGTGAAAAGACCGAAATACAGAGTATTCTTCATCCCGGCCAGGAGTTCTGAAAAAATATCCATGCCTCCATCGTTTACTCCCAGCCAGTGCTCAGCTGAAGGAGGGCTGAATGGGGTAAAGGCCATGTCGTGAGGGTCATGGACAACCAGCACGGGAGATAACAGAAGAAAAATCAATATGAAGGCTGAAACTGCCCCCCCGGAAACAAACCACGGGTCACGAAGGAGTCTTGTTTTGAAGTTAAGATGCATGACGCACCCTGGGATCAAGGAACCCGTAAGCTGATTCCAGTGCAATGTTGATCAGAAGAATGGCCAGTGAGGAAAAGAGCACAATACCCTGGACCAGAGGCAGGTCGCGCTGGGAAATTGCGTTGAACAAAAGGGTCCCCAGGCCCGGGTAGGAATAGATGGTCTCGATGACCAGTGCGCCGGTAACCATGAAAGCGATGCGCAGTCCAAACCTGGTAACCATGGGCAGAAGGGCGTTTCTGGCTGCATGGGCGTAACGCACTCGCACGGAAGGCAGCCCCTTGGCTCTGGCTGTTTCCAGATACTGTTTCTTAAGAATCATGACCATGCTGGCCCTGGTCAGCAGAAAGTTTCCCGGAAAATACGCCAGAAAAAGGGTGGTAAAAGGAAGGGCCAGGTGTTTGAGAATGTCAGTGAAGCGCGCCAGGCCTGAGAGTTCAGCATAGGCTGTTTCTCCGCCCACGGCTGGAAACCAGCCCAGATAAAAGGCAAAAACCATAAGCAGGATAACCCCTGTTCCAATTTCAGGGATCCCCTGAAGCACGGTCATAATCCCGACCCCGGATTTTTCCGCGGCGCTCCCCCGTCTCCAGGCCGCTTCCACCCCGGCTAAAAAGCCCGCAATCATGGACAGGACATGGGCGCTGCCCATGAGCAGAAGGGTCCAGGGCAGGGCCTGCAGGATCAGCCGGGAAATGGGAGACAGAAAAGCATAAGAATATCCCCATTCGAGGGTAACAAGGTCTTTCAGATACCGGCCAAACCCATCCTGAGCCGTATAGTATGACCTGAGTTCCTGCTCCTGGGCAGCACTCAAGGTTACATGGGAGCTGGAGTATATGGCTGAGACAAAATCGCCGGGCAGCATCCGGGGCAGAAGATAACCCGCGTGCACCATGACCAATGCGGCCAGGGCGTATGCGAGCAAATTAGATCCAGGACCGGTCCGGCGCATATTACCTGATCAGAGCCATCTTGTTCTGGGGGATGGGAATGCCCTTGCTTATGCCGCCCCTGGTATAAAACCACTCAATGCCTTTATCCGGGTTATACGCGGCATAGGAATCAGGATAGTACAGGGAAATGGCCGGCAGATCACGGGCGTAGACTTCCTGGATTTTGTAGACCAGCTCTTTTCTGCGCTCATGGTCCATTTCCAGCATCTGCTCTTTTATCAAAGCGTTGAGTTCAGGGTTTTCATCAAAGCGGGCGCTGTTCACCGAACCGGCCCCATACTCGGATGAAATCATCTCGTTGAGGATTCTGGGGTCTCCGGAAATGCCCCCATGTCCGGATATGGCCAGGTCAAAATCCCAGTTCCGGACCTTGCTGTCCGTGGTGGTCTGCTCAAGGCTGACCAGCTCCACAGTTATCCCGGCGTTTTCCAGCTGCCTTCTGATGACTTCGCCGTCCCTGTCAGGTACGCTTTGCCCGCCCACGGTAATGGTTGAGGCGAGCAGCTCGACCTTCAGGGGCTGACCGTTCTTATGAAAAAAACCATTGCTGTCTTCCTGAAAGCCCATGGCCCTGATCAGCTCTCTGGTTTTGACCGGGTCAAAGCTGTAGGAAGGAGTGTCTGGGTTGTACATTTCATGATCAATGGACAGCAGTCCATACGAGGCAGGGGTCCCGAAACCCCTGTGCGACTTGTCGATAATTTCCTGCTGGTCTATGGCATGGGCCAGAGCCTGGCGGAATTTTCTGTCGCTGAAAGGAGCCTTTCTGTGATTGATCATGAGTTTTTTGTTCCATCCCGGCTCATCCCTGATGACAACGAATCCTTGTTTTCTCAGGGGTTCGGCCATGTCCGGCTGAATATTGGAAAGGTCCGCCTGGCTGGCCGGGAGGGTGACCATACACTGAATTGTCAGGCCTGTATCCTGATTGTGGCAAATCAACTCAAGCGATTCATCATAATTGGTGTTAATCAGGGCCTGAAGTGACCACTGACTTCTGGATGTCCTTAAGGATAGAACGGTAATCGGGTATAGCCCCTGAACAACTTTATCTGAAAATCTGCCATAAACTTTTCCCTTTTTTGTGTGCAGCCAGATCTTATAATTGCCGGCATCTAATTTTTCTGGAAAAACAATCTCAGCTCTTCCTTACGCAATACCTCGCAATAATGTTCGATCTTCCTGGCCACTATTCTGGAATCCTCAGATCTGTGAAAATTGTCCATCAGGTACAGGATGACCTCTTTTTCCTTGTAGGCAAGCCTTTTTAAAAAATAACGATACGCTTCAGGACCTGGATAAACCTTCCTGATCAACTCTACAAGAGTATTTCCATGCTTTAAAAGCATGGGCCGGTAATGATCCTCCAGGATCTTAATCACCTTTATCTCTTTTTGGGCCAGGATAGTCTCCTCTGATGTAGCCAGGGAGACCTGGGGAAAATAATCCTCAACATCATAACTTACTTTCTTTCCGGACTCCGCTTCGATATAAGCTTTGTCCAGGGCCTTTTGCTTTGTGCTCAAGATGCTCTCAGCAAATGTACGTACCCCGATTTTGTAATGTTTGATTATCATGAAGTGATGGACAAAAAGTATGGGAATTAAAATCATCCAGGCAGAGGCTTCAGGCTTTTCCACTACATTTCTGGCCAATGCGTAGGCGAATTGTTCTTCATGACTAAGAATCATTTCGTATTTTCTTATGAGATCAGAAGACACTCTTCAGCTCCTTAACACCTTGTTATCATGAAAGAAGACCTGAATAATAGCGTATTTTTAAATGTCTGTTTTCCACAGCTTATGAATTAATCAAAAAGCCTTGATCAGATCTTCAGGTTTCTGAAAATATTTACTGTTTCCTGAACCTCCTGGTCAATTTCCAAACTTTTTTATGTGGTTGAGTACAGGCTGTATGACAGAACAGAATCCAGGCTGAGCCCTTTATGTGTTTATTGCCAGGGTTGTAATGCATGACATGGAGTCATCCGGCATTAGCCAGAATCAAAAGCTTTTTTCTCTTTTTTCGTAATCGGCAGACGGTTTTTTACAAAAATAAGAGAAAGGTTCGCGGGTTATGTTCTTGTTACTAAAAACAAAAAAACCGCCTCCGCCAGGCAACGGAAAACGGCACAATTATCACTGTTGTTTTTGAGACCGAGATAGTTTCAGCCAGGGCCAGTACACATCCGGCAGTAATGGGAGGAGAATGATTAGTAGCCATAATCCGTTAGGAATAAATATTAAAGTGTTAAATTAAAATTGTATGTTAATTTGTTAATAATGTTATCATTATTTTTATAAAACTGTAAAGCTTTTTTTCATTTTTCAGATGTCAAAAAAAGACCACTCCCAAGATTTTGATGTCGCACAGGATAATCCCCAAACGCTCTGAAACAAAAAAACTCTGGCCAGTCTAATTATCAATGGTCAACCGGGCACTGGCCATTTCAATACCGGGCACTTCAAGTCCCTCAATGCCAAGGTTGTCTGCCAGGTCCTGGCTCATGGAGCGATACATGAGACGTACAGTGACTTGATGCTTGCCGTTGCCCAGCCTGTCCCGCAGTATTTCAAATACCTGTTCATCAGCTCCCTTTGCCGGCATCCTGCGTTCATAAGCGATCTCCTGTGCCAGCCAACTCTTGGGGGTCAAGTTGCCTTCAGCATCCCTGAACACCTTGCGGTAGAATACCGTTTCCGGATGGACATGGTTACCCTCCACAACGTGCCCTGACTCAAAAACTGTCCGGCGGAGACAGCTGGCCGGCGTGCTTTTGTTTTTGATGTATTACGGGCATTATTTTTCATGGATTGGCTTCTTTTCTAAGCAACAGCAGTGCAGTTAAGGGTTAAACATACAGAGAAGAGGTCTTCAACCATCACTTTAGCTTTTGTGCATATCTCAAAAATGAAATTTTGCACAAAACATAGTCTGCGACCGTAGAAAATAAAAAACCGCTTCCTGACTTTTAATAAAACACTAACAGCCTGAGGCTTGAGATAATAATCTGATCTGATTGTCTTAAAATCATGGTCATATATCCGGTTTTCATTAAAACTGAGGACTGTTTAAGATTACAGAATAGGCTCCAAACAATGCCCACGCCTGATCACCTGTCTGCAGGCCCATGCGTTTCTGGCTGGCTGTTGTGACTATTGCACATAATTCAGTACCTTCTTCCAGGGTCAGTATCACCTCGGTATTCACCCGCCCGGAACAGATTCCGGCAACAGTTCCCTGTATCCGGTTCTCCGCACTGATATGGCCCGCTCCTTCAGAACAGGCAATGAATACTGTGGGCGCCTTGATTTCTGCTGTAACTAATGAACCCTTTCTCAGGCGCATCTTTTTCAGGCTGCCGTTGGTAATGATTGAAGAGATGCTTATACCTCCAAGAGTAAGCAGAACTATCCCAGCCTGAATATCACCCTTGATTATATTGATTATTTTGCCGAAAAATATATTTCGGGCACTGGTCCTGCGACTGCTTTCACGGTCCATGTGCCTTCTTAAAATGTGCTGAATATCCTCGTCAGAAAATTCAAGCAGAGTCGAGGCTGAGCTGGGCCTGGAATGACCAAGCAGCTTTTCTATAACCGGGAAAGGTAAATTGGCCCGCAACAACTCAACGGATCTTGAGCGACGCAAAGTACTGGGGTTACCAAAATCTCTGGGAAATCCACAGGCTTGTGCGCGTTCATAAAACTTTCGACGGACATGGCCCGGGTCAATGTGAAACAGTGAATTATCATTATTAAGCCTGTATCCTTTGACATATGAATGAAGGTCTTTTACCAGATCCTCCGGTATCTCTATTGATCTTGAGCTTCCTAAAAAGTTTGAACCCAGTCTGACAATCCGGTCTTCAAAGATAATAGCATCAGATTTCAGGTTCAGAATTTCATGCAGCCTGGCTCCTGTATGGCGGATCAACAGGAATATAAGCAGGATTCTTTGTCTTGATCGGCGAATGTCGGGCCTTTGTGAATCCCGCGCCCATTTTCGAAATGATTGTTCCATTTCTGCGAGCTGGACCATGTCCAGAACCTTTGCCCCGGGGGAAAGGGCAAAAACGTTGCTTCCGGGTGTCTTTCTATCAAAACGGCAGTTCTTGGAAGAAGGGTTGGTCATTGATGATCTCTTGCAATTCTAAAAAACATTCAGGTTTGACAACTATCTGTCAATATATACTTTGTTATTCATTCACTTAAGACTTGGCAAGAAAAATTCAATCCTGCCGAATCCTTTGCTTGACTTGAACATATGTCAGGGATAAAAATTACTGACACGAAATAAAAATATTTCGTGTCAGTTTACCATTTAACACCTTGATATCATATAAAATAACCGGCAAGGGCAGTGTAAAACCCTCTCAACTTTACTAATGGAGGCCAGTCATGTTTTTTCCGGTTGCAGGAATTGAAGTAGCTCCATGGATACCTTTTGCTGCGGGTTTTGCGGTAGCTTTTGTATGCTCCATGGGAGGAGTGTCAGGAGCCAATCTTCTTTTGCCTTTTCAGGTCAGTGTGCTGGGTTTTGTCTCTCCAGCGGTAAGCGCCACCAATCATCTGTTCAATATAGTAGCCATCCCAAGCGGGGTCTACAGGTATATCAGGGAAGGGAGGATGGTCTGGCCCCTGACCTGGATAGTTATAGCCGGGACCGTGCCCGGGGTTTTCATCGGCGTTTTTTTCAGGATTCGTTATCTTCCTGATCCCACCCATTTCCGGGTCTTTGCCGGAATTGTTCTTCTATATATCGGTTATGTCATGGTCCGTTCCCTGATCAAGGGTCCACCCCCGGGGACGGACAAAGCCTCTTCTGAAAAACGTTTTCAGGAACTGGTAAGCCGTTTTCAAAAAATGGACGCAGCCACCAGGGAGCCCCTGCCCAGAGTCCAGCTCAGACATTTTGGCCTGAAATCAGTGCAGTATTCATTTTACGGAGAAAACATTTCCGCTCCCACCATGGGCATCCTCATCCTGAGCGCCATAGTCGGGGTCGTGGGAGGCATGTACGGGATCGGCGGCGGGGCCATTATCGCGCCCTTTTTCGTGGCCGTGTTTCATCTGCCGGTTTACACCATTGCCGGAGCCTGCCTCATGGGGACATTCATAACCTCAGTGGTGGCAGCCCTGTTTTTCCAGTTCCTTGCCCCTTTTTATCCGGACATGGCAGTCGCTCCGGACTGGATGCTGGGAATCCTGATGGGTGCAGGGGGAATGATAGGCATGTACATCGGCGCCAGAGTCCAGAAATTTGTTCCGGCCAAGGTCATCAAGTGGATACTGGCCTTTATCCTTGTGTTTACTGGAGGCAGATACGTGCTGAGCTTTTTGTTTTAAAATCTTATACTGGTGCTGACGAAGTCTCATTATTGCCTTTCAACTTAAAAATCCTGCACAGAACAGCCGCGATAGCTGGTCCTGCGGCCAGAACGTTTGAAGATAAGCCATGCCTGGAAGGAAAAATGATAAAGTCAAAGTGGTTATGGTTTACTGAGGTAGTATAAAAGAGGCAAAAACCGCTAAATTATAAGAAGTCTTGTTGACACAGCCTCATGCAGAGCATATCAGACAGATTGTCAAAGATCGATCCTCCGGGCTTTTTATCTGCTCTGAATATTAAGATGGGTGTTTGAAAAACCAAACAGACTTATCTGGTGCTAATCTGCAATGAAATAATATGATCCCTGCAGGCTGATCAACACTGAACTTTTTTTAAAAATCTCCAAGGATAATTTACGGAAAATGCCTTTTACAGCCAAAGACCTTCAGCCATCAGCAATGATGTTTACATTGCTTTGCCTTGCATGTTTATGGTTCCTTAGTTCTTGCTCGAACCAGACAGGCGAAGCTAACCCCATTGAATCATCTCAGCCCAGGCGTATAAATGTTTTGGTGCAGGAAATCATTCCTGTCACAGTAAGGGATGTTGTTTTGCTGCCAGGAGTTGCCCATGCCTGGTTTGAGGTCCGACTGGCCTCAGAAACATCAGGAAGGGTGGAAAAACTGCTGGTGCGGGAAGGAAGTGAAGTCAGTAAAGATCAGGTACTGGGGCATATAGACGTCACCCCTCTCAGTGCGGGTCTGACCCGGGCCAGGTCCGCCTTTGAGCTGTTGGAAGAACAGCTGCGCAGACGTGAAAACCTTTTTCAGGAAAGAATTATCTCTGAAGAAGAACTGGACAGAGTTCGGGCTGAAAAGGTGCAGGCCCGCGAAGTCCTGCGTCAGGCTGAGATTGAATACAACAGGGGGCTTGTGCGGGCGCCGAGCAAGGCAAGGGTTAACACCCTGCTTGTTGAAGCCGGGGAATTTGTGGACCGGGGAGAGGTTATGATTGAGCTGGTGAATATTGAAAAAATCAAGTTCCAGGTCCAGGTTCCGGAAATGGATGTCCGCTTCCTTAAAACAGGTCAACCAGTCCAGGTCATGGTTGACGCCTATCAGGATCAGCTCTTTGCGGGAACAGTTGATTTCATATCCTTTAAGGCTGATCAATCCACAAATACCTTCCGCACCCAGGTTGTGGTTGACAATCCTCAAGCAACAATCCGCCCCGGGATGATTGCAAGGGTGGCTTTTGAGCGCCGGGTCATCTCCGATACTGTAGCTGTTCCTCTTTCAGCCCTTATCGATCGGGGCGGGGAACGCCTGGTTTATATTGAGGAAGATGGAGTGGCCTGGTCCAGGCAGGTCCGTATAGGCATCATTGAGCGCGACCGGGTTCAGATCCTTGAGGGACTGAAACCCGGAGACAGACTTATCATTGCCGGACAGCGCGAAGTTGAAGACGGAACCCTGGTGCTGGTGCAATGATCATAAACCAGTGGGCATTGCGCCGACAGGCATCAGTTCTGACTCTGCTGGTGATCCTGGTCATAGTCGGCGTCTATTCTTACATGACCCTGCCCAGGGAGTCCTTTCCAGATATCACTATTCCCTACGTGTTTGTGACCACCACCTATGAAGGTGTGTCTCCGGAAGACATGGAAACCCTGATTACCATACCCATTGAGCGCAAGCTCAAGGGTCTGGCCGGGGTGGAGGAGATCCGGGCCAGCTCTGCTGAAGGTTTATCCACAGTTGCAGTCAAATTCATGCCCACAGTGGACATTGACGATGCCCTGCAGAAGGTGCGGGTCAAGGTTGACCAGGCCAAGGCTGATCTGCCGGCGGAACTCGAAGATGATCCGTTGGTGGAAGAGGTCAATTTTTCAGACATCCCGGTGATACGGGTGGTGCTTTCAGGTCCATACTCTCTGGCCAGGCTCAAGAGCTGGGCCGAGGACCTCAAGGACCAGATCGAAACCATTCCCGGCGTGCTCAATGTCCTGGAAAGCGGTGGCCTTGAGCGCGAAATCAGGGTGGAATTCGACCTGGATCGCCTCAGGGCCTACAACGTGCCTTTTTCCAGCATGATCCAGGCTGTGACCCAAAGCAATGTTAACATGCCCAGCGGAAGCATGGACATCGGACAGACACGCTACCTGGTGCGCGTCCCGGAAGACTTCAAACATCCTTCGGAAATTTTTTCAATCGTGGCTTTTGTCCGCGATGGCAGACCAGTCTACCTGCGGGATGTGGCCAGAATCGAGGACACGCACAAGGACCCCCTGACCCGCAGCCGGATCAATGGAAGCCCCAGCGTGACCCTGTCCGTGCAGAAACGAAGCGGAGAGAATATTGTCCGGATCTGCGACGAGGTGCGGGCTGTGGTGGATGAGGCAAGACCTCTGCTGCCTCAAAATCTGCAGATGGACATCACTTCGGATATGTCCAAAAACGTCCGGCTGATAGTCTCAGAACTGGAGAACAGCATCCTTACAGGGCTGATTCTGGTGCTTGCGGTGATTCTGATATTCATCGGCGGCCGTTCAGCCGTGTTTGTGGCCATGGCCATTCCCTATTCAATGTTTATGGGGTTTGCCCTGCTGGCCGGGTTCGGAATAACCCTGAATATGGTGGTGCTCTTCTCTCTGATCCTGGCCCTGGGCATGCTCGTGGACAACGGCATCGTGATCGTGGAGAATATATACCGGCACATGCAGGACGGCCAGCCAAGGGAACTGGCCGCGCGTATCGGCACTGACCAGGTGGCCTGGCCGGTGACCACGGCCACCTTGACCACCCTGGCCGCGTTCATTCCCATGCTTTTCTGGCCCGGGATCGTTGGTGAGTTCATGATGTTCCTGCCCAAAACCCTGATCATGGTCCTGTCCGCGTCTCTATTCGTGGCCCTGGTGGTCAACCCTGTACTTTCAGCCCGTTACCAGACAGTCCGCAGGATCATACCCCCTGACCCTGACCAGCCTGTTCGCCAGGCATGGATCAAAAGAATTTATCTGCATGTTCTTAAGTGGTCTCTTAACCACAGGTTCATTGTCCTTGCTGCTGCTTTTCTGCTCCTGCTGGCCTCAATTACGGGTTTTCAAATCTGGGGCAAGGGTGTGGAATTTTTTCCTGAGACCGATCCCAACAGGGCTTTTGTGCATATCCGGGCGCCCGAGGGGACCAGCCTGGAGGCTTCAGACAGCCTTGTGGCCCGGGTGGAATCCATTGTCATGGAGTATGATGATATTGAACATGTCATTGCCAATATCGGCTCCGCCGGTGGAGATCCTTTTGCGGCAGGCGGTCCTGGCACTCATCTGAGCCGCGTAATTCTGGATTTCAATGATTTTCATGAACGCTTCCAATCCTCCGCAAAAACCGTGGACGAAATCCGGGAACGGGTTTTGGATGCTATTGCCGGAGCCGAGCTGCAGGTGGAAAAAGAGGAAGGAGGCCCGCCAACAGGTCCGCCGGTGAACATGGAGATCACTGGAGTGGATATCCGGGTGCTTGGCGAGTTGGCCGCGGAAGTACGGCGAACCATAAAAGATATTCCCGGGCTGGTTGACCTTAAGGACAATTTCGTGCACGGAAAGCCTGAAATACGGATCAATGTGGACAAGGAAAAAGCCGCGCTCCTTGGCCTGGACACCTATTCCATCGCTTATACTGTCAAGGCAGCCATCGGCGGAGTAAGAGTCGGAGTACTGCGGGACGACCGTGACGAATACGATATAACAGCCCGCCTGCCCGAGGAAGCCAGAAATTCTCTGGAATCCCTGAACCGTCTGACAGTCTCAGGACCACAGGGCGAACCAATCCCCCTGACCAGTGTGGCTCAGGTGGAGTTGTCCAGTGGAGTGGGAGACATCATGCGCCTGAATCAACGCCGGGTGGTCACGGTTTCCGCATCTGTATCCGGGCGTCTGGCCAATGACGTGCTGCAGGATATTGAAAGTGTCCTGGCCGGCTTTGAGTGGCCGCGCGGTTATTCCTATCAGTTCACAGGTGAGCAGGAAGAGCAGGCCAAGGCCAGGGATTTTCTGAGTAAGGCTTTTATAGCGGTGCTCTTGCTGATTTTCCTGATACTTATCACCCAATTCAATTCCGTCATACCTGGCCTGATCATTCTGACCTCGGTCCTGCTCTCATTGATTGGAGTATTCTTCGGTCTGCTGGTCACTGGGATGGCTTTTGGAATTATCATGACAGGGATCGGAGTCATAAGTCTTGCCGGAGTGGTGGTGAACAACGCCATCGTGCTCATCGACTATTATATGCAGCTTCTGGGCCGGGGGATGGAACGCGGCGAGGCACTGCTCAGAGCCGGAATGATCCGGTTCAGGCCTGTAATGCTCACGGCCATCACCACAATCCTGGGTCTCATGCCCATGGCCACTGGAGTCAGTTTTGATTTTAAAAGCCTGTCCTGGAGCATTGGCGGAGAATCCGCGCAATGGTGGGGGCCCATGGCTGTGGCTGTGGTTTTTGGACTGGCCTTTGCTACCCTGTTGACCCTGATAGTAGTCCCGGTCCTGTGCTCACTTTCTAAGACCCTGCCCTCGGTTGCCCTTAAACTTTACGGTGACAGAAAAAGCATAACGATACAGCAATCAAAACCTTAACAGCGTGAAAAAGTCCTTATTAGACAGACCTTTCAAAAATTCTCACGCCAAGGCGTGACAGGGAACAATCCGGCAGCCAGGATAACCAGAGACATGAACAGCAGTAAGTATTTCTGGTCTACCGCACCGGTGGCCATGGCTCCTGCAGGGGCGGCTCAAAAAATAGACGGATCTTTTTCTGCCACTTTTTCAGGGTGTCATTATCGGCCCTGTAATGGACATAATATCCCCTCTTTTCCCCCTTGCCAGGCCGCTGTCTCTCAGCACCCGCAGATGCTGGGAAACGGCAGCCGGACTCATGCCCAGCTCCTTGGCCAGGATGCTCACGCACAGAGATCTGTTCTTGATCAGCTCAAGCATACTGACCCTGGCCGCCGAGGACAGGACCTTGAATAATTCTGAAAGTTCCTGAGAATTATTAATCATGACCTTTTCGCCTGTTTAAGTTTATGCATGATTACTTAATAGGAACTGCGTAAAAATTCATCCTTGTTTTAATCAGCGTTCAGTAAAACCAACAACCTTAAAAAAACTGAAAGTAAGCAAATTATGAATGCGGTCTCAAGATCAGCGAACAGCCCGGGCTATTATCATGTCCACCTCCTGGTCGGACGCGGACATGACCTCAGCCACCTCAGGAGGCATCATATCTGTAAAAGCACTGGTGTTCATCCGGGCGACAAAGACTTTTCCGTCAGCTGTCTGGTAAATGCTCACCCGGCACGGCATGAACGCGGAGACGGGTCGATAATCGTCGTTACTCAGTATCCGGGCGCTGTACTGGCCGCTGCACACATCCAGAATCACCACGGGATCCAGGGTAAACCCGCGCACAGACAAGACCCCTGCCATGTTGTTTTCATTAAGTATACTCCAGCCGGCCTTGCCGGCTTCTTCCCTGAAGGCCCTGAGTGTCTCGGAAAAAGACTTGCTGCTTTGAATAACCTGGACCAGTTGCGGCTGCTCATCTCCGATATTCTGGGCCATGGCCGGCCCGTACAGAATACACAACGCAAAAAGCATTACCATTGATTTGAACATCAGGGACTGGACTCCAGGTCCAGACATCAGGCATGTGGTTTGTTTTCTCATGACAACCCTCCTTTATTTCGGATTTGTTTACTGCTCCATTATTACAAACGTTGACCAGTTCAGAGTTTCAAAAAAAATTCAGTAAATGTCAAAGAGGTGTCCGTCACAAGTATTGAGACAATTGCTGCCTGAAAAAGAGGGACGGGAATTTTTTCATCTTGAACAAGCGTCATTTATTTCAGAATTGTTAGATTGTTATCCGGGATATATGATGTCTGGAAGTATGTCATCAAAATAACTTATCAATATCTTTGTTTGACAGCATATTCAGATTTATTTTCTGTAAATGATTTTAAAAATAACCGCAACTTTTTTGCTAATATGAAAAATAATAAATAAATAACTGCAGATTATAGTAACAATTTATCAGTGATCATTTATTTTTTTTCTCAAGATAAAAAACAGCAATCATATGAAGATAATTCCCCAATTTTTATTTGACTTATTAAGAATACGGGTTAAGATTTATAATATTGTAAATTCATGAAAGTCATCTAATAAGCAGTTGACCCGGGAGATTCTAATGAGTGAGAAGAGGGACGCCTTTGTGAAAATAATTAAATCAAAGCAGCCATGGCCATCCATAAACTTATTGATGGTCTTTAACCAGTAAAACAACTTTTATTTATGGAGGACATGAAATGGGACTTAAAAGATTTGTGCTGGACAGAAGGATTTGCGGGTTTGTTCTGGTGTTCTATTTTTTTGTGGCCCTGTTACCTTCCACCGGTGAAGCATCGCTGATTGAAAGCCGTCTTTCAACAGGCGAACAAATGTCCGAGCGGGCTGAAAAAATTGAGTCCGTCAGAAAGGCTCTTGAGCATAAGGTGGTGGCCCAGCGACTGGAGGATTACGGTCTTTCCCAGGAAGAAGTAATGGCAAGAATGAACAGTCTGGACGACAAGCAATTACACCAACTGGCGTCTCTTTCCGATGAAATTGGCGGTGCTAATGGAGTAGGGCTCGTCATCGGGGTGTTACTGGTAGTATTATTGGTAGTTATAATACTGAAAGTTGCCGACAGAAGAGTTGTTGTCCATTAATCTACAATTCTATTGCTGCCTTCATTGTCCTTCCTGCCTGGTTCGGCATTTAAAATCATTGTCAGGACAAATCTTGGCAGTGATAACTCAAGAAGGCTGGAAGTGTCGTCTGCGCGCCAGGATTGGGACAATGAATGATGTCCTGTAAAACTTTGAGGCGCAACCTCAAAATGCGGTTTGTTTAAAATCCGTGGTTGTGTGTTATTGTAACAGGTTAAGATTATTCTGTTGCTTTTAAAACGATAGGTTGAAGGAGATATCACATGAGTTATTACAGAAGTCCGCTAATGTTTTTTACTGCCCTGTGCCTGGCAATGATCCTGGGTTGTTCAGATCCGGGACCTGCCGAAGAAGCCGGAAAAAAAGTCGACGAGGCCGTTGAGTCGGTTGAAGAAGCCCTGGATCCGGCAGGACCCGCGGAAAAGGCGGGCAGAAAAATAGATGAAACAATGGAAGACATGGGCGAGGCTTTGGAATCTGAAGATTAATTTAACCCTGTGTTTTTTTCTGTTGATCCTTTATGCAATGATGAAAAGAGATTAACATCTGATGGGAGTTTAATATGCTTCATTGGGCATTGATATTTTTTATAGTTGCCATAGTGGCCGGCCTCCTTGGCTTTACTGGTATCGCCGGAGCTGCTGCGGAAATTGCAAAAATCATATTTTTCGTTTTTTTGGTTCTGCTTGTGATTTCACTCTTAGCCAATGCTCTGAGAGGAAAAAGACCCCCAACTTAAATCTGTACATACTCATTGAGAACAGGAAAAAGAGCGGGTTTAAAAGCGGGTGTCCAGGAAAAAACAGGCTGAATCGGCCTGGTCCTCTTTCTGAATCATAATTGAAAACGTGACTTCTTTTTAAGGTCTTGGTCTCTTTTTTAGAATCAGCTTTTTTGAGCCATATATTTTTCCTCGATTTTTAATCAGGCCTTATAGTCAGAACAGGCACTCTGGATGACTTGACGACCTTTTCAGCTACTGAACCAAAGACAATCCTGTTTACTCCCCTTCTGCCATGGGTGCCCATTGTGATCAGATCAATATTTTCAAGCCGGGCAAAGTCGAGGATAATCTCAGCGGTATAACCGGATAATATTTTTCCTGAAACATCTGTTATGAACCTGAAATTTTCCTGTATAAATTTCTCCATGGTCTGCTCAGCGTCGGCTACAGCATCATCTAAAAATTCCTGGAATTCATTCGGCAGCATGCCAAAATACGGAAACTGGTCATAGCCCGGAACTACATAAAGGACATGAACATTGGCGCTCAAGGCTTCAGCCAGAGTCTGGGCATAAGATGCCACTTTGGGGCTGATTATTGAAAAATCAACAGGGCAAAGGATGTTTCTGATCTTAACCATACAGTGTCGACCCTGAAAAATTCAAATTTTAGCCTGTAAGGCGTGGTTAAGTCTTTTATTGAAGTTGAACATGGTAAATTTGAGATACAAATAAAAATCAAGTAATTATTAACTGGATTAAAGCCCATGGAAGTTTTAGACATTGTTCAGGCAACCTTTACTTATCTGCTCATTACCATAGCCGGCATTTTTGTCATCGTAAACCCTTTGACCACCGCGTTCGCCTTTATGTCGCTGACAACCAGGATGCATGAAAAACAGAAAAAGGCAATCGCGTTAAAAGCAACAAAAATATCTACAAGCTTATTCTTTGTTTTCGCCCTGCTGGGTGGAGTTATTTTTCAATTGTTCGGCATTACTCTTGCTGCCTTTCGGATTGCCGGGGGCATCATTCTTTTTGGAATTGCCATGGGCATGATAAGAAGTCGAAACGGCCGGGAAGACAAAACAAAAACCGAGCCAGAAGGGGATATAACTGATGATATATCCGTAATACCCCTCGCCATTCCGTTTATCAGCGGCCCTGGATCCATCGCTACCGTCATGATATTAACAAGCGAAGCGCCTACTATTTATCATACCGTAATTGTTTTTTTCGCCGTGCTCATAACCACAGTCAGCTGTTATTATTCCATGGTATACTCCAGGGTGATCGTCAGGTATCTTGGGGAATCCGGCAAGCAGATCATTACCAAAGTGTTTGGTCTTATCCTCTCGGTAATTGCCGTCCAGTTTGTAATCAACGGCATTGCCAGTGTTGCGGTTGATTTCGGAATCTTTGAAATTCCCGGCATTGAACCGGGGCCTGGATTCGAAGCAGAGTAATGTGGTATCAGGCACATTCTTAATCCTGAATTCATGGCCCAGCTCAATCCAAAAAAACATCATCAGATCCTGGGCAATAAAATTGCCTGCAGGAAATTTAAACAGGCCTTCATTGTCCTTTTTGCTTCCCTGCCCCGGAAACCGAACCACCCTTCAGGACGAGGTCATCCGAGTCTAAGTTTACACATTGCGTCAAACGCGAAATGTAAACATAAGGGCTTTTTCTAACGTAACAACTTGATATTTATTGTCATTCAAAAAATACCGGATAGATTACATACCTGATTACTGCCATGGCCAGGATTTCCACAAACATGAGACCCTCCTTGAGATTAGACAGTGTTTAGTGGTCATTTCTAATCAAGAAATCCGGAAAGGCTATCGGTCTGCTGCTCTGGTCCGATCCCTAATCCCAATGCCGATTGTTTTCCTGGTTGCTGGACCGGCTAAAAGCGTTTACTAATTATCTCAATGAATATTCACTTATCACTTGCTCATATTCCCCTGCTCATCTGCAACTATTTATTTGTCATGGCCTGACCGGAACGACAAAAAGACAACCCTTTGATTTAGACAACTTGATTTGTACCGAACTGAAAAATCAAACCTCAAGGAAGGTCAATGATGAATAGAGTGCTTATATCCATCCTGGCCGGGGCTGCAGTGTTTGGCCTGCTGCTCCTCTTTAAAGGCCCGGACATATCCTGACTGTTTATTTACGGCTCGCTGGGAGCGGGCCTGTTAACTTATTACCTTTCAGGAAAAATTCTCAAACAACCTGATAAGCGGGATGAAACTCATGGCCCCAAAACTTGACCCTTAAAAAGAACTCACCAACTGAGCAGAAATTTCATATTCCAGCATGATCCAGCATGTGATCCTTTTGTTCCTGCCGCTTTATAAAAGAATAGTGACCCGGGAAAATATATCTTGAAAGGGTCAGGTTGATTTACTGTCAGTTTAAGGAGAGATAGTCCAAGTAATGCCAGAACGCAAAATATTCGAGAAAATCGTGTCCGGCGGCCAGACCGGGGCGGACCAGGGAGCCCTGGACGCCGCCATGGCCCTTAACCACCCCTGCGGAGGCTGGTGTCCAGAGGGCCGTTTGTCTGAAACCGGCCGCATAGCTGACAGATACCCTGTTACTGAACATTCATCCCCTGAGTATGCTGTCCGGACCGAGGCTAACGTTGTTGACTCTGACGGCACCCTGATCTTCACATATGGTGAACCCACCGGCGGAACAAAGCTGACCGTGGAACTGGCCGGAAAATATGGAAAGCCACACTATATATTTGACTTTGAAGATGAGGCCCGGAACCATGACCCCGAAATCATCCAACAGTGGGGGCAGGACAATAATGTTTACGTGCTGAATGTGGCTGGGCCGAAGGAGAGCAAGAACCCGGGGACACACGCGCTGGTCAGGGCCGTAATGCTCATGCTGCTGGAGCCTGCCAGGAGATAATATTATATGATTTGAAGTTCTTTAATCCTGATAAGTGGCGCACCTTCATTTTGCAATCAACCACTACTGAATGTTTATGTCAGATTTTATGGGACAGGATATTTTTTGATCCATTTTTTCGGGCTTATGTTTACATATCGCGTCAAACGCGTTGTGTAGAAACTTGTTTGTAAACATCATCAATGTAAACAGCTGATTTGAGCTCACTCGGGCGAGGGGAAAGGGTCTCTCTCCCCTCACATTACCCGGTATCGTCAGTCTGTCCGGACGGGAGAAGTAATGGTCAGGTTTGAACTGGTGGAAGATGGCAGAGGAATCGAAAGTGTCGCCCATTTGGCACGGGAGATATGGACCGAACACTATACTCCGATTATCGGGCAGGAGCAGGTACAGTACATGCTGGAAAATTTTCAGAGTGTCTGGGCCATAAACGACCAGATCCAAAAGGGTGTACTTTACTATCTTTTATCTTACATGGAAACCAAGGCTGGTTATCTGGCTCTGGAACCCTCCGGGCAGGACAAGCAGGCCAAATTGAGCAAAATATACGTCCGTTCCGATCTGCGGGGCCTTGGACTTGGCAGGAAAGCCCTCCAACAGGCCATAAACGTTTGCCGGCAGCTGTCTGTTGAAATTCTCTGGCTGACCGTGAACAAAAACAACAAGGGGGCTATAGACTTTTATGAGCGGACGGGATTCATAAAAACCGGAACAATTGTCCAGAACATCGGTGAAGGCTTTGTTATGGACGATTACAAAATGATCATAAAAATCAGTCCATAATAGTCTATGGCATTTCTTTCCCTGGCCTGGACTCGGGAGATTCGTTCGGGTTCCCCAAAGCCAGAAGAGAAGTCAAAGCCGCGTTTTCAGCGTCGGATGAACTACTGATCAAGGTGGCCCGCGTATTTGAGAATAAAGTTCCTGCCGTCTTCCGACCTGACCCTGAAGTAATCAATGATCGGCTACTCCGGATCAATCCCTCCTTCATACCAGCGGTCCACTGTTTCCTCTGCTTCCAGCCTTGCGCCCTGACAAACAAAGGCCACCGGGTATTCATTGGCCTTGTATCCGCTGCGGCACTCAACCTGAGTTTTTTCCAATTCAATTTTTGACGGCAATGTCTTTGCACTGCGCATGTATTAAAACGTACCCAAGACTTTCCAGTGGCTGTTTTTCGCTGATTTTATCCTGGAGTATCAAACCACACCCCCCTCAGACACTCATATAAGAAAAGCGACTCTTTCTGGGAAGGGAAATCTTGAAACAGCGATTCTGATATCAAAGTGGCTGTCCCAAGGCCAAGAATCAGGTTTTTTTTCGAAATTTACGCTGATTATCCACAATGACTGGGCCAGGTCCGACCCTTACTCCGGACAGTACTTGACATGCATATCTCCCACTCAGAAAAATTCTCCTGCCCAGAGCATCCTGCTGAAAAGATCTGCCGGGATTATTTCAATATCATCTTCAGTTTTCCGGGGTTTTTGCTCCAGGCAGATGATCACCGCCCTTTTCAGGGGATAATCCGACCTTGCCGCCCTTAATCCTCTCAGATGATCAGATGTGATCTTCCGGGAAGCCTTGGCTTCAAGTCCCGCCTGCATGCCGTTTACGATAAAATCGACCTCGCGTCCGTTTGACAGCCTCCAATAACTCAGCCTGGCATATCTTTCCGCATAAAGGTTGTATGAGGTAAGCTCATGAAAACACCAGTTTTCAAAAGCCTTTCCGAACAGCTCGCTTCCTGGTTCAAGGTGTCCGCGTCTGGCCAGAAAATTTACCACACCAATATCGGAAAGATAAAATTTCGGCGCCTGGACTACTCTTCTTTTGGCTCTTTTGGTATAGGCTGGCAGCCATCTGCCAAGGAGAGTGTCTTCAAGTATCTGGTAGTAAGCTTTTACTGACTGGCTGGACACCCCGCATTCCCTGGCAATGGTGGAATAATTGACAGGCTCTGAGTCAGACAAGGCTGCAATTGATAAAAATTCTGAAAAAGCTGGCAGGTTTCTGACAAGACCTTCCGCGGCTATTTCTTCCTTTAGATAATCCGACACATAGGAATTAATCAATTTTGCCGGATGTTCTGACAGATAAAACCTGGGGAAATATCCGTGGTTTATCATGCGTATCAAGTCCCAGTCCAATCCGAGTTCATTTGAAACAAATCCCTGCAGTTCATAACGGATGGCTCTGCCTCCGAGCAGGTTGGCATGGCCACGCCTGACCTTCCGGGCGCTGGAGCCGCACAGGGCGAATCGAATGCCCCTGGATTCATGGAGCTGATGAACTTCATCAAGAAGCGCCGGCACTTTTTGAACTTCGTCCACTACTACAAACGGAGGTGATGAATAAAAACCCAGTTCCTCACGCAGAATTTGTGGTCTTTCCATGTATTTTCGGAACTCTTCTGATTTCAGCAGATCAATCCACATCGCTTCAGGGTACAGGCTGCGAAGCAGGGTTGTCTTGCCGGTCTGCCTGGGACCCCAGAGAAAAAAAGTTTCTTTGCCTGCCAGGGGCAGGTTTATTGCTCTTTTTATCACTTTGCTCACGCACCTGTTGCAGGTTTCTGTAAGTACAAGATCTTAACGCTTGAGAATTATATATAATGCTTGTGCTTGCAAATTTCAACCATAAATATAAATTTTAATGTATTTTTCAAATAGACATTTGAAAGTGCACAGATGAGAACAGCGCCGAAGCTGATTTTTTCTCAGCCCTGACCTGGAAACCTGCCCGATACCTGTCCGACTGCCCTTTATTCGTATTTCTGATCATGAAATCTTGATAAGATAGTTGGCTGTTGCTCTGATCAGGCCAAAGATTCCCGCCGCGGGCTGTTTGAGGGAGGAGAAGCATTAAAACAGCGATTCTGATATCAAAGTGGCTGTCCCAAGGCCAAGAATCAGGCCTTTTTTAAGATATTTACGCTGATTATTCACAATGACTGGGCCAGGTCCGACCCAGGATTCGGTAAAACCCGGAAATCAAGGCTTCAAAACCATTCGGCTTTTGCAGATACAAAGTCTGAGGTTGGTGTCCCTCTGGGAAAAGCCCCAGATGACCGGCCAGAAATTAACACCTTGGAATGGGAGAGTTTTGATCCCATAGAGTTTAAAAACTAATCATTTTGAATGCTTATACATAGATCTGGGCAGTATCCAAGGCAAAAGTTGTCAGTAAGCCTCAAGATTGAGCATTTCTTGAGGTGAAATGCAATAATAACAACATGTTGCTGGTCTCAGAGACCCTGGCTGAAAAATCTTGACAATCATTTTACTGAAAGACAACTTTTTCAAGATTGCCATATTCCGGATACCCGCATAATATCATCCTTTGGCATCTCATACTTGAAGAGGTTCTTCCAGGTGCGAGGGCCCCTTCTTTTTTTATTTATCATTCAATAAATAAACCTGTAACTTACCATAAAAACCTTGTCTGGCAGGGCTAAGAAGCGAATCTGAGGCGTTTTAATCTGATAAAATCCAGGGGAAATGACCATGATGGCCTGGAGGGAAAGAAAATCGCTTTAAAATGCCTTCTGCTTAAACTCGGTTTAACCTCAACTCCTGTCCAGAAACTAACAAAGAATAGATTCTTGCCTGTAACAAGCAATTTTCATCCTCAGTTTGGCTTGTCATTTCTGTTTTGAGTTAATAGGTTGTCAGTTCATAGAAACAAAGGCTTGATGAAGCTGCAGGAGTTATGTCTGGCTGATTTAGGCGGCTCAATTTGTACCGAACCGGAAGATTCACCCTGAGGGAAGATCAATAATGAACAGAATGTTGATTTCCATATACAGAAGTTTTGCAACGTGAAAAAAATAATATACACGAAATACGGCCCCCCGGAAGTGCTGGAAAAGGTAGAGACTGATTCACCCGAGCCATCGGCCGGACAGGTTCTGGTCAGGGTCGGGGCGGCCGGAATCAACCCTGTCGATTACAAGATTCGAAACGGCAGCCTGAGGCTTATTATGCCCGGCAGGTTTCCCAGGACACCAGGTGGTGAGATTGCCGGTACAGTGGAAAAAACAGGACGCGGATCTTTTGCCTTCAAACCTGGGAACAGGGTCTTTGCCATGCTCAGAACACCTCAGGGGGGATATGCCCAGTATGTTGCAGTGCAGGAAAAACTGCTTTGCCTCATACCACAGGGTCTTAGCTTTGAAGAGGCTGCCGCGATTCCTCTTGCAGGCCTGACCGCACTTCAATCCTTAAGGGACAAGGGAAGAATAAAAAAAGGAATGCGGGTGCTGGTCAACGGCGCTTCCGGGGGGGTCGGCTCCTACGCCGTACAGATCGCAAATGCATATCAGGCAAGAGTCACCGGGGTTTGCTCAGGCAGGAACGTGAGGTTTGTTCAGGAACTTGGAGCTGATGTGGTAATTGATTATGAGAAGAAAGATTTCATCAATATGGGAAACGGGTACGATATTGTACTGGACGCCGTGGCCAAAAAAAATTTTACCAGTTGTAGGAAAATCCTTAAGCCCGGAGGCGTCTATATTTCCACCCTGCCTTCCCCGGGGTTGCTTTTTCGCCAGGCATTAAACTTTCTTTCCTCCAAAAAAGCATACGCAATCATCTGCAAATCAAGAGCCGAGGATCTGGCTTTTCTGGGCCGACTCGCTTATGAAGGCAAGCTTAAGTCTCATATAGAAAAACAGTATTCTCTTGGCGAGGTGATACTGGCTCATCAGCGTATTGAGAGTGGAAGGGTCAGGGGAAAGCTGGTTCTTACCCCGTTCCCCCGGCAGCCAGAAAAAGTCCTTATTAAATCGGATAGGTGAAGTACATAAATAAACTCTTTTTACCTCGATGAATTCAAGCCTATTCCGGTAAACTATCTTACAACTATTATGTTATTAGCTTAGAGAGTGTGGCACTACAGGTTGAATGTCAGACCATGATGTCTCAGGTTAACAGCCTGAAAAACTCCTTATTGAACAGGCAGTTCAAAAATTCCAAGCGTCAGTCCGGCACCCACTTTTGATGTCAGTAAATACTTATGCCGGGATAATACCTACGCAAGTGGGTGCCGGATAAAGAGCAAAAAAGTTCAAGGTCGATGCGTATTTAGTCATACGTGAGAGTTTGAATTTTTTGACGCGACGCAGCAATTGGGATATTTTCAACGCCTGTTAAGGGCTTGCTGGCGCTGATTCGTTCAGCGATATGCGTCTTTTCGATGGCCGACCTTAACCAACCATATCGTAAGCATGTTATCCTGTATGGAATATACAATCCGGTAATTCCCCTGACGGATTCGGTATAATTCCTGGTCTGTGAGTTTTTCGCAGCCCACAGGCCTTGGATCGTTTCCAAGCTGCTCAATCCGGGAAAGGATTTTTTTCAGATCGGCCCTGGGCACCTTTTTGAGTTCTTTCCAGACCGATTCCCTGAAAAATATTTCATATCCGGCCATCTTTTTTCAGTTTTTTGAGCATTTCTGAAAAGCTGATCAAAGGCTCATCCGCCCTTTCCTCAAAGGCAGCTGTATCCTCAGCATCTTCCGCAAGCGCCGCCTTGACAGCTTCATTGACCAGATCAGAAATAGATTTCGATGTTTCTATTGATTTCATTTTCAAGGCCTTGTGGATGGAAGGATCAAAATACACGGTGGATCTTTTTGCTGATGTTGCCATATTGTCACCTCCAATATTTAACACAATAACGCTATAACGCTATGATGTCAAAGATAAGTAGTGCATTTGACCCTCATTGGTTTTCAAAAATGCCGGGTAGATTATGTACTTATTATTGCCAGGGCCAGGGTCTCCACGAACATGACCCCCCCCTCCTCAATAAAATGATCAGTCTTCAGTTATCATCTTTGATCATTAAATCCGGATATGATTTACCTTACCGCAATTTATATCGAGACCAGACCTCTGATTCTTCTGAAAACCATTATTGTTCAGTCCATGCCCTGAAAAAAACAGCTCCTTCCCGCTTTAAATAGCAGCCCGCTATGCGCAGCAATTTTTCAAGCTCTCTTTTTTTCATCAGACTGCTATCGTATCCTTAATTGTATCATCAGGAAGTCCGAGAGTTACATCCAAAACGATCCTCTAAAATCAGCATAACTGCCTGTTTCAGA
>PXDF01000047.1 GCA_003566455.1 Desulfonatronovibrio sp.
GGCATGGCCTTACCCTGTTTCTGAATTTTTTGTGGCTGCATTTCCTGAGCCGGAAAAGCCTGTTGATAATCTGAAGGGTCTGCCTGGCAAAAACTCCTGAAGTGAACGGTCCGTAATACGTGCCGCCGTCTTTTTTGGCCTTTCTGGTCAGCTCTAAGGCCGGATAGTTCTGCGACCTGTCGACTCTGAACAGGATGTATTGTTTATCATCTCTTAAGACGATATTATATCTTGGACGGTGTTTTTTAATGAGGCTTGACTCAAGCAGCAGAGCTTCTTTTTCACTCAAGGTGGATATGGAATCAATGCGGCTGACCCTGGACATCATCAGCCTTGTTTTTAAAGGAAGGGCAGGGTCCGGCCTGAAGTACGAGCCAATTCTTTTGCGGATATTTTTGGCTTTCCCCACGTAGATGATCCGGTTCTGGTCATCTTTCATGAGATAAACGCCGGGACTATTGGGGTGATTCAGATGATTGAGCTTGTCAGGCATGAAAAAAGGTCAGGCCGTGCAGGATATTGATGAGAATAATACCCGGGAGCAGAATCAGTTGTGTGCTCCCGGGCAGTGATGAAGTATTAAACTGAAGTTTTTTGGGGATCAGCAGGTTATTGCTGATAGCTCCAGGAGGAACCAGTTCCTCTCAGGTAGTCAAAGAGTTGGGAGTCTGTACCCAGAACAAGGGTGGACCCTTCACCAATAAATTTTTCATAGGATTCCAGGGATTTCATGAACCGGTAGAATTCCTCATCAGCTGTATAGCCTTGAAAAATTTGGGGAGAGGCTGCGAGGCTTACATGAAGATCCCCGGATCTCTGTAAATCCATGGCCAGGGCTTGATTGAGCATTCCCCTGAGTTCTCCTTCTGTTACGTGGTCAATTTCTTCATGGCGGGCACTTATGTGGATATCGCCTGAATAAGGGATGTAAACCGTCAAATAACCTGAAATATTTGTCATGCCGATTTCACTGTTGTTAACAGTGACGATGGCTCCGGAAACAGGGTTGTTCTCACTGTCGGTTACCCTGACCACGTCTTCGGCAAAACCTTCAGCGAAGATTCTGGTTGCCCGGGCGTCACCTTCACCAAGGATTCTTTGTCTGTCCGCGTCGGCCTGAGCCCTGATGGCCAATGCTCTTTCTTCGCCTTCAGCCCGGTGTCTGGCAGCGATCCTTTCGCGTTCAGCCCTCATTCTTTCGAAAACGCTTTCTTCAACTTGAGAAGGGACATCAACTCTTTTCATCCTGATATCAATCAGCCCGATGCCGAAATCCTCAACCCTCTGGGCGGACCTGCTGGCGACCCTGTCCATTATGGCTTCGCGTTCTCCGGAGATGACGTTGAGGATCAGCTCACTGCTGACCACGTCCCTGAGTTCGGCGACAATGATGTTCTGAAGCCTTATCACCGCTCCGGATTCATTTCTGACTGTGACGTAGAACTGCAGCGGGTTTTCAATGTACCAGCGTGTCACATGGTCAATATAAAGCCTTTCCATGTCCACAGTAAGGAATTCATCAGCCGGGGCGTCAGAGGTCTGCACCCTCTTATCCAGACGGATGACGTTCTGGATAAATGGCAGCTTGAACTGCAGTCCGGCCTCATCAATTGTCCTTTTGTGCTGACCCAGCTGAAGAACAAGGACGTATTCCCTTTCATCCACTGTAAAAACCGTCTGGGGAATTATAAAAATAGCCGCAATTATCGCTATTACGATAATGGCCTGCTTACTCATCAATGCCTCCTGAAACTATAACCTGAGATAAATAATAATTTAACATATGGAAAAATTAGGTATTAAAACACGTTTGCCGGGATTAGCTGAACTATGCAGATTATGAAAAATATAAAAAATCTGTGCAGTCTGGATGTTGCAGAATCATCTGCCGACAATCTGTTCTCCAAGGTTCACAGAGCCGCCGCCCGGGAGCAGCAGCAGCGTCTCGGCTGCCCCTTTATCAATTATAACCTTGTTCACCCCGGGAAGAATATCCGACATTTTTTCCAGGTACATTCTCTGCCGGGTTACATCCTTGGCCATCTGATATTCACTTAGTATCTGGCTGAATCTGCGGATTTCTCCCTGAGCGGTCAGAATCCTCTGTTCCCTTCCGCCCCTGGCCCTGGGGACAATGTTTTCCCTGTATTCCTCAGATCTGTAAATGAGCCTTTCCTTGTCTTCCATGGCCCGGACCACGTCATGGAATGCATCGCGAACTTCCTGCGGGGCGTCCCCTCGTTCGGTCCGGACATCGGTGACAAAGAGCCCTGATCCGTATTCATCAAGGAGCCGCTGCAGGAGATCCTGAGTACGCATGGCAACCATGGCCAGACCTTCAGCCACAATGGCCGATTCGATGTCCATGGTCCCCACGATGCTTCGCAGCGATGACTCGGCCGCTGTTTTCAGGATCAGGTTGTCCGGCTCTCGAACATTGAACAGGTAGTTGATGGGATCGTCCACCCGGTAATGGACTATGATCTCAAAATGGGCAATGTTCTTGTCTCCGGTCAGCATCAAGGCTTCATTGCGGATTACCCGCTTGGAGTCATTGACCACATTGAATCCGATCTGATGGGTCCTTATCCGCTGAACATCGACCACTGTGACCTTTTCAATCGGCCTGGGCCAGTGCCATTTGAGACCAGCTCCCAGTTCAGTCTGATAATGCATGGCTCCAAAGCGCTGAACCACACCCATATGGCCTGGTTCGACAATGTACAGGCCTGTTAGCAACCAGATAATCAGGGCGACAACCGGAATAATGTATTTTCCGGCTGGCAGCCGGATATTTTTAAGCTGATTGATTTTTTCCTGAAAATTTCCGAAGTCAGGGCCTTGACCGCCCTGTCCCGAGAAGTGCCTCTGCCGCTTTTGCTGTAGTTTTTCCCAGTCCCAGTTCATAATAAAAAGATTACTAGTTCACTCTTGAAC
>PXDF01000244.1 GCA_003566455.1 Desulfonatronovibrio sp.
AAGTGATAAAGTCTTCAAAAATCCCGGTTCTGAGCATTAGGCCTGAGTAGACAGTCAGGGGGTCGGGGAAGAGAGACTTAGAGACTGAGAGCGCAGGGACTGAGGGATAAAGAAAGGAGTCGGGAGTCGGGGAAGAGAGACTTAGAGACTGAGAGATAAAGAAAGAGCAGGGAAGAAGGGGGTCGGTGAATCGGTTAATCGGTGAATCAGTAGTGAATCAGTCAGTCGGGAGTCTGGAGACAAAGAGTTATGGAGCTGGTTGGTTGATGAGTTATTCATGTTTCGAATTTTTGCAGGTCCATCTTAATAGCAGGAGGTGTATTATGAAGAGACAGATAAACTTGTTGGGGGCAGCTATGGTTTTGCTGATGATTTTTTCCCTCATGGCATGCCAGACACCGGCAGGCAGGACAGCCGGAACCGTGGTTGATGACGCCACCATTACCACAAAGGTCAAGGCAAAGCTTTTTGATGATGATATTGTCAGGGGCCTGGCCATTTCTGTGAAGACATTTGACGCAGAAGTAACCCTTACAGGAGCAGTGGACAATCATATCCAGGTTGAGCGGGCCGGGGATCTTGCTCTTTCGGTTCAAGGCGTGCGCAAGGTGAACAATCTGCTCAAGATTAAAGAACCCTGAGAAAGTCCCTTGAGGCTCTAAATCACTTGATGCCGGAGATGACAACCACATTTCAAGGCAAATAAAGCGCTCCTGGTATCCACCGCAGCTCACCAGGAGCGCCTTCAAAAAATCATTATTCTCCTGAGCCGGGTTGAGGCGGTTAATGATCATCAGGGGCTGGTGGCAGGCCTAATCAAAATTTTCTTAACCACACCCTTCAGGACTGCTTGACTGGCTGCTTGCCGGCTTCGGGCAGGGCTCCACCGACTTCATAGCTGATCGCTCCAAACTTGCATGAAGTGCGAAGACATTGGAGACAGCGGATACAATCCTTCTGGTTGGCTCCCTCGTAAAACCGAACACCCATGGGACAGTGACGGTAGCATTGCTTGCACAGAACACATCTGTCAGGATGATGCATCATTCTGAAGAGGCTGGCCTTGTTGAAAAGGGAATAGATGGCCCCCAGAGGGCAGAGAATGCGGCAGAATGGCCGTCTTATAAACACCATGGCCACAAGAAAAACCGCGAGTATTATCAGCTTGACCGTAAAAATAGTGCCCAGAAGCCCCCGCAGCTGCGGCTGCAGGTAAATCATGGGCAGACCGGCCTGCAGAGTTCCGGCCGGGCAGACAAATTTGCAGAACCAGTTCTCGCCGTAACCAAAAAAATCCACCACAAAAATGGGCAGCAGTATGACCAGAAATACAAGGGCCGCGTATTTTACCCAGGTCATGATCCTGGGGATTTCGATTTTAGGAGATGGGATCTTGTGAATAAGCTCCTGCATGAAGCCGAAGGGACAGGCCCAGGCGCAGGGCATGCGGCCCACCAGACTGCCGATAATGCCGAGAAAGCCAATGACGTAAAGGCCTAGATGGTATTGTCCGCTGGCGAAGGATGGCCGTAAATCGGCAAAAAAGGTCTGAATGGCTCCCAAAGGACAGGAACCAACAGCGGCTGGACAGGAATAGCAGTTGAGCCCGGGAACGCAGACGCTTTTAAGCTTGCCCTGATATATTGTTTTTGTGAAAGGGAAAAGCAGCCAGGCATTGCTCAGGACTGTGGCCAGTATCTGAATCCAGCGCCGGATATCAAGCATCAGCCGATCCCTATACAGCTGAGGCATATGCTTATGGCCTTTTCCAGGACCGCCTCGACTTCTCCAGCATTGATGCCGATTACCATCAGAATGAGAAAAAGGATAAGCAGTACATATGACCTGGTATATCCACTTTTTTCCATGCCAACTCCTCAGACTCCCGCCAGAGCCGGGTTATCAAGGGCAGCTCTTCAAGAGCCCGGTCACCTTGTCCTTTATTTCCTGTTCAGACCAGGCCCCTACTACTTGCTCCACGATCTCTCCGTTCTGGACAACGAATTTATAGGGGACAAGGGAAATGCCAAAAGCGTTCATGACCTCATCACCGCCCCAGTACACTGGAAAAGTAAGATCCAGTCGATCGACAATCTGCTGGATTGCCTGGGGATATCCAAAATCAATGCTGACCACGAATATTCCCAGTCCCTGATCCTTGTATTGATCATACATGGCCTGGTAAACAGGCAGTTCCTGCCGGCAGGCGCGGCACCTGGAAGTTACTATGGAAATAATGATGGGGCAGTTATCGGATTTCATGAGCTCCTCTACCCCTGCTGGATCGATTGACATCACCTGATTGCCTGCAGCATCAACATCCACAACTTTTAAAAAGCCGGCAAAAAAGACAATAGTACACGCCAGCAAAATACTTTTCATTCCATTTTTCATATCAGTCCTTTGATCCATTATAGAATATGCGAGGTGTGAAAAAAAATCATCACGACGATTTCAGTATGTTTTGTTTACGCATTAGTCAATGAAAGATTTTTTAAAAGGCATATAACTTTCCCCGCGGGGGATGACAGCCTAAGGGATTGATCATGCTAATGATCAGGCTGTTTCTGCTCAGGGGCCGGCCCGGAAATTCTTCAGTGAGCAAAGGTTTTGCCCGGCAGCACTGACTATACGGAAGCCCAAAATCATCGCGAGCCAAGCCGGGCAATCAAGGAAAATGACAGGTTTATCTCTCAATTACAGAAAAACAGCCTGTTCCAGGCATCAAGCGCTATTTACAAGTCTGTTTCAGTGGTTAAATTTCAGAAGAAAAGTAACCCCTGTTTTTCATTAAAGGAGATAATATGCCCATAAAAGTATTCTTGATATGTCTGGTCTGCCTTCTGGCCGGATGTTCCCAGCCGCGGGTGGAGCATCTTAATTCAAACCCATTCAGTCCGGGCCAGGAAGAGCTGCTTGATATGACCTACTGGCAATTCAGATATATCACGGAAACAGATAACCACGGCTACCTGGTCAAAGGCAGCGCTCATGTCCCGCCGGGCCGTCCTCCGGTATTAAGGGAATGGATCCATAACCTTAGGCTGTCAGCTTATTTAAGTGATAAAAATGGGGTGGTTCTGGCCAGCGACTCCAGAAGCTATTTTACTTTAAAGCAGAGCCCGGAAACCAGTGTGCCTTTCGAGTTTCAACTCAAACCCCGTAATATGCCGGCTTCACAGGATGTATATGTGACTTTCGGCTACAGCATGGATCTTACAGATCAACAATTCTACGACGCGAGGTTTGAAAGGCCCCTTACAGGGGAAACAACAGGATTCAGCGTCAGACAGGGTCCTGTGTTCCGGTAGAACCGGGCCATAAACAGGCCCATGAATTAGGGAGCATTGGGGGGAAGCCAAATTAGAAGACTCCAGGACTTGAGTATCCTGGACGCGGCATGGAGCCCTGCAATGCAGGTGATTGCTGAAATAAACCACCAGAACTGAACAAAAGAAATCAGCCTGGCAGGAAGCAGATTCAGGGCGGGCAGCCGGCTCAATATACAGGCTGGACATAAAACCCCCTGTTCAGTCCAGAAGTCGCTTTTCAAAGACGACTCCTGGTCCTGACACGGGGAAACAGAATAAAACCTCACCTGTTATAGCGCCAGCCCTGTTTGAACAGCTGTCTAGGAAACTGAATCCTTCAGTACTTTGCCGGCCTTGAATCTGGGGACTCTGGCTGCTGGAATATCAATGGGCTGACCGGTCTGGGGGTTGCGGCCTGTTCTGGGGGCTCTTTCACCCACAGAAAAAGTTCCGAATCCGGTCAGAATGACCTTATCCCCGCCTTTGAGCTGCTCTGTAATAATTTCAAGAACATTGTTAAGAACCCTGTCAGCATCAGCCTTGGTCAGCTTGGCTTTTTGAGCCAGACTGGAAACGAATTGAGTCTTGTTCATTCATAATCTCCTTAACTAAATTGGTTATATGATCAATATGGCCACAAGAAGGGACATACTCTTGTTTAAAGCCTTGTTCAAGCCCCAAAATCATGTATTCTCTTTTTTGGACCATTGCCCTGACGCAAAAAAAAAGCCCACCCTGTTCAGACAGGATGGGCTTTTAAGCTCGATTTACAGATAGATTAGTATCTGGGCTCTCTTTTGGGCTTGGCAATATTTACCTTGATATTGCGTCCATCGAGATCATGTCCGTTTAAATGCTGGACAGCCTCATCAGCGCCCCTTTCCATTTCCACAAAGCCGAAGCCCCGCGAACGACCAGTTTCCCGGTCCTGGATAATGTTGGTTGAATTGACTTCACCATGCTGGGAAAACAGGTCCTTGAGCTCGGTTTCAGTTGTGTTCCATGGCAGATTGCCGACATACAAATTGGTCATAAAAAAAACTCCTGACAAAAATAAAATATTCATCAGCCTTGGCTTCTACATCTTAACCATTTACTTGAAGCTGATGATAAAAAATAAATATGCCTTATAATTTTTAAAGGGTCAAGCATTTTTTTATTATTGGAAAATGTTTTGTTTCTTATCAAAGGAACTGGGTAAATATGCCGCGGAATGAATTGCAGGTTATGAATGGAGACGACTCATCAAGAAAAGCATCTTCTGAATGCCTGGACCATTAATCCAGTCCATTCTTTCTTATATCAGATAGTGTTTCCTTATATCTTCTGATATTATCAGCTAGTTCTCTTTGTTGCCTGACATCAAGTTTCTTAAAAAGATCACTGTCATTATATGTTATTTCCATCTTTTTAATTGCATGCTCAAAGTATCTGATGTTTCTTATTTTTCTCAAATGCTTCCTGACATCAAAAAATATTCCACTTAAATAGTAGAAAATGACATAGGTGATCAACATAATTATTAAAATATAAAAAATGTTAACTATCATAAAAATGCTCTATTGCAAAAACTCTTCATGTGTATTGGCAATTATTAGAATGTTCTGTTGATCTGCCTCGGGACTATTTAATACTCAATTTTTAATCATGCAAATCCAGACTCAACTCTCGGACGGTTCTTACCACCTGGGGTAGTAAGGGTAATGATAATATGGAAGAAAATAAGGATGGGGATAATCCCGAAAATGCCAGGGATAAGGTTCGTAACGCGAAGCTGTTATTTCTTCCCACAGGTATATCTCCCCGACTTCAAGCAGGGGATACCTGTACTCAAAATCTCCAAGCTTTTGGAACTTTACCCCTTCAACCCAGCCAGCCACGGATATCTTTCTGCCCTTTTGGAAGATTTCCGGATCCAGGAACCCTTTATAATAGATCAGAAAACGACCCTGGGAAACATCCAGTTCAACTGGTTCACCAATTCGGCTGGTTCTGGTCTGGTATGCTTCAAGCAATGACCCGTCATCCTTGTTCACTGTATTGACAATAACCCCGCCCAGAATCACCATAATACCTTTGTATGCGTCAGGATTTTCCCTGAGCTGGGCAAAGGAGATGTCTCTGTCAGCGTGCTCAATGGACTCTTTGGAAATGACGTGGGCGCAACCCGTTGAGAGAAAAGCTGCCGTCACCAGGCAGAACAAAACCCTTTTCAAATTGCCTCCAAAAACTAGTCTTGATCAAAAATTTCCTGCACACAAAAACAATTATACCCGGACTGAAAATCGTTGCCGTTAAAACCCAATGCCTATACCCACTCCGAAATGGAATCCCGTCCTTCCGGGGTCTCTCTGTCTTTCAGGCCACAGGTGAACTTCACTTAACTCAATGACAGGATAAGTGTATATTCTTTCCTGCAAAGGACGACTTTCCTTTCCGGATACGGAACCCAGAACAGTGAGCTGGCGGCCCGGTCCGTAGATTGCCGGATCAAGAAATTTTGTCGTAGTTACAATAAATCTCCCGGCAGAGGATTTTCCCGGGTCTGGACGATTCTCTGATCCAAGAGGATATTGAACAACCAAAAGTTCTGTTTTGCTGGGATAATTCTCAGTCTCAATAATAGTGCCTCCCAGCAGGAAGGTCTTGCCCATGTATCTATTGGGTTCCTCCAGCAGTCTTGAAAAAACAGCATCCTCATCAACTCTCTTCAAGCCGTCCCTTGAAATGGCTGTTGCGCAGCCCCAAAGGGCGAACATAAAACAAACCAGCAGCGAATGGATCAGAAACATTTTAGTTCCTGGGATATCCTTCATGATTCTTCCTTCATCTTGCGCAGGAACTCGCTATTCTTCCAATATATTTCTGACCTCATCTGCAAACCCTTTTATAATCTCCAATGGCGCGAATTGTTGTCGCCGGCAAAGTGATGTCTTTAAGCTATGGTGTATTTCGGTTTGCAAATTTTCATGGCGGTTAATTGCAAGGGCCTGATAGTCAATCTTCATGCAAAAGGCAATATTCAAAAAAAACGGCATGCTGCAATATCTGATGCATTGCCTTTGGCACCCACTTGAGAAGCAGATAAGCCTTACTTATAAAAAGCATCAGCTCAAGTGGGTGCTGTATGTGGAAATTTCACGGTTCTGGGTCACTTACACCGGCCTGATGCTCAAAACAGGTATCTTTGAGGATTTGATGACTTTCTCTGCTACTGAGCCGAATATAATCCTGTCCACTCCTTTTCGGCCATGAGTGCCCATGATGATCAGGTCTATCTTTTCCCTTTTGGCAAATTTCAGTATTTCCTCATCTGCATATCCCCTTAATACCTCACCCTTGACATCCTCAATTTTAAAGTTTTCCTTGATAAATATTTCCATTTTGTTCTCAGCTTCAGTCACGATCTGATCTACAAACTTCTGTACAGTAGGCAAAGGCACATTGAAACTGGCATGCTGATCCAGACTTGGAGCAACATAAACCAGGTAAACATTGGCGTTGAGGCCCTCAGCCAGGGTTTGGGCGTAGGATGCCACACGTGGGCTCATCTCTGAAAAATCAATAGCACACAGGATGTTTTTGATCTCAACCATGATTAACCTCCTTTTTGAACCGTCTTCAAATTATCAGAGTTCAGATGTTCATTTACACTAAACAATACTCCTAAGCTGTGAGATTTTCCTGTAACTGCTTGATAAGCTTGTCATTGCGATCGAGTCTTCGAGCGAGGCATCCTCATAATAACTGGCTGAGATTGCTTCGTTTCCACTCCAATGACAGATAAAGTCGCACAATTCAGGAATCCATTAAAGGTATTTTTTAAAAAATTAGTGTCTTTATAATAAATGTAAAGCCTCATGTTCAAAAGCATTCTGAAAACTTCCCTATCATCCCCTGTAAGATGTTTCAGCTTGCCCTGATATCAATGTTTGGGCAAGATAATTGATGACATAATCAACTCATTCCATTTTTTCCAGATTTATTTAATTTTATTCAGATAAAATATGGTTTTTTCAGAAAAATTTTTGTCCATCAATCAAAAACCTTTGTCTCAACAGTTTATTATCTGATTCATCCATAGCTGCTGCAAGGCATTCTTCACCACCTGGATTACGCATCAAGGACAGAACATTTTCTCCTGAACCGGCTTTATTTTCTGGCATATTTTCTGCTAAAAAATTAATTTGTCCTGACGGTTCTTGTTTTTGGATTTTCAGACTATTGGCTGCAACCCGGTTGTCACGGAGTTGAATGATCTATCAGTTCGCACGATGACAGACCTAAAAAACATCTGCGGTCATTTAAACGCGGTTTGCCGGCTGAAAAAATGCACTGACCGCCCAGTGGCCGTGACAGATAATCAACGGGACTGATAGATCCAAAAAACAAAAAACCGCCGCCTGCAAACAAGCTTGAAAGTGTTGCGCCTCTTGCCTGTTAACCTGATAGGAAGATTTAACGTGGACTACAAAAATTTTCAGAAAAACATTTCTCCTCAGAGATATTCCTCTCCCTCTTCTGCTGAACCTTCCATTTCTGAAAAAACAATCGCGGGCTGGAAAAAAATCAAAAAAATAAACCTGATCAACAAACTGAACTACACGCACTTTAATGATGGAACCATTCTCGTCAAATTAAAGCACAACAGTTATGGAAGGGAGCTTTTCTTAAAAGTCAAACCACAGCCCTGCCTTAATGAAACTCTGGAGTGCCGCTGGGTTCCCGTTAAGGGGCTGGCCCAGAAACTCAAGTCATATTCCATTGAGCACTTCCTGTTGTCTGATGGTCTGAAATTTATCCGTGTGGAAGCGCAAGTTCAGAAATTTGATGACCAGGGAATAACCCTGAAGCTGCCTGAATTCTGCTATGAACTGAGTTCGCGTAAAGTCAGAAGACATGCCTGCAGCGGTATTAATGTGGAGCTGATTCAAAATGGTGTTGTTTTTTATGGGGAACTCATTGATTTCAGCTCTCAAGCCTTCAAGGTTGCAATATCCATTACCCCCCCACAGTCATTCCAATGGATACAACCTGATGGGAGCGTTAATGTCACCCTAAGGGAAAACAGCAAACTACACTTTTCAGGTGAAGCAAATATTATTCGACATACCCATGAACAGCAAAAAAGACTCTATGTACTTTCCCCTGCTAAAAATCGACTGACCAGGTTCAAGGGAAAAGAGTTTCGCAGTGCTAGATATTCCCTGAATCCTCCGCCAATTGCCATTTTTTCCCATCCCATAACCAGAAAATTCATAACATTGCCCATGTGTGATATATCAGGATCAGGATTTTCCGTTGAAGAAAATGAAGAAGACAGCGTATTATTTACAGGCCTGATCATTCCTGAGATAGAAGTTGAAATTACAAATGAATGCAGCCTGAAATGTTTATCGCAGGTAATCCATGTCAAAAAGACCGACAGCATTGAACGCACGGGCATAAAATGCGGGATTGCCATCCTGGACATGGATATACAGGATCAGATGAAGCTCGCGAGAATCCTGCACAGATCAAACAATCACAAAAACTACCTGTGTAACAAGGTAAATATAGACACCTTGTGGAAATTCTTTTTTGATGCAGGACTGATTTATCCGGAAAAATATGTGGAGCTATACAATTATAAAGAAAGGTTCCGGCAAATATATGAAAAACTATACAATGAATCTGTTCAAGTTGCGAGACATTTTGTCTATCAGGACAAGGGAATCATATATGAACATATATCAATGCTTCATTTTTTTACCAGTACGTGGCTTTTTCATCATTACGCAACTGCCATGGAGACATACAATAGACCTGAGACTAATGTTCTGGATCATCTAGCCCAGTATGTTAACGATTATTATTTACAATATTCTGCACGCATGAATTATATCATCAGTTATTATCGGCCAGACAACAGATTTCCAAACAGGATACTTGACGACTTTGCCCGGGAACTTGACGATGCCAATGGATGTTCTGTTTATCCCATGACCTGCTTATATTTTAATAAAAATCTGAAAAAGGAATTTGATCTGCCATCCAGTATACGCATTGAACCGGCAAAATTTGAAGACCTGCTGGAGATGAAACATTGCATGGGCCAAGAATATAGCGGGTTAATATTCAGTGCCTTGGACTTTGAGCAGAACTTGTATAAAAATGACGAATTGTCTTCAGAATACGAAAAGATTGGCTTTAAAAGAGAAAAACATGTTTTTTCAGTAAAAATATATGGCAAGCTTAAAGCAATTTTTTTAATTTTGTCATCAGAACCCGGGATCAATCTATCAGGATTAACCAACTGCATTCATGTTTTCATCACTGATCACCAGGATTTTTCCAAAAAACCCTTTTATATGGCATTATATAAATTACAAAAATACTGTCTGGAAAATAATATCCGCGTTTTGATTCATCCTGTAAGTTATGCCGCGAATAACAAAATCCCGCATAATAAAATATATAATCTCTGGGTGATAAACTCATTATATATGGACAGCTTTATTGGATTTATGAAAAAACAGACCAGAAGTCAGTAGTCAGTGGACTGTGAACAGTGGTCAGTGAACCAGTGAGTCAGTGGTCGGAGGTCGGATATCGAATGTCGGACGTCGGACATCTGACGTCTGAAATTAATCCTCTAATCCTCTCCTCTTTCTTTCGCGATTTGAATCTTGACTTCAATAGATATATCTATGTAAAGTAGTAATCATAATCAGGCAAGGCTCAGATCTTGCCGGCAAAAGAACATTAAGACAATACGGAGAAGTCCATGAAAACATCCAGCCTTTTATTTGCCTTACTGCTTGGCGGGTTACTTGTTTTTGGGGCCATTGGTTGCGAAGACCCAGAAAAGATTCCGGTCGCTCCGGAAGAAACGGTCACGCCTATTCCTGCGGATCCTGAACCTGAACCAGAAGCTCCTGAACCGGAAATGGTTGTTCCAAAACCTGGTCCATTGATCCCTGAAACAAAAGAAAATTAAAAGCTTGCTGAAATAAAGTTCCTGAATCATGTCGAACCAGTGGCCTTGTAAGATTTCAGGCGCAGAGTCCTGCTTTGCACCCTCCTGATTTGTAAATAACATACAGCACCAGTATGTATTGGATCAGGAGGGTGCAGAATTTTCCCCCTGCAGAGCATGAAATCTGGACCAGATTGTTTTAATTTAACCAGGCCTTATGCTAAGAACAGGTATCTTTGAGGATTTGACAACCTTTTCAGCCACTGAGCCGAATATAATCCTGTCCACTCCCTTTCGGCCATGAGTTCCCATAACAATCAGATCAACACTTTCATTCTGGGCATAGTTGAGTATTTCTTCTGAAACATAACCGGTCAGCACCTTTCCCCTGACTTCTGTGTCAATGAAGTTTTCCTTGATGAAGCTGGCCATATTTTTTTCAGCCCTGGTTATCATTTCGTTCACAAAGCTCTGAATTGAAGAAATGGAGACATCAAAATCCAGGTCCTTGTGCAGGTTCATGGCAACATAAATCACATGCACCCTGGCGTTCATACCCTTGGCCAGGGCATGAGCGTAGGATGCCACCTTTGGACTCATCTCTGAAAAATCGATTGGACACAGGATATTCTTGATCTCAATCATAAGTACCTCCTTTTTGAACCAACATCTTATTATCGAAAGTTAAGCCCTGGTTTTGGGATAGCAAACTATTATGAACCAGTATTTTCGACTTTGATGAAATTTTTCTAAAAATTGTCGCACAAAGGAAGTATTTCCCTAAATGAAAGGTAAAAACACCAGTTCCTTGAAAAATAAAAGACTGTGGGTCACTCTTGCTGGTACTATTGTTGCAATTCATTAGGTGGCGGTCAATAACTCAGAGTTTATACCGATATCACCGCCAATTCACAGAATCAACATCAAGGAATCCCGATGCTGTTGTCCTGAAAAAATTATATAAATGGTCAGCCCTGTTAATATCCGGTTGAATTCAAATTCCATACAGCCTGATATTCTGAATGTGGCTGACGAAAGTACAAGAAAAAAGTCAAACACAATCAATAGAGTTGTTTTTTTTTTGATTGGACACGAATATATATCTTTCTGCCTTGAGGGAGCTTTGGCCGCTTAACAGGCTGACAATATTCTCTTAAGGTCCTTGTTGTCCAGTACCTGGCGTTATTTAATAAGGACTTTGTCAGACTGTCAGGTGAGGTAAGAATGATGACCCTTCAGACAAGACCAAGATGCCCCCGCTGTGGGAAAAGATGGACAGAGCCTCTGGAAATCCCTGCGGAAATGGTTCTGACAACCATGATTACCATTACCCGAAATGGGGGTCTTCATTGTGAAAATTGTGTGGCAGAGATGAACAAAAAATGGGTCAATGAGGTGCTGCCGACTCAGATTTATATGCAATAGCCTGTTTTGATACATGACGTCCCCAGGGTGATTTGAACCCCGCTGCACCGACGGGCAAGCGCGATTAGGGAGAATAGGACCTCCTCAGCGCGGCCACGGCGGCCTGGCGTAGTCTTTCCCAGTCTGGTTCCGCGACCTGGACTTTCTATCCTTTGGAAGTGGTTGTTTGGATTTGTGTTCAAGAAAAAAGGTCTTGAGATAGTTGAACAGAACCAATCCGGATACTTTGCTGAATTGCTGTAATTGCTCTGGGGTGGAGGTCACCTGATCACCCTCAAGCCGATTCAGCAATGTGGCGCAGATCATAGCAAAACGGGAAAAGCCCCAATGATTGAGGTATCCAGCAAACATTGCTCCTTCCATCTCGATGTTGCGCACCCCGTTGTCATAGAGCAACTGCAGCCAGTCCATCTTGGTTTCCGGTGTCTCGAAAGAGATAGCCCCGTCCAGCCTGAATTGCTCAAGATAAAAATCGTTGCCGGCAACTGTTTTCCCAGAGAGAACCTTCAGACCGCTGTCAGTGTTGGCCTTGATGATCTCCTGGCAGGTTGTGACCGGGAACCTGCCATTAAACCAGTATTCGCCATCAGCCCCCTTAAGCAGTCGATATGGTTTGAGATCCGCCATCAGCCCCTCAGTGGAAACCACCACACTGCCACTGGGCAAACCAATGCCTCCGCTGGTGCCCACCCTGGCCCAGAATACCTTGTCCATTGCCTCCAAGTCGCCGTTCTTAAGGAAGTACAACATCCGCATGAGTTCCTGCACAGCTATGGAGGCGCTGGGCATCCCCATTCCGTGAGAGGCAAACAAAATACCTGCAGTATATCTGGCGGTGAACCTGTCATCCTTTGGAAAGTCCAGGATCTCAGCGCCGCCGTTCAGGGTGCTCCATTTTTCGGCGAACTCCATGATCCGCTCGCCCGAGCCGGCGGTGATGATGGCCCGGACCCTGCGCATCCTTTCCAGCAAATGGTCCCCGCTGGATAGCCCGAAGTGGTAGTAGACGTCAGTCTGCGAGCCGTCCAGAATGCGGTCGAGGAAAGCATGGTTTATGTTCCCGGTATTCATGGTTTAATGATCTCCAATTAAAGTTATGACAGCTGAGAGTGGCATAACCTTCCGCCTGAAACCATCAGTTAAACCAGGCAGAGTTGCTTAAATAAATTGTATATGTGTCTCATTTTCATTGACACATTCCGTGTAAAGAATTTTCTTCATTACTAAGCAACTATATTTAAA
>PXDF01000217.1 GCA_003566455.1 Desulfonatronovibrio sp.
ATCAGATCAGATCAAAGGGATAGAATTTCTGGCAGCTATTGCCCAGAAAACAAGGGTGCCCGTTGTTTTGCACGGTGCCAGCCGCCTGCCGGTCTCATTATTGAAACAGGCCATACTTTCAGGAGTAAGCAAAATAAATGTGCATACTGATTTGCTGGATGCCCTGAAAAAAAGTTTGCTCCAGGGGATGAAGCAGGACGCAGCCAGTGATCCCCTGGTCTGGCTTGCCTGGGCCTCTAAGGATATTCAAGTACTTGTGGAGGAGCGCATCAGGCTTTTTGCAGCGCCTGATTGAAGTCCAGTCTGCTCAGTCAGTGCAGTTTCCATGTATTGACTGACAATGGCAGCAATCTCATTTTTGGTATTACACCACAAACAACCCGATAACCAGGGGCATGGTCAATGCTGCCGCAACTGTCTGGACCGTGATGATGGAGGCCATCATATCCATGTCTCCCCCAAGCTGTCTGGCCATGACATATGCTGCCGGGCCGCAGGGCAATGACGCGAAGATTACCAGAGTCAGTACCGCTGGCTGATCCAGGCCCATCCATAAAGCCAGAAAACCAATCAGGATGGGCTGCAGAAACAGCTTGAAAAGTCCGGACCAGGCAATGGGGATGGATTTTGAGGCTATCTTTCCAAACCGCAGGCCCGCGCCCACTGCCAGCAAGCCAAGGGACAGGGACGCCTGGCTCAGAATTCTCACAACCTCGTCTGTGCCCATGATCAGCCTGACTCCTCCCAGATTAGCCATAATGCCCAGCAGGCAGGCCAGAATAAGCGGGTTTGTGACCAGTGAAAAAACAGCCTGGCTCCATCCCTTGCGCTCATTGTCGCCAAACCTGGTCACAACCGCCACGCTGATAACATTGACCATAGGAATAATCACGGCGATCACCATGGCCGCCAGGGTCAGGCCCAGTTCTCCATAAAAGATATAGGCCGCGGAAATGCCCACATAAGTGTTGAATCTGAGTCCTCCCTGAAAAATGGATGAAAATTCAGGGTCTGAACTCCTTAATGTCGGGCGAAACAGAATCATGAGCAGACTGACAATAAGTATGGTGCAAGCGGCAGCCGCGGCCATGGACCAGAACCTGGCTTCGCTGAAGTCAGCCCTGTACAGACTGAAAAAAAGCAGTGCCGGGAAAAAAACGTAATAGGTTATTTTTTCCGCCATGGGCCAGAAAGATGCCCCCGGGAACTCAATCTTCTGAAAAGACCATCCCATGAGGATCAGAAAGAAGATTGGAGCCAGGGCCAGAAAGACACTGTTCAAAATATTACCTGCCTGGAATTTCTTGACATAACTTTTTTTTACCTTTTACCATTATATGTGATCTGTTTATTCAGCCCTTAGAAACATATTATATCCGGAGTCGTTCTTATCAGCAACTGTTGAACAATGAGCACTCATTCATGTTCAACAGGGACAGCTCTTGAAATTCATTCTATCCCTGGTTCAGGAGGGCATAATGAATTTTATATCAAAATCTTGGGAGCGCAGAATTTAATTCAAAGTTCGGATTCAAATAATAAAGGTCATAACATAAAGTTATTTCAGCAAAGAATCCGGGTTCAGCGCGGATTTTCCGGTTGTGGAGATTATAAAGTCCCAGGTTGAGCGTTTTTATATGTCATTGCGAGGGAAGCGAAGCGATCTCTGTCAGTTGCCATGAGATTGCCACGCCCGGCACCCTCTTGAGATGTCCATAATGACATAAGCCAAGATAATATTAACCCAATGGGTGCCGGGCTCGCAATGACAGGTTTATCAAACAGTTACAGGGAAAATTGCTCAATTTAGGAATGAATCATAATATGAAACCCCTAAAGGAGAAAATTATGGCCATTTCCAGAAGACAATTCATGCACGGCTCAGCCCTGGCAGCAGGGGGCCTGGTATTCAGCGGCATGGGCTGCCGTTTGTTGGCTTATAATCCGGATGAGGTGACCAAAGACAAGGATGATACTCGAAGAAGCTATTGCGGTCTTTGTCATCCGCGCTGCGGCATTCTCCTGCACATGAAGCAAGGCCGGGTTGTCCAGGTAACCGGTGATCCGGATCATCCCGTCACCAGGGGTGTCATCTGCGACAGGGCCCTTTTGATGCCTGAGCACATTCATCATCCTGGAAGGATCAATTATCCCATGAAAAGAAAGGGCAAGCGAGGTCAAGGCCAATGGGAGAGAATCAGCTGGGATCAGGCACTGGATGAAGTCGCGGAAAAGCTGGCCCGGCTCAGAGATGAATACGGTCCTGAAACCCTGGGCTTTACCCACGGCACCAGCCGTACCCATCACTGGGACAGTCGCCGGTTCTACAATCTTTTCGGTTCTCCCAACATCTGCGGCGCTGCCAATATCTGCATGTGTCCCAGCTACGCCACTGAATATGCCACTTACGGAGGCATGGCCAGGGATGATACCCGCAACGCCAAATGCATTGTTGTCTGGGGCCGGGCAGCTTCCAAATCAGCTCCGGTCACTTCATATCCAGCACTGGAATACGCCAGGTCCCAGGGCGCTAAATTCATTGTCGTTGATCCCAGGCGAATCCCGGAAACCCAGATGGCTGATATGTGGCTTCAGATAAGGCCGGGCACGGATCTGGCCCTGATGCTGGCCTGGATTAAAATAATCATTGAAGAGGATCTTTATGATAAGGACTTTGTGGATAAATGGACCGTAGGCTTTGATGAACTTAAGGAAGCAGTGCAGGAATACACCCCTGAAAAGGTCTCACGAATAACCTGGATTCCGGTCGCGGACATCAAAGCTTCAGCCAGAATGTACGCCACCACCACCCCGGCAGTGATTCCCTACGGATACGGTCTTGACAAGCAGGGGGTCAACTCCAACCAGTGCGCCAGGGCCAGGGCCATCCTGAGGGCCATCACCGGAAACCTGGAAATTCCGGGAGGGGAAATCTTCAGTCAGAGCCCTGAAACAGGTAAACTCAGAGACGAATTTGACCTGGTCAGAAGCGATGCCATCAGCCCGGAGCAAAGGGCCAAGCAGCTTGGCGTTGACAAATATCCTTTTTTTGGTTTTCCAGGCTGGGAGAAAAATGTGGCAAACAACAAAAAACTTCCTCCCGGGTATGTGGGGGCTCCTTCAATGTACAGGACCTGTGTGGCGCATCTCAGGGAGGTATTCAAGGCTGCCGTAACAGGCGATCCATACCCGGTCCGGGCCATGATGTCCGTGGCCAATAACCCTTTGCTGGCTTTTCCAGACGTCAGGCTGACCTATGACGCTCTCATGTCTTTGGATCTGTATGTGGTAATGGAGTATTATATGACCCCCTCAGCAGCCATTGCCGATTATATTTTTCCCTCCGCCACCACAGTGGAGCAGCCTCAGCTCTGGACCACAGGAGGCTTCTGCGTGACCTGTCCTCCAGGAATCGAACCTTTGTATGAAAGAAGGGATACCTACCAGTTTTACAAAGGCCTTGGGCTTCGTCTGGGTCAGGAAAATGACTGGCCATGGGAGAATCTGGAACAGGTATATGATTATTGCCTGGAGCCGGCCGGGGTTACTTTCAGAGAACTCATTGAGACCTATGGGTTTTTTGGCAAACGTGAGTATAAACGGTATGAAAAATATGGGTTCGGCACTCCGTCAGGCAAGGTGGAGCTTTACTCATCGGTTTTTGAAGACCTGGGGTGTGATCCTTTACCCAGGTACAAGGAACCTGCCTGGAGCCCCGAGTCCGAGCCTGAGCTGACAAAGCAATATCCCCTGGTTCTCATAACCGGAAGCCGGTTTATGCCCATGTATCATTCTGAGCATCGCCAGATAGAATCAGCCAGGGAAAGGGTGCCCGATCCCCTGGCCTGGATGCATCCTGAAACAGCCAAACAGTATGGGCTCAAAGATAATGAATGGGTTCATGTGGCATCCCCTGCGGGCAAAATAAAAATGCTGCTGAAAACATCTTCCATAATGCACCCTCAGATGGTTGACGTGCAGCATGGCTGGTGGTTTCCTGAAAGAAAGGAAGGCACGTCCGATCTGTTCGGCGTGTTTGAATCCAACGCGAATATGCTTTGTCCCATTGATGAGGAACAGTGCAGTCCGGAGATAGGCAGCTGGCCCCATTCAGCCCTGATGTGCCGGGTTGACAGAATCAGCTGATACTGAACCCAAAAGGCATGAAAAAGGCAGAAGCATTTTCATGCCTTTTGGGGTTTTTGTGCATTTTGGCAAATAGATTGGGTTTTGTCCTCATCCTTGATCAGGGTTTTGAAACAAAGCGAAAAAAACATTCCTGATCTGATAAGGTAAAACTTAAAATCTGTATCTCAGGCCAAGAACGTAAAAATCCGAAGCTCCCTTTACCCCTCCAAACATTCCCGCGACCCCGGATCGATGATGAATTTTGTATACAAGGCTGTATTTGGGATACCTGGGAAGGGTGAATGCAAGTTCCACCGTAAGATAATGCAGGAATCTTCTGGAGCTGCCCCGGCTCTGGACTTCTCTTTTTGATAACTCTGAAGTCAGGGAGAGCCCGTCCCCAAATCCCAGAGATGTATGAAGAAAATCATTCCAGGGGAAATTATCATACCTGAGAAGAATGGACAGAACATACTCTTCATAATCCTGGTAGCCTTGTTCATGCCGGCCATGGTGTTTGACAAACATGCCTTCGAGCTCCAAGGCGAAGTGATCCCAGAATCTTTTTATCACTCTGGAAAGTCCCAGACCATGCATGTATTTTTTTTCCAATCTTCCCGGGATATTGAATGTGGTCTGGCCGAATGTGCGCGGGGTGTAGATGCCGTTGTACAGACTCAGAGCCCATAGATATTCGTCCGGTTTTTCAGGAGCAGGGTCATTGTTAAGGGCAGAACATGGCAGGGCAAAAAAAACTAAGCAGCAGACGAAACAAATTATTTTTAAAGGCACAGACAACTCCCCGGCTAAAAATAATCAGAATTCAGAGCTGTGCGCTCCATGAATAAAGGTCTTTTCTCCAAAAATTACTTTCCATGAAAATTGAGGCATGGTGGTCAGGATTCCAGATGTAAAGACAGTTCCGGAAAACCAGGGGATGATAAGCGAGTTCAATAAAAACAGATATGCTATCAAACTCAGGGTTCAGATTATGCTTTAAAGCTTGGTTAAAGTAAACATTTTTTCCTTCGCATTTTCAGGATAATGCCTGGAAATGAAATCTAAATTAACGCGGTTTTCAAGCCGGGTTCAGCCAGGGCTATTCACCATTAAAAAGTCTGTCGCGCAGAAAATCCTCTGATCTTTGAGACAGGCCAAGATCGGCAGCAATTTTCTCAAACCGGGACAGTGATCCATGGCCTCCCAGCATTCCATTGACCCGGGCAACCGCGGCAGAAGCGATAAAGTCCTTAAATACCGGATAAACTTCCATATACTCGTTTTTGATCTCAGAATGTCTTTGCAGATAAAATTTCTGGTGATAATCCTCTGCTTCATAGAAACTCGAAAAAGCAATTATTTCTGAGCGGACTTTTCCGGACAGTCCGTTCATACTGTTCATGATTTTCTGCTTCTGATCTTCCGAATGGTAAAAAACCGCGTTCATATACTGCCTGGACCAGGGCTGGCGGTTATAGTCATGTTCTGTCCAGAATACCCTGAGCAGTTCATCATAGGAAACTATACTGGGATCAAAACGAACTTGCAGGGTTTCCATGTGATCCCCGATTCTGTGATAGGTGGGATCGATAGTGGTACCGCCGCTATAGCCCACAACAGTTTCAAATACCCCCTCCATGATGCCGAACCTGGCATCCGGCCCCCAGAATCAGCCCAGGGCAAAAGTGGCGGTCTCCAGGTTCTGGGGCTTAGTCATATCTATTGGTGGAACCATTTTTTGGTCTTTCTTAAAATGATCTGCCTTGTAAATCATGGTATTCTCCTTTGCGTACATTAATGACGACGCATTAATCATGATTAATACGGTAATGAAACTTGCAATTTTACGAAAATTCATCAAGCCTGCCTCTATTTGATTTATAAATTTAAAAGTCTGCTTACCTGGACGTTAACCAGCCGTGAGCCGGATGATTGTCTGATGTGATTTGTTAATCACCATGTTCTGGCGTGTCCATATATTGCTCTGATTATTTGATTCAATTGTTATGAGTTGAATTATTTTCGTGAGTAAGGTAAGTTTAATAGTAACCAAATGGTTCCAGGAGACTCAGGCAATAATCATGATTATTATGCTTAACTGGATTGCCTTTTTTTGTTTTTCAAGCCATTATCTGTTTATCTGCTCGAATTAATTGGATTTAAGTTTTAAATTCGAAATTATCAAATTTTCTGGAGAGCCCATGGATTCTGTTTTGAATTTTGACAGTTATGACACAGGACCATTTTATGATGAAATGTTTCTAGGTCCTGGCAAGCCAAGGCCAGGCACCAGGCTTTTAATGGAAAAGCTGCGCTCTTTGTCCCAGCATGAGCTTTTTGCGAGGCAGGCGGCAGCAGAGAAGGCCTTTTTCGACATGGGGATAACTTTTGCCGTATATGGTGATGAGCAGGGGACCGAAAAGATATTTCCATTTGACATTGTGCCAAGGATAATTGAGTCTAACGAGTGGAAAATGCTTGAAAAGGGTCTTAAGCAGAGAATTTTTGCCCTTAACCTTTTTCTCAACGACATATATCATGATCAAAAGATCATAAAAGATAAAGTAGTTCCAAAAGATATCGTTGAAACTTCAGCAGGATATTTCCCTGAATGCCATGGTTTGAACCCTCCGCTGGGAGTCTGGTCTCATATAACTGGAACAGATCTGGTCAGGGATGAACATGGTGCATTTTACGTACTTGAAGACAATCTGCGTTCTCCGTCAGGAGTATCCTATGTTCTGGCCAACCGCCAGATTCTGAAAAGGACATTCCCTCTTGCTTTCAGTGCATCCAGAGTCAGATCAGTGGATAACTATCCATCAATGCTGCTGGACATGCTTTATTCCATTGCCCCTTCAACTCCCAATAAGCCAAACGTAGTTCTGCTTACCCCAGGCGTCTTCAATTCCGCGTATTACGAGCACTCCTTCCTGGCTCAGCAAACAGGCATTACCCTGGTAGAGGGAGCGGACCTTGTAGTTCATGAAGGTTACGTGCATATGCGCACCACCAGGGGCCTGTTCCGGGTGGATGTTATTTATCGACGCATTGGGGAGGATTTTCTTGATCCCAAGGTCTTCAGAAAGGACTCTTTACTTGGTGTGCCCGGTATAATGGAAATTTACCGTCAAGGTAGAATTGCGTTGGCCAACGCTCCTGGAACAGGTGTCGCGGACGACAAGGCTGTATACTCTTATGTGCCGTCCATCATAAAGTATTATCTTGATGAAGATCCAATTATCCCTAATATTCCAACTTATATCTGCCGGGAAAAGGATCATCTGGACCATGTTCTGAAAAACCTGGACAAGCTTGTGGTCAAGGCGGCAAATGAATCAGGCGGTTATGGCATGCTGGTGGGTCCAGCCTCCACGAAAAAGGAAAGGGATGAATTCGCGGAAAAGATCAGGTCAGATCCACGAAACTATATTGCCCAGCCAACAATCGCCCTGTCCAGATGTCCGGTTATAGTTGATGATCACTTTGAGGGCAGGCATGTGGACTTCAGGCCCTATATTCTTTACGGCCAGGATATTCAAGTAATCCCTGGAGGTCTGACCCGGGTTGCGCTGAAAAAAGGCTCCCTGGTGGTCAATTCCTCCCAGGGTGGGGGAAGCAAGGATACCTGGGTACTATACGAATAAAATGATCTTGAAAAAGGTTAAATAATGTTAAGTTCAGACGCTGATTCGGTCTATTGGATGAGCAGATATCTGGAACGAGCGGGAAATATTGCCAGATTTCTGGATGTGAACTGGCATCTCACACTGGACGTTCCAGGAGAATACACAGAGCAATGGAAACCTCTGGTCATCACAACAGGAGACCAAAATGATTTTAAAGCCAGGTATGCTGAGGAAAACGAGGAAAACGTCATCTATTTTTTAACAGCTGATCCCAATAATCCTAATTCCATTCTCTCATGTTTGCGCATGGCCCGACAGAATGCAATTCGTATCCGGGACATCATTCCAACAGAGATGTGGGAATCCTTGAATATCCTATATCATTATGTCCAGGATGGATGTAAAAGACCCAAGAGTATTCTCAGTGATCCCAATGTGTTCTGCTCAGAAGTAAAATGGCGCAATTTGACAATAGGGGGAATAGCAGCGGAGATCATGGCCAATGATGAATCATGGCGCTTTTTCAGCATGGGCAAACTACTGGAGAGGGCTGATAAAACTTCCCGAATCCTGGATGTCAAGTATTATATGCTCCTTCCAAGTCTTAGCCATGTTGGAACAACTCTGGATACAGTGCAATGGGCCGCCCTGCTCAAGGCTGTAAGCGGCTTTCAGGCTTTTCGTCACACCTATGGGCGCATCGTTCCAGAACTGGTGGCAGAGTTTATGATTCTTGACCACGACTTTCCCAGATCTATTCTCTATTGTTTAACTGAAGCACAGCATTGTCTTCATGATATTACCGGCACCCGAATCGGATACTTTACAAACCCGGCTGAACTGCAAATGGGTCAGATCTGCGCCGGTCTCTCCTATCATACAATTGAAGAAATTTTTGAGCAGGGCCTGCATGAGTTTATTGATGATCTTCAGATACGGATCAATGTGCTGGGTAAAGCAGTGTTTGACACCTTTTTTTCCCGTGTTCCAGCCATTGAACAAACACAGGATAATTAAAGGTTTTGATTTTGTTTTTTTGAATGGTTATATTAAAAAAAGGGTTCGGTCTTTTGACCGGTTATTTCTGGTAAACATCTAAACAAACGGAGGATAATCATGCCAGAAGTCGGAGAAATCTACAAATGTGAACTATGTGGAAATGTAGTTGAGGTTAAGGAAGCCGGAGGCGGAGAACTGGTCTGCTGCGGCGAGCCCATGAAAAAACAATAGTGATTTAAAAATCACAAAACACATTTGCACCATTGAACAGCAGAAAAGTGTCGAAATCAGGACATTTTTTCTGCTGTTCTTTTGGTCAGCCATAAATAAAAATTTTGATCGTTACCATTTAAACGGAGAAAAATATGACCTTTTGTCTCGGCATTACCGTTGAAGAAGGGCTGGTAGGAATTGCAGATTCCAGAATAATGTCTGGAAATGAGCTGACCACTGCTCCTAAAATCAACTGCTACAATTTTGAAAACAGCTACGGAGCCTTCTTTATAATGACCTCCGGCCTCCGTTCCGTTAGAGACAAGGTCATGACCTATTTTGACGAAAAAATTCTTCAAATGGACGAACCTTTTGACAAGATGTACAAAGCTGTCAATGCCTTGGCAGAACAGATAAGAGCTGTGGCAGAAGAGGATAAAGAGCATCTCAAGCAGAGCGGGCTTCACTTCAATATTCATGCGCTTATGGGCGGACAGTTGAAAAACGACGCAGAGCATCAGCTTTTTCTGATTTATCCCGAGGGGAACTGGGTTATCATTACCCAGGGCACACCCTACCATATCATTGGAGAAAGAGAGTACGGCAAGCCTGTTCTGGACCGGACCCTGAAATACACGGACAAGATTGGATTCGCCCTGAAAGTGGGCTGCCTGGCCTTTGATTCCACAAGAATCAGCGCTTCTGACGTTGACTTTCCAGTAGATGTTGTCCTGTATTACAAAGACAGCAACAAGCTGGTTGAGCACCGGTTTGAAAAGGAAGAACTTGCAGAAATATCAACCTGGTGGCAGGAAAAATTACGCTCTCTGATTTATGAGCTGCCTGCTGAAATGATTGATAATATCGCGTCCAAGCTGACAAAAGTCCAGAAGAAAAGCCGCTCTGTTAAAACCCCTTCAGGAAGCAAAACAAGTTGATCTACTCCATTTCCCACACCACTGTATACTCCTATTCTAAAAAGGTTTTTCTGGAACCCCATATCATCAGGCTTTACCCAAGATCAGATCCGGCCCAGAAGATCCTCAGCCATGAAGTGACTATTTCGCCTGATCCGGCCGGCATATCACAGGGTATTGATATCTGGGGCAATACATTCACGCAGGCCTGGTTCAACGATCTGCACCAGAAACTGAAGATTGTTTCCAAGTGTCATGCCAGAACCCTGCGCCATAATCCCTTTGATTATTTTCTTCCCCTGCAAAGTCAGAATATTCCTGTTGTCCTGGAACCCAACGAGAAAATTGATCTCAGGTCCTGCCTGGCAAGACAATACCCGTTTACTGGCCTGGCCGGTGATCCTTTAAGGGACTTGGCATTATCACTCATTAAAAAAAGTAACGGGTTGAGCACGAGCTTTTTACAGGAATTGAATGTTTGGCTTTTTGAAAATATTGAACTCAGGGAACGGCATGAGCCAGGTATTATGGATCCTTTTTCCCTGATTCAACTAAAAAAAGGTTCATGCAGAGATCTGAGCATACTTTTTATTGAAACTTGCCGCGAGGCAGGTATTCCAGCCAGGTTTGTCAGCGGATACCAGGAAGGTGATTCTCGTATCAGTGAGGGTGAACTGCATGCCTGGGCAGAAGCCTACCTGCCTGGAATTGGATGGAGAGGATATGATCCTTCTCACGGATTGGTTGTGGCTGACAGGCACGTTATCCTTGCTGCGGCGCCGGATTTTAAGGATACCATGCCAGTTTCAGGAACTATCAGAGGAACAGGTGTCACCTCAATAATTGATTATGAGGTCATGATGGAGGTAGTTTGCGAACCTGCTCCCCTGCTTTATGAACGTAATTGAAAGCACTCAATAAGTTGCCAATCTTAACTTTCAATAATATCAGGCCGGAAGATCTTGATTTTGGCCTGGTTGCGAAGCATGTTGATAAAAGACTGAAATGTCTGCTGTTTCTGCATTTCAGCATATGAGCGCATCCACTGGTCCTTTTCCTTGTCAAAGTCTTCCGGTGCAGGCAGGATATGTTCGGCAACCCTGGCCACAACGTATCCGTCTGTTACGCTGTACACTCTGTCAAGCCATGTACCTTCTGAAGCGGCAAAGGCGCCTGTCGCTAGCTCCGGGGCCACGCCCAGTTCAGGAATAAATCCCTGTCTGTCAAATGGCTGGCTGGTTCTGAGCATTGATTCAATTTCATGAAAGTCTTCCCGGGACGCAGCCATCTCCAGGTATTCTTCTGCTTTTTCCCTGGCCATGGTCATGCTTTTTCCCCGGATAAGATCCCTTCTTATTTCATCAATTACTTCTTCCAGGTCTTTGACCGCGGCCTCTCGGGCATCTGTTTTTTCAGCGAAAACATAGCCATTCTGAACCATTATGGGTGTTTCAGTCGTTTCGGAAACTGCCATGTTGAATAACTGGTTGATTGCAGTGCTGGGCAGGGAAAGGTCGCGGGGACCTTCCTCCCTGGAGAAAAATTCTGTTTCCCTGATTTCCAGGTTAAGCCTGTCCGCGGCTCTGGACAAGTCTCCACCAGTGATAATTATTTCAAGTACATCATCCATGATATCAGCCAGCTGATCCATGGCCTTTTCCTCGCCCACATGCATTCTGATCTGGGCGCGGACTTCATCCAGTTCTTTTGTCCTGGCAGGAAGATGGTCATGGACCTTGATCAAATGCCAGCCAAACTGGGTTTTGACTGGATCGCTGATTTCTCCGGGACGCAGGGCAAAGGCTGCTTCTTCAAATTCAGCGACCATCTGGCCCCGGCCGAAACTGCCCAGGTCTCCCCCGTGGTCGGCGCTTGGACATTGTGAATATTCTATGGCCAGTTCAGCGAAATCCTTTCCATCGTCAATTTGGCTTTTGATTTCAACCAGTCTATCCCTGACCGCGTTGATTTCCTGTTCAGGCGCATCCCTGTCAATGGCCAACAGGATATGGCTGGCAGAGATCTTTTCATCCTGGGCAAAATCCCTGAGATGAGTCTGGTAATATGCCTCTATTTCCTGGGGGGATACATCCTGCAAGGGCGCCAGGGCCCTTGGAGTAAGTTTGAGATAGCTGATACGGATTTTTTCCGGGAGCATGAATCTGGACTGATTCTCTCTGTAGAAGGCTAATATTTCATCTTCAGAGGGAGAGATCTCATCTTTGAAATCCTCCCAGGAAACCTTGAGAAAATCGATCCTGGCCTGAGTCCGGATATAATTGAAAAATTCAATAACTTCCTGTTCATTGGGCTTTGCCGGAAGAGACACGTAAGTCTCCATTTTTTCCATGAGCAGGTTTTGCTGGAAGTCTCTTTCAAACTGGGCCGGAGTCAGCTGGTGAGACCTGAGTACCCCTGTGTATACCTGAGGGTCAAATCTTTGATCTTCACTAAAAAACGCCGGAATAGAGGTGATTTCCCTCTGCAGTTCTCCAGGAGTCACACTGAGCCCCAGCTCCCGGGCTTTCTCCAGCAGCAATTGCGAATTGAGGAGCTGATTGAAAATCTGCTGCCTGAGCTGCATTTCGCGCAGATCAGCAGCGGTAACATCCGGATGCTGCTGTCGGATTGTCTGGACGGCATTTTCATAGGCCCTGGCATAATCATTGATCAAAATGGGCTTGTCATTTACCACAGCCAGAATTCCCTCTCTGTCGCTGGTAAAGCTGCCCACTCCCCAGAAAACAAAAACAATAACAATGGCCGCGAAAAGCAGTTTCACGATCCAGGACTGAGCGTTATCTCTTAATACATCAAGCATAATTATCCTCTCAAAATTTCAGGCTGATTATTTGTTTGCCGAAAAAAAATATTATCTGAAAGCCTTGCCGAGATCAATGTCTCGAAAAGATCCTTTTCTGGTCAGCTTTGGTTTGCTTTTTCCCGGACAAAATTCAACAGACCACCTGACTTAATAATTGCCAACTCGCTGGTCGTCAAATCGTTTTTGACTTCAATTGCCTGACCTGACTTTGTGTGAAC
>PXDF01000158.1 GCA_003566455.1 Desulfonatronovibrio sp.
AGAACGCACATCACATAAATCTCTGGACACATCAAGATTTCCCAGTTCGATTACCGGAGACTTGGTACGGAAATGATGGACAATCTTGGGTAAGAGAAAAGATCTGTCTTGCCCTATTCCGGTATAGTTGAACGGGCGGGTTATGACAATGGGCAAATCGGGCTGCCAGGTCCGGGCCATGTATTCCATGGCCAGTTTGCTCACGGCGTAGTCATTGGCCGGGTTGGCCGGAGTGCCCTCCCTGATCACGCCATGGACATTACCGTAAATATTGGCGCTGCCGGCCAGGAGGACGCATTCGGGCGGTTGGGCTTTACGGGCTAATGCTTCCAGAAGGTTTCTGGTACCCATGAGATTTATTTTGTAAAAATCATTAGGGTTTCCATGTCCGACAAAGGAGATGGCCGCAAGATGAGCCACCCATTGGGGCCTGATGTTGTCCACAGCCCGGGCCAGGCTTCGGGGGTCACTCAAGTCGGCCTTGAAATATCCTGGCTCATCAAGGTCGTGTATGCCCAGACCATAGACATGATGGCCGTATCGCAGAAGCTCGCTTTTCAGGTACTGTCCGGTAAAGCCGTGAATTCCGGTTATGAGGACACGTTTCGTAGAACCACTCATTAAAATACCTGCTCCGAGTTTTTGATGCGTCTCAAATCAGCCTCGACCATCATCCGGCACAATTCCTCCAGCGAAGTCGGGGCCTTCCAGCCCAGTTCCTTTTCCGCCTTTGCAGGATTGCCCTGAAGGATATCCACCTCGGCGGGGCGGTAAAATCTGGGATTGATCCGGATGATGGTTTTGCCGGTTCCGGAGTCAACGCCCTGTTCATCAATTCCCTTGCCCTTCCAGCGGATATTTATGTTTACGGCTTTGGCCGCCATGTTGACAAAATCACGCACGCTTTGTGTGCGTCCGGTCGCCAGCACCCATGTGTCAGGCCTGTCTGTCTGCAGCATTCGCCACATTCCTTCAACGTATTCTTCCGCGTAGCCCCAGTCCCGTTTGGCATCCAGATTGCCAAGCTCCATGAAATCCTGAAGGTCGAGAGTGATTTTGGCCATGGAATCGGTGATTTTTCTGGTTACGAATTCCAGTCCCCGCAGAGGCGACTCATGATTGAACAGTATGCCGCTGGAGGCGAATATATTATATGATTCACGGTAATTAATGGTCATCCAGTGGGCATAGACCTTGGCAGCGCCGTAAGGGCTACGGGGATAAAAAGGAGTGTCCTCGTCTTGGGGGAAAGCACGGACTTTTCCGAACATTTCCGAAGTTGAGGCCTGGTAAAAGCGAATTGCAGGATTGACAATGCGTACGGATTCCAGCAGGTTGACCGGACCTATGCCCGTGATCTCCGCCGTGGTCAAGGGCTGCTCAAAGGAAACCCAGACAAAACTCTGGGCCGCCAGATTATAGATCTCATCAGGCTCGGCTTTTTCCAGCAGCCGGATGCTGGTGGATAAATCCGTCAGATCGTATTCAACCAGGTGAAGGTCGGGATGATCCTGAATTCCCAGGTCCCGGATCCGCCAGAAATTGACTGAGCTGACGCGCCGGAAGGTCCCGAACACCTTGTAGCCCTTGTTCAATAGGATTCTGGCCAGGTATGCTCCGTCCTGGCCGGTTATACCGGTGATGAGTGCTGTTTTGTTCATTGTTTAGTCTACCTTTTTGAATTTGCTATATAAAATTTAAACTTTTTAAATGGGAGCATTACCAGTTTGTAAATGACAATACCAGATCGAAGCCTGTATCTTTATGTTTGGCATGACTTTCAGCCCGGAGAGAGACAGGCTCTCCCGACACCCAATTGGCAATAATAAAGGCATGCAACTTCAAAATACAATTCAATAGGGTGCCGTGGTGCCTGTCCCCAGAATCAAAATGGTTCTGTTAACAAACGGGTAATGCTCTCTTTTTATATCCATGCCTTATTGAGATGCACCTGCAAAAAGCCGGGAAATGAAAAATTCAGGAATCAATAATCTCCATAAATCACTGTTTTTACTGACTACTGACCACTGACTTCTGACGCCTGTAACTGCAAAAATGACTTTTTGCAGTTACATCTTATTGATAGTAACTGCCGGGTTGTGCAGAAAACTGTTTAATCTTTTTCCATTTGAGTTAGTTCATACTCGGATAAATTATCAGACATCAATACTCTTTGCCATTCAGGTCTGGCAGGGTTTCCAAAATTGATAACATAACCCAGGGCCAGTCCTGTTGCTTTGAGATTTTTGAGAACCTGACTCAGATGCACATCATGGATTTCTCTAACGGCTTCCAGCTCTAGTAATATCCTTTTGCAGCATATCATATCAGCTATGTATTCATGAGGCAGACAGGTACCTTTGTAATATACCTTGAGTTTTTTCTGGGATAAAAATTGGACATTGATTGCTCTAAGTTCAATTTCCATGGCGTCATGATATATCGCTTCCAGAAAACCGGAACCAGACTCGTTATACACTTGCATTGCAGCACCAATTATGATGTAAAAATATTTTTGTATAGGTATTGAGACATGGGGTCAATATGAAGCTTCCCCGCTGAAGTTGTTAGTTAAGGCTAAGAGTTTTCATCCGCTGATCTGGCTGATTAGGCTGATAAGAAGTTTTCTTGATCTGCGTGAATCTGCGCTATCAGCGGATAAGTGTCTTCTGCTTTGATGAATTAATCCGCATAACTAATACCTCCTGCTTTCTATCCTCTCTTCCTTCCAGACCTCTGACTACTGACCTCTGATCTCTTCTTCAACCTGACTTCTGATCTCTGACTTCTGGCCTGTCCTCCCATATCTATCATTAAGCCGCACAATAACATCTTCTCCCAAATACCCGCCAGACTGGACCTCTATCAGTTCCAGGGGGATGGTTCCGGGGTTTTCCAGGTCATGCTTGGCCTGC
>PXDF01000089.1 GCA_003566455.1 Desulfonatronovibrio sp.
GCAATTGATCTGATATTTCTTTTAGTCAATGAAGACTTACCGCATTTTTGATGTCTATCTTTTTCCTGACGGTTTCGTATGATATGTGCAATGACTCCCGCGTTGGACAAGTCTCTGTGTTCATCTTTGAACCAGCCCCATTTATTAAAATACTTAACAGCTGAAGCAAGGTGAGAAGCAAAGGCAAAAATATTTTTCCGGGAAGCCCTCTCAAATTGATGTTTAATGGAAGCCCTGGGATAATATATTACCTTGTAAAATGTATTAATCCTTCTGATAAGGTCAAAGTCTTCAAAATACAGGAAGAATCTTTCATCAAACAGGCCGACCCTGCGAAGGGCGTCACACCTCAAAAACATGAAGCAGCCGGACAGGGCAGCAACCTGAACTGGTCTGTCCAGGGGCAGATCTTGGAGTTCATACTTTCTGTTGACTTTAGCGACCAGGCCGGCTGGAATAAAACGGTGAAAAAGCCTGACCGCAAGATGTCCCGGAGTAGGAAGCAGCTTGGCCAGGTACTGATTGTTTCCGTCGGGATAGCAGACCAGGGGCATAATATTGCCCACATCAGGATGGGCTTCCATGTATTTGTGAAGTTCTTCTATCACCCCGGAAGGGAAATATACATCAGGATTAATTACCAGGTGATATTTTTTTCCTGAATCCAGGGCTTTTTGAATGGCAAGATTGTGGGCTGCTCCAAAACCGATATTTTTTTCTGTTTTGATATAATGCACCGAAGGCAGTATACCTTTATCAATATCAACCGGCACAGGCGTGTTGTCAATAACATATGCCTGGATATCCTCGTTGCTCTCAGCCAGACTTTTGAGAACAAAATGAACCTGTTCCGGCTTATTTTTGTAGAGCACGATGGAAGCTGCTATAGATTTGTCATGTTTATTCTGCAACGCTCCCGGCCTTTGTGCTTAGAATTTCTGTCAGCTTTTTCCAGGCATATTAATCAGGGAAGGAGACCACGAACTCATGAGTGTAATCCGGCTCAATGCTCACCAGGGCTTCAATCTTGTTGCTGAAGGGATTAACCCTTGAATCAGCAAATGGTACAATGCCTTTTTCGCCCTTTCGACCCATAACCAGTTCCCATTGTCTATCAACAGGATATGGACCTTCTGTATACCAGTTCTTTCTGTTTAGATAATCAGGATGTTCGTTTCGAAAGTAAACCGTTATTAAAGCCTCCATTGCGGGAGCAGTGCTTTCCAGCATCCAGACGCGGTCAAGACCGGACTGATTGGCATCATGGACGACTCCGAGGCTGATTCTTCCCTGTCCTCCCGGACTGTCAACAACCACAAGTCTGGCAATTGTCCAGCCCTGAGGGTCGGTGAACATTATTACCTGGCCGGGCTCCAGATCCTTGAGTTCTTTAGTTGCAAAATAGGATTCTCCCTCAACAGGATTAATAACCCTGTCCAGATACGCGTATCGGAGTTCAATAAAGTCCAGAAGTGCCTCCATATGCAGTTCCGTTACATCCTTATAGCTGAAATGATTGCCCGGATGCAGGGCAAACCGTTTCAGTCCCAGGTGGCCGCATTCATTAGGTTGCAAAGGCGCGCTGTCCCTGATGACGTTCCATACAGCTGCAATCCTGTGCATAAAATAGTCAGGGGTAAACACCTCGTTCATAAGAAACTGCAAACGGCCAAATAATTTACCATACAATTCAGGCGTTTTTAGGAAAAGTTTCAGCAGCTGATTATTCCAGCCTGGCTCAATTGGTTGTTCATAGGAAAAAAAATCATTTGCTGTTCCATATTCAGGTCTCCATTTAGATCCAAAGGACAGATCCTTGTCCCAGGGAATTACCAGCCATCTGGCATCACTATCTTCATTATCCAGGTAAAGCCAGTAGTCATCTGCCCAAGAGTCAATATCGCCTATCAGAAAATGAATTGCCATCCAGTCTATAAACACATCCATATCAACACGCGCTTCAAACTCCCTGGCAAAATCAATTCCAGGCTCAGATTCCTCAGCCCAGAGAATAAATTCAGCCAGATGGTTCCAGTCAGGTGTGCCCCGGCTGTTGAATGTCCTGGAAAGAAAGGTCTCACGCTCTTGCTCATGGACCTCGGATATTGGAAACCCAAAGACAGAGAAGAATTCATCAGAAGTTATAACACGCAATCGGTCACGCACCAGAGTGCCCTGAGGATTAAGCCCTGCATTATGAAGCAAAACTTCATCAACCCTTTCGACATGGAGATAAAGTCCTTCGAAAACCCCGTTGATCCAGAGGTCCAGGTACATGGTTCTGGGCGCGGGCCGGCCAAGCTCATGAAACATTTCAAAAGCCAGACGTTCACGCATCATTGACGGGTCTGTGTACATGGCATTGGCGTTCAGCCTGGGACTGCCGAAAAGCAGTTCCTGTCCCAGCATGAACCTGATATTAAATGATTTCTTGGGCAGCCCGCGGGATGACCTGCCGCGGAAACGCACTCCTTCCAGGGGCTGCAGGAATCCTTTCTCTCCAATTCGACCGGTGGCCGGGACCCGGGAGTCGGAATGAGGATCGCGTTCATACAGAAAATCTAGGTCAGCCTGATCCAGAAAGAGGTCTGCACGGACCACTCCTGTTTGTCGGGCATCAATGCTTTCAGCAGAACAAACGGTTTTGTCATTGCCGGAAGTCAGGGCAGTCAAAAAATCGTAATACCCTGTAAAATCCTGCCGGCATTCCAGGCAGTATGTCGTCATGGGCAGGAAAAAACAAATAAGAAAAGAAAAAAAGGTAAACAAAGATCTCATTTTAAGCATCCGCTAATGATCAGCTAGAGCGAATCCCGTTCAAAGCTATTGGCGCGTGTCATTATCTGATACCTCCCGGCCTGTCCAGAAAGACGCTAATGGTCTTGATTTCTGCTAATTTCCGCAAGCC
>PXDF01000180.1 GCA_003566455.1 Desulfonatronovibrio sp.
GCTTTTTTATCACTCAGTTCTGGCCAGGGATTATCCTTTGATCATGGGCAACCTTGTTCTGGTTTCCGTGCTGACTCTGGCTGGAAATCTTCTGGCCGATCTCGGCTACGCCCTGGCCGACCCAAGAATCAGGCTTGGGGCAGGGAGGTAGCAGAATATGCTGTATCGCTTCCTGCTGGGCATTTTTTCCTCAAGGTATATTTTATTGTCCCTGGGTCTGTTCATTGTGGGTACTATGAGCCTTGTGGCTATATTCGCCCCTCTGATAGCCCCTTTTGATCCCACGCAGATCAATGTTGAGGCCATTCTGCATCCTCCTTCCACCACCTATCTTCTGGGCACGGACAATCTGGGCCGGGACGTTTTTTCCAGGCTGATATATGGGGCCAGGGTTTCTTTGTGGGTGGGCTTTGTCGCGGTGGGGATATCTCTGGCCATAGGCATATTCCTGGGATTGATAGCAGGGTATTTTGGAAAATTAGTCGACGAGGTGATCATGCGTTTTGTGGATGTCATGCTCTGCTTCCCTTCCTTTTTTCTTATCCTGGCGGTAATCGCCTTTTTAGAGCCGAGCCTGACCAATATCATGATTGTCATCGGCCTCACCTCGTGGATGGGGGTTGCCAGATTGGTCAGGGCTGAAACCCTTACTCTCAGGGAAAGAGAATTTGTGCACGCGGCCAGGCTTGGCGGCGCCGGAACATGGCGGTTGCTGCTGGTACACATCCTGCCCAATGCCATGCCGCCGGTTCTGGTTTCAGCCACACTTGGCGTGGCAGCAGCCATTCTCACTGAATCAGCCTTGAGCTTTCTGGGGCTTGGCGTTCAGCCGCCTACTCCCAGCTGGGGAAATATTCTCATGGAGGGCAAGGATGTCATGGGCATAGCTTACTGGCTGTCCATTTTTCCTGGATTGAGTATATTGATAACAGTTCTGGGTTACAATCTCCTTGGTGAAAGCGTCAGGGACCTGCTTGATCCAAGGCTGAAACAAAATTAGCATCCAGCGTCAATAATAAGTCTTCACTGATTAATAGCCTTTGCAACCATTTCTGTTCTGGGGTAAATTATATACTTTGACTTAAGCGTAATTTTGACAGGTTTTCAGATAAAAACCAGGTATCATCGGCATGCTGGAACTATTAAAAATAAAAAACCTTGCCCTTATTGAAGACATGGAACTTGAGTTTCATCCCGGGCTGAACGTGCTCACTGGAGAATCAGGGGCGGGCAAGTCTTTTATTCTAAGAGCCCTGGATTTTATCATGGGAGAGAAGATTCAGGCTTCAATGGTCAGGCCCGGCACGCACAAGGCCATGGTTGAAGCCATATTTCTCGCAGATGACCAGGAGATGATCCTGAGAAGGGAGCTTGCGGCTGAAACAGGCAGAAGCCGTTTTTTTCTTAATGACTCTCTGGCCTCTCAGGACAAGGTCCGGTCCTTAAGAGACAAGCTGCTGATCCATACCAGCCAGCATGGCCAGCAAAAGCTGCTTAAACCCGGTTTTCACGGTCTTATTCTTGATTCTTTTCTGCCTGATAAATCACTTCTGACCGATAGAAACCTGGTCCTTGGACAATTAGTCAAGCTTGCTAATGAAAAAAAGACGCTTGAGGTTAGACTGTCAAGTCTGTCCGAAAAAAGAGATTACCTTGAGTTTCAACGATCGCAGATAGAAAAAGTCAAACCCCAAAAGGGTGAAGAAGAAGAGCTGATATCCACAAGGGAAAAGATAAAGAGAAGGGCGGAACTGGCCCAGTCAGTGCAAAAGGCCCTGGATATCCTGCACAGTCCCGAGACAAATCTTCTGGATAACTTCTTTGAGCTGAAAAAGACATTAATCTCTCTTGGTGAAAATGAACCTGACTATTCAGCACATGCTGTGGAGCTTGAAAATGTCCAGGCTCTTTTTGAAGATATTGACCGAACCCTCAGGTCCACAGACGTCAGGGCTGACACTATGGAGCTGGAGGCAGTGGAGTCCAGGCTCTGGGAGCTGGCTCAATTGAGAAGAAAGCTTAACCGCAGCCTTGAGGAAATACTTTCCCTGGGGCAGGAGATTGAGGAGAATATCTCTTTTCTGGACCAGGGAGAGTTGAGCTTGATGCAGCTGAGGAAGAGAGAGGAAAAGCTCGGCAATGAGCTGTCAGAGACAATCAGTGAACTGGATTCCATGCGTAAAAAGAGCGCTTTGGATCTGAAGATCAAACTTGAAAATGAATTGCGCGTTCTGGGTTTTTCCCAGCATATGCGGATTGACTTTGAATACAGTCCTGAAGAAATATACCCGGGCATTTTTGAAAACAAACTCAGGCTGTTATGGGTACCCAACCCTGGCCAGCCAGCCCAGCCCCTGGATAAGATAGCTTCGGGCGGCGAGCTCTCCAGGTTTTTACTCGCTCTGGTGGGGCTCAAATCAGAGCAGAATCTGCCCACTCTCTTATTTGATGAAGTGGACTCCGGCATTGGAGGGACCATACTTAATCAGGTTGGCCAGCGAATCAGGGATCTGGCAGAGGACCGTCAGGTAATACTCATCACTCACTGGGCTCAATTGGCCTGCCTGGCTCAAAAGCATTTCCTGGTCCAGAAAAATGTTATTGACAGGGAGACGTATACCTTCTGCCAGGGATTAAGCGCGCAGGAGTCAAAGCAGGAACTGGCCAGGATGTTTGGAGGGGAAAATGGCCTCAAGCTGGTCGAGGAATTGAAAAATGAAACAAGAAATTAACCCGGGAAGTCCATCCTGCCTTAATCTGGAAATACAGGCCATTACCTATGCCGGCTCCAGGGATTTTGTTCATATTTACCTTGATCCCCCCAGGTGGGAATACATGGCAGGTCAGTTTGTAATGATCAGGCCGGATGGTTGGGTCAATGATCCCATCTGGCCCAGACCTTTTTCCATCTGTGAAAAAACTGATGACAGTCTGAGATTGTTCGTTCAGGTTGTGGGCAGGGGCACCAGCCTCATCAGTCAGCTGCAGCCCGGCAACTCCATTGATCTGTGGGGTCCACTGGGTAACGGTTTTGTGTTTGACCCCCAGGACCGGCTGCTTATCCTGGCCGGAGGCATGGGCATCGCCCCTTTTGTGGGGCTGTGCAAAAAACACCCTCATCCGGAACAAATAAGCTTTCTGTTCGGGCACCGCATGGACATTGAAAGTTATCCTCTGGCAGAATTCCCGCCTGAGATTGACAGTGAGCATCTCAAACAGGAAACAACGGCTGATATCCAGGGTTTTCAGGGTGTTTTAAAGACAAGGATCCAGAATTTTTCCGGCCGGGGCATGATTCTGGCCTGCGGCCCCACGCCTTTTCTCAAGGTTGTCCAGCAGTATTCCCTGGAGTTCGAGGCAAATACCTTGATATCATTGGAAAATAAAATGGCCTGCGGGGTGGGCGCCTGCCTTGGATGCGTAGCTCAGACAACCAGCGGCGACTACGTTCAGACCTGTACCCGTGGACCTGTTTTCAGGGCTGATGAGGTTGTTCTTGATGAACAGCTCTTAAATCAAAAAGCTTACAGGAAGTAACTACCTAAAGAGGATTCCGGCCTGGCAATTTAATTATAACTGGCTGAGATTGCTTCGCTTTGCTCGCAATTACAGGTGAAAATCGTCTGATTCAGGACAGAGAAAATAATCCTGGTCTTTTTTCTCTGTAATCTTTTGTTTTTCTTTAAGACAATATTTTTTTCATCCGGGGGTATGGAAGGCTATCATGGATTTAAGCGTTAATCTTGGAGCCCTGAAGCTCAAAAATCCCATAATGACCGCTTCCGGGACCTTTGGCTATGGACTGGAGTTCACCCCTTACGGCCGATTAGAAGACCTGGGGGCCATAGTGGTCAAAGGGCTTTCCTTAAAGCCCAGAAGAGGCAATCCAATGCCCAGAATTGCCGAGACCCCGTGCGGAATGCTCAACGCCATTGGCCTTCAGAATATCGGGGTGGAAAAATTTTTGCGGGAAAAACTGCCCCTGCTTCCCTGGAAACAAACCCCGATTGTAGTCAATCTTTACGCCCAAAGCGCTCAAGAATTCGCGGATCTGGCCGAGGCATTGAACTCTGAGACGGGAGTGGGCGCTCTGGAGGTGAATATCTCCTGTCCCAATGTCAGGCAGGGCGGCCTGCAGTTTGGCCAGGATCCAGATGCCGCGGCAAGGGTAGTGGAGATGGTCAAAAAAAATGCCGCCCAGAAGCCCGTCATTGTCAAGCTAAGTCCCAATGTCGCGGATATAAAAGTCATTGCCAAAGCCGTTGAATCGGCCGGAGCTGATATTATCTCCCTGATAAACACCCTTGGAGGAATGGCCGTGGACATCCAAACCAGGAAGCCATGTCTGGCCAATGTGTTCGGAGGGCTCTCTGGTCCGGCCATAAAGCCGGTTGCCCTCAAGATGGTCTATGAAGCCTGCAGAACAGTCAATATCCCGGTGATCGGCCTTGGGGGAATTACCAGGGCCCAGGATATTCTGGAATTTATCCTGGTTGGTGCCCGGGCTGTCCAGGTGGGCACTGCTAACTTTATCCGTCCTGACAAGGTATTCAGTCTTGTGGAAGAACTTAAAGAGAAGGTCAGGGAAATGGACATAGATTCCTGGGACGAGTTCCGGGGAAGCATCATCGCTTGATTTAGGAACAAGCTAAAAGAACATTAAAATAATCTTTCCTTTTAAGGCTTCGAATATCCTGCTTTTTCTGATGAACACCCGGAACCTGGACTTGAGTAAATCCCGATTTACATATAATTACAACTGCCAGCCAGGTGTTAAAAATATAAAAATCCCAAATTGAGGGATTTTCCTGTAACTGTTTGATAAACCTGTCATTGCTTCGCTTCGCTCGCAATGACATGGAAAAATCGCTCAATTCAGGCAAATATCGCCACAAGGAGACAAGAATGCCCCAACCATTAAAAGAAGCTGTCGCCCTTTGCAAAACCATAATGCGCAACGGTTATGACGCTTATGTCATAAACGCACCCCTGCAGCAGAAAGCTATGGAAGACAATAATCTTGAAGTGGACATATGCACCGAGCTTGACCCTGAAGGACTGGCCAAACTTTTTCCCAATCTGGAAGAATCTCTGTCCCCTGATTTTACCGGGAGTCTGCTTCAGGGCAGTATCAGGTTTAATTTTTTCCCGGCCAATACTATTGAAAGTTCATATACTGACGGAACCATTGCCAGGCTTACACCCAGACTTGTTAAAAAACTTGAAGCAGCCGGAGATCTCCCTCTTTCCTGGGCCTGCCCGTATATCCCGGCAGCCCAGGATATTTATGATGGTTTTGAAAAGCTCGATTCAGGGGTTATCCGACTGGAGGGGATACCTGATGAGACCCTGAAAAAGGATTATCTCCGGGCTATCAAGGCCCTGCGTTTTTCAGCCAATTATCATATGCCCATTGAGGGCAATACATGGCTGGCTATTATAAGGGCCTGCAGAAGGGTACTTGATTATGTTTCAGTGACGGATTTCATGGACGAGTGGCGCAAGGTTGAAGCTGAGAACATGTACCGGTTTGTGGAACTTCTGTATGAAAGCATGATCCTGCACGGGCTTGTGCCGGAGTTGACTTCATTGAGCAGGGTTAAGCAGATCAAGAATCCTGATGAGGGAGAGGAGTCTGTATGGCAGCATACAGTTGAAACCATGCGCCTTTATCCTGAAGAACTTCCATATGACTGGTACGGAACAATGGCCTGTCTTTTCCATGACGTGGGTAAACTTTTTGCCGGGGAATACTTTGAGGACAGGATCAGTTTTTACCAGCATCACCGGATAGGGGCCAAGGCGACCCGTAAGATACTGAAGAGGCTGAGGTTCAATACTGATGAAGTTGACCTGGTCTGCCACCTGGTCCGCCACCACATGCGCTTTCATTTTATGCTTACTGACAGAGGCATCAGGAGATTCAAGGCCCTGGATGAATATCCAAGACTCATAGAAATGGTCAGGGCCAATATCAAGGCCAGAAACGGAAGCTACAAAGAATTTAATCATAACATGAAGATGCTTAACAGGGCTGAGCTGTCCCAGGAGATGCTGGAGCCCCTCTTAAATGGTCACGAGATTATGGACTTCACCGACATCAAACCTGGTCCGGCTGTGGGCATAATTCGGGACGCTCTGCTAGAGGCTCAGGTTGCCGGCGATGTTTCGACAGTGCCCGAAGCTATAGAATTTGTTATGCGTTATCAGAAAAAGGAGAAGATTCAATAAAAAGTATTCTTGATCTGGATTTTGAGCAGGCCGGTCAAATGCTGGAGACCCTGGGTGAACCTTCATACAGGGCCGGACAGATCATGAAATGGATATGGGGACGGGGGATTGACGACTTTTCAATCATGACCAATGTCACCAAAACTCTCAGAACCAGGCTGAATCAGGATTTCCGGGTTTTAAGACCCATTATCAGACAGACAAAGACCAGTATTGACGGAACAATAAAGTTTTTGCTCAGCCTGTCCGACGACAGGTTGATTGAGAGCGTGCTTATTCCATCCGGAGATCATTATACTCAATGCTTGTCCACTCAGGCTGGCTGTCCCTTGGGTTGCCGGTTTTGCAGCACCGGCAGAATGGGATTTGAAAGAAATCTTACCAGCGGGGAAATAGCAGGGCAGATTCTTTCAGCCAGGGCTTTTCTGGATGAAAAAAAAGATCAGCTGCCTGTAAACAACGTGGTCTTCATGGGTATGGGAGAACCCCTTCTCAATTGGGTTCAGGTGGAAAAGGCCCTTAAGATAATCCGCGCTTCTGACGCCTTGAATTTTTCCAGGCGCAAGGTTACCCTGTCCACCGTTGGAATCAAAGATAAACTCATTGAATTCGGCCGTTCCAATCTGGCTCTGACAGCCATATCCCTGCACGCTCCCGATCAAAACCTGAGAAAGGAGCTCATGCCCGAGGCAGCCAGGTATGAACTGGAAGATCTCATTGCTGACCTGGAAAGCTACCCCCTGGCGCCGAGGGAAAGAATAACCATAGAGTATGTCATGCTCAGGGGAATCAATGATCATATTGCCCATGCCCGGGAGCTGGTCAGGCTCCTGTCCAGGGTCAAATGCAAAATCAATTTGCTCAAGTTCAATCCTGATCAAAAATCTGACCTTGAATCCTCTGGTGAACAAACCATAGAGGCTTTTCAGAATTTTTTGAGATCCAAGGGGGTAACGGTTATGCTCCGCAAGAGTATGGGAGCGGATATTTTTGCTGCCTGTGGTCAACTCAAGGCCAGACTGGATGGGCATTAAAATCGATTAACAGGAGTATTGACTTGAAGCCTGATTTTGCCAAGGGAAAGGGACTGCTGCCGGCCATTGTCCAGGAGTACGGGACCGGCCAGGTGTTGATGCTGGCATATGTTAATGAGAAAGCATGGAACAAGACCCTGGAAACAGGGCAGGCTCACTTTTTCAGCAGGAGCAGAAACACTATCTGGCACAAAGGCGGGACCTCGGGGCATGTCCAGAAAATAAAGGAAATAAGAGTGGACTGCGATCTGGACACAATTCTTTATAAAGTGGAGCAGGTTGGAGGCGCGGCCTGCCACAAGGGTTACAAGAGCTGTTTTTTTACCAGGGTTGAAGGTGAGAACCTGGAAATTTGCGAAGATATTGTTTTTGATCCCAAGGAGGTTTATAATAAATGAATAATGGCAATGTGTTAAAGCTTGGAATTCCAAAAGGTTCATTGGAAGAAGCAACCATGCGTCTTTTTGCCAGGGCTGGATGGAAGATCAGGCCGCATCACAGAAATTATTTCCCTGAGGTCAACGACAAAGAGCTGATCTGTTCTCTTTGCAGAGCTCAGGAGATATCCAGGTATGTGGAAAATGAAACCATGGATGCCGGTCTGACGGGCAAAGACTGGATTATGGAAAATCAATCCGATGTGGTGGTTGTTTCTGACCTGATTTATTCAAAAGTCAGCAACAGGCCGGCCAGGTGGGTCCTGGCCGTGGCTGGAGACTCTCCATACAAAAGGCCTGAAGATCTGGCCGGGAAAAAAATAGCCACAGAACTGAAAAATTTTACCCGAAGTTATTTTCAAAATGCAGGAATCCCGGTGGAGGTAGAGTTCTCCTGGGGGGCCACAGAGGCCAAGGTCGTGGAGGGACTTGCTGACGCCATTGTCGAGGTCACGGAAACCGGGACAACCATCAAGGCCCACGGGCTCCGGATTATCGCGGACATGCTTCAGACCAATACCCAGTTCATTGCCAATAAGAAGGCCTGGCAGGACCCATGGAAAAGAAAAAAAATCGAGACCATTAACACCCTTTTGCACGGAGCTCTCAGGGCTGACCGGCTGGTGGGCCTGAAAATGAACGTGCCCCAGGAGAGGATGGAATCGGTTATGGAACTGTTGCCCAGCATGACCGCGCCTACAGTGGCCAATCTTTATAATAAGGACTGGCTCTCAGTGGAAATTGTTGTTGAGGAGGATCAGGTCCGCGATCTGGTTCCTCTGCTGCAGTCAAGGGGAGCTGAAGCTATTATAGAATATTCATTGAATAAAGTCATATAGCATTGGGTAGCTTATGCTGAAACTTCTGCCTGTACTGATTTTTTTTCTTGTTGCTGGCTGCGCACACGCGCCCCGGCAGGAACAGGAAATTTCCAGAGAAGAGGAGCAAAGCCGCCTGAGGCTGGCTGAAAAGTATCTGCTTGAAGCTGAGCCCAGGATGGCCCTGGAGCAGTTAAAAATTATTGAAAAGGCGGCAGAAGACTGCCGGGATCTGCATTTTTTCCTGGGAGTCGCCTACAAACTGCTTGATGATCATGAAATGTCCATTAAAGCCTATGAAAGAGCGGTATCTCTTGATCCCTGTTATGGCGAAGCCTGGAACAATCTGGGCCTGGTCAGACAGGCGTCAGGGGAATATGAAGCATCCCGCAGGGCTTATGAACAGGCCTTAATGCTGGACGAATACATGACGCCGGAGTTTGCCGCCTATAATATGGCCTCTCTTATGGCTGAACAGGGCAGGCTTGATCAGGCGCTGGCTTACTCCAGGCTGGGCATTGAGAAAAACAGGCGCTACATCCCCCTTTACCGGCAAAGTGCTGATCTATTGCGACAGACGGGCAGGCTTGAGGAAGCTGTTGATGTCCTGGAGAAGGGGGCATCAGCCAGGCCGGACAGCATGAAACTCAGAATAATACTGGCCGAAGAACTCATAAGGCTCGGCCGGGAGCAGGAAGCCAAAAAATGGTTCGCGCGGATAATTGAACAGGACCCTGAATCAGATGAGGCTGAAACAGCCGCTCATTACCTGGAAGTATTCAGGTAAGCCGGGCTCTCCCAGGGTACTGGGCGTAAATCCATGGATTTACGATTTTGCCGCCTATAATGTCTGGTCAAGGCCGGCCGGCCTGCTCACCTGTCTGGATATGTTTTCCCGCTCTGGGTGCGATACCGCCCTTATTGACCTGATGGACAGGGAATTGTCCCCATCAGACTGGCCTGAAGCAAAAAAGACAGGGAAAAGCCGTTATCCCAGGGTTGGTTTGCCTAAACCTTCTGCCCTGAGAAATATTCCAAGACAATTCAGCAGATATGGCCTGTCTCGCCAAAAGGCCGCGGATGCGTTGTCAGATCTCTGCCCAAAGCCGGACCTGGTCCTTGTAACATCTCTTATGACCTACTGGTACCCGGGAATTATCTCTGCCATCAGAATGATCAGGGAGACTGTGCCTCAAGCCATAATCTGTCTTGGGGGCATTTACGCCACCCTGTGCTTTGAACATGCCCTTGAGCTGGACGCGGACCTGGTTGTTTCCGGCCCTCTGGAACGTCCTGACAACTGGTCCATGGTATGGGATCTCATGGGGAAAAATCCTCCTCCGCTGCCTGAGCATGCCGGAATGATCCCGGATACATCCTTTTATCAAAAGCCTGGTTTTTCCATCTTAATGTGCTCCAGAGGCTGTCCCTTTAAATGTCCTTACTGCGCCTCATCACTTCTATATCCAGGTTTCCGGCAGGCTGATCCGCTTTTGGTTATTTCTCACATTAAAGCCGAATATGGACGAGGAATCAGGGACTTTTGTTTCTATGATGACGCTCTCCTGTTAAACCCGGAAAATCTGCTTTATCCTGTACTGGAATTTATTGTTAAAAATAACTACAAGTTAAGGTTGCATGCTCCCAATGCTTTACACGTGAGATATCTGACACCAGGGGTCTGCGCTCTTCTGAAAAAAGCGGGTCTGACCACTGTCAGGCTTGGACTGGAAACAATTGATTTCCAGAATCGAAAAGACTCCAAGCTTGGCCTTGAAGAATGGCAAAAGGGCGTTGCAAACCTCCTGCAGGCCGGATTTGTCAGGCAGGATATCGTGGTGTATGTTCTTGCAGGTTTGCCTGGCCAGACTGATGCTGAGGTTGAAGCGACAGCACGCGAATGTCTGAAAATGGGATTGAGGCCGGAATTGAATTATTATTCGCCCATACCGGGGACTCTCTTGTTTGAAAAGTCCAGGGAGGTTTCAGGGTATCCTCTGGATGAACCTCTTTTCCACAACAACTCCATCTGGCCATGTGTCAAAGGCGGGTTTTCCTGGGATGAGCATAAACGGTGGAAAAAGATGATCAGTGAATCAGTGAATCGGTGAATCAGTGAATCGGTGAATCAGTGAGTCGGTGAATCGGTGAGTCGGTGGGGAAAGAAGTTAAGAAATCAGTTGTCAGTAGACAGAGGTCAGTGGTCAGTGATTCCGAATTGAGGGATTAATAAGCGGACATCTGACATCTGACTTCGGACATCTGACGTCTGACGTCGGAAATTGGGGAGACGAAGATTCAGTAATTAAAGAGAAAAAAGAAGAGAATGGGATTGGTTGCCGGGAAATGGAGATATTTTAGATGACAAAAATTTCTGCGCTGGGAGGGGGAAGCTGGGGTACGACTCTGGCGGACATGCTTTGCCGCAAAGGTCTTGAGGTGGGGCTTTGGGTTCGTGAAAAAGAACTGGTCTCTGAAATCAAAGCCAAAGGCGAGAACACCTGGTATCTACCGGGAGTTAAGCTTTCTTCTGATCTTATGGTCAGTGATGAGGCGGATCAGGTTATCAGGGGCAGTGATTATATCCTTGTGGTTATCCCCTGCCAGTTTATGCGCGGGGTCCTGGAATCATTTAAAGATCTTTTCCCTGAAAATCCTGTTGTAATATGTGCCAGCAAGGGAGTGGAGCTTGCAACCCTCAAGCCTCAGTCCAGCGTGATCAATGAAGCCCTTTCAGGCAAAAATCCCAGGTACGCTGTCCTGTCAGGCCCATCCTTTGCAAATGAAGTAAGCAGAAGACTGCCCACGGCTGTGAGCCTTGGCTGCCAGGACATGGAGCTTGGCAGGACATTGCAGGATATAATTTCAACAGATTTTTTCAGGGTTTATGCCAACCCGGACTATAAGGGAGTGGAGCTGGGAGGTGCCTTGAAAAATATCATGGCCGTGGCAGCCGGAATTTCCGATGGACTGGAGTTTGGACATGATGCCAGGGCAGCCCTGATTACCAGAGGGCTGGTGGAGATGAGCCGTTTTGGCGTGGCCCTTGGAGGCAGAGAAAAAACCTTTATGGGTCTTTCAGGCATGGGTGATCTGGTCCTGACATGCACCGGTGATCTTAGCCGTAACCGTCAGGTAGGCCTGGAGCTGGGCCGGGGCAAGACTCTGGCAGATATTCTGGCTCAAAGGAAAACAGTGGCCGAGGGAGTGAAGACCACTGAATCGGTATACCGCTTAAGCCGTAAACTGGGAGTGGAAATGCCCATTACCGAGCAGGTGCATGGTGTTCTCTTTGAGAATAAGGACCCCAGATCCGCTGTTTTGGAGCTTATGACCAGAGAACTGAAGATTGAAGAATAACCGGATCATTTCCTGGTGAATTTAGTTAAACGTCTACTTGCCAAGATATTATGGCTGGGCATTGTTCTTTTGGGAATAACCCTGCTCAGTTTCTGGATAATACATCTTGCTCCGGGTTCCCCCACGGATATGCAGACTACACTGAGCCCAACCGCAGGAGCAGAAGCCAGGGAACGCCTGGAAAAGATATACGGACTGGACCAGCCCATCCATATTCAGTACATGAACTGGGTCAAGAGGGTGGCCATGCTTGATTTTGGCCAGTCCTTAAGCGGAGACCACCGTCCGGTCTGGGATAAAATTAAAGAACGCCTTCCTTTAACCCTGGGCCTGAATATCATTTCCCTTGTTCTGATCCTCTGCATAAGTATTCCCATAGGCATTTTTTCCGCCCTTTACCAGGGGGGCTGGTTTGACCGGTCCATGACCATATTCGTGTTCATAGGCTTTGCCATGCCCAGTTTCTGGCTGGCCCTCCTGCTCATGATGGCTTTCGGCATATTGTGGCCAGTTTTTCCCATTTCCGGGGTAACCTCCCTTGATTTTGAATACCTGAGCCTCTGGGGTAAGGTGGGTGATCTGGCCAGACATCTGACTCTGCCGGTGTTTGTCTTCACCATAACCGGGCTGGCAGGGATGTCCAGGTTCATGCGGACCTCCATGCTGGAGGTGCTTCGCCAGGACTACATCCTCACGGCCAAAGCCAAGGGTCTGCCCACCAGGGTGGTGGTTTTCAAACACGCCCTGCGCAACGCCCTGATGCCTGTGATTACAATTCTGGGTTTATCAGTGCCCACCCTGATAGGCGGCAGCGTAATCGTTGAGTCCATATTTTCCCTGCCTGGCCTGGGACAGCTTTTTTATCACTCAGTTCTGGCCAGGGATTATCCTTTGATCATGGGCAACCTTGTTCTGGTTTCCGTGCTGACTCTGGCTGGAAATCTTCTGGCCGATCTCGGCTACGCCCTGGCCGAC
>PXDF01000162.1 GCA_003566455.1 Desulfonatronovibrio sp.
CCAGAATATCCAGCTCTTTGAGGGGGGTGTCAGACTCCAGGGTGCACAGGCCCATACCATTTTCCTTAAGCACCCGGGCGGCTTCCAGAGATGGGGCAAAGACCCGTTCCGCCCACAGGTCAGGCTGATCATTAACCTGTCTGTAAAGAATCTTCTGGCCCAGGTAGGACATGCCCACTTCATACAGGTCGGGAAAAGCCAGCCCGATATGAACTGATACCCTTCCTTTGTCCTTGTGCACGGAATTGATCTCATTGCCCAGGTAATGGCTGGGCTTGGGAAGACAGGGTAAAAGCTGCTTCATAATATTCTGCCTGCCGGGCTCGCTGCTCATCTTCGGTTGCCCGCGGCTTTTTTCAGAACCGCGCCAAAGAAAAATTCCTTAAGATTCTGCCGGACATCAGTCTGAAACATTTTTTCCACGATAAAATCCCTTTGTTCCCGCAGAAAGCCGTTGACGCGGCCCTCATTTTCATCCCTGCTCAAGGTGCAGGTCAGGTAGACAATTCTGCCCTCATCACCTGACAAAGAAGCGGCGTTCCTGAGCAGTCCGGCCTGGATCCCGGTCAGACTGCGGATATCCTGAGGCTGCCTTTTCCATTTTATGTCCGGCCTTCGGCTGAGCACGCCCAGGCCTGTGCAGGGCGCGTCAATGAGTATGGTCCCGGGAAATGACCTTAACGGTGCCAGATCGCCATGAGCCGCGAAGATCAGGGGTTTGTAACCGTAAGCGTGTGCAGCCTGCTTGAGGTTTCTGAGACGCTTGAGGTTCAGGTCACTTGAAAATACATCCATGCCCTGATCCAGCATCAAAAAGGTCTTGCCTCCGCTGCCAGCGCACATGTCCCACACCGGCTGGGCCCAGCCTTTCATGCCCAGCCCGTGCATGGTCCGGGGGACAGCGAAGCTCTGACTGATGATCCTGCCCTGACGCAGCAACTGATCAAGCTGAGGATAATTGTCTTTCAAAAGGACGCTGCTTCCCATGCGTTCAACAATGTATTCAGGCTCGGCAATAACTCCATGAAATCCCTTTGGTTCCCTTACTCCCGGAAGGGGTTTGTCCAGGCTCTGCTTCAGGTATTCCAGACAGAGATCATTTCCATAAGCCTTTTCCCACATCTTAACAATCCACCGGGGGCAGGAATAAAACCTGGACCAGAAAAGATCCTTGTCCGGGCGGTCCCTGGTAAAGGTATTTTCTGAGAAAATGTCCACCCTGGCTGTTCTGCGCAGGACAGCATTGACCAGACCGGACATTCTGCGCCCGAAAAGCCGGGCGCTGAGATCCACTGCTCTGGACACAGTGGCATAATCAGGAACCCGGTCCAGGAAAAAAAGCTCATATCCGGCCAGGCCCAGCAGTATCTTCAGCCTGGGCGGAAGACTTTCCGGCCTGTCCAGGGAAAGATCCAGCACAAAATCAATCCTTCCCCTGAAGCGCAGATAGCCATAGACAATTTCAGTGATTAAGGCTTTATCCCTGGCGTCATGGACATTTTCAAGTCCATGGTCCAGGGCCTGCTGCAGGTCTGTGGGGCCGTTCAGGCACTGGCACACAATTTCGTGGGCGGATGATCTGGGGTCTTTCAGGGGCATTACTGCTCAGTACATGGATTTTCAGGACACAGGAAAAAATTATTTTTCTTTAGCCACAAACAGGTTCAAGGCCGCGCGCACGTGGTCCAGGGCCACCTGCGTGTCCAGACACGGACCCAAGGGTCTCTGGTTGAGGACCCCGTAAACCGGTATGGGATAGGCGTCCTGTATGCCGCTGGACAGATCGCGCTCGCAGGCCACTGCCAGGATAATCCTGGGTCTTAGGTTGACCACGATTCGCCTGGCAATAGTGCCGCCCGTGGCTATGGCCAGGTGCACTCCGAATTCCTCGCTGAGGTCAAGAAGTCCGGAAATGCAGCATTCCCCGCATCTTTTGCAGTTGTGCACATTATAGGTCAGCCTGCGTTTGCACACGCTTTTCTGCAGGCAATGGGGCATGAGCATGAGCACCTGGTCCCGGGAATATTTGCGGTTTTCCGAAAGAACAAGTTCATTGTTGACCTTGATGAACGACGACCTGACCTGCTGTTTGGGTATGCCCAGAAGCCGGCCGAATATGGTCATCAAAGGGAGAAAGAATTTGATGCTCAGTCCCCGGATCTTACCTGAGAGAAAAATCCTGCGCTTGAGAAGAATATTCAGGACAAGAGCCAGTGAAGCCCAGGCAATAAACATGATGCCCAGGGCAATGAGCAGGCCCAGGACCCAGGGCGCGGCAGGGTGGATATTTTTCAGACCCACAAAGGGAATAAGCCACAGCAGCAGAAGGATCAGGCATACAAATATGGACGTGGTTGAGATCAGGCCTATGAAAAGTCTTTTCCTGGCTATGGAGGAGGGCTCAATTTCCTTTTCCAGGAATATTTCCTTGTGCTGTGCCATTTAAGACTGATCCGGATATTGATGTGAAAAATAATCAGCATCTGCTGAGAAAACCGCATTCAAAGCTGGTGGCGTCCATGTCCCTGCCGTTGTCCGGTTTGACCCTGGGAACAAGGTATATTCTGTCTTTGCAGGCAATCTGAATAAATCCGTCCTTTGTTCCCATGAGGGTTCCGGGTTTGATGTCTTCTGGTTTTTCAGGACCGGGTCTTCCCGGAAAAACCTGCAGCCTGATCTTTTTCCCGGCCGGCCCTGTCCAGTCAAAATATGATCCAGGCCAGGGGAAAAGCCCCCTGATGCGGTCATGGACTTTGCCGGCCGGCTGATCCCAGTCTATGAGCCCGTCTTTCTTGGTCAGCTTGGGGGCATAGGTTGCAAGGCTTTCATCCTGCGGCACCGGCTTCATAGTTTTATTTTCCAGGCCTTCCATGGCTTCAATGAGCATCTGTCCGCCCATATGGGCCAGATCATCATGAAGTCTGCCCGCTGTATCTGATGAGTCAATGGACCGGTCCCGCTGCAGAATTACAGGTCCGCTGTCCAGGCCTCTGGTCATGAGCATGATGCTTATGCCCGTGCTTTTGCGGCCGTTAATTATGGCCCGCTGGATTGGAGCTGCCCCCCGGTATTGCGGCAGAAGCGAGGCGTGAACATTTAAAGGCATCCGCGAGGGAATGGCCAGGACCCGCTCAGGCAGGACAAGCCCGTAAGCGGCGACCAGGAGATAATCAGGTCTGAAAGAGGCCAGCTCATTTATGTCCAGGTCATTCTTAAAGTTTTCAGGCTGGAGAACCGGCAAACCCTTTTGCAGGGCCAGTTCCTTGACCGGAGAGGCCATAAGCCTGCGGCCCCGGCCGCATGGCCTGTCAGGCTGGGTATATACGGCCACAGCATGACCCCCTGACCATTCAAGGACATATTCCAGGATGATCCGGGCAAAATCAGGGGTGCCCATGAAAACTATTCTTTTCTGTTTTTGATCCATTTGGAGACTTTCTTGTCGTAAAGCTTTCTCTTGAGCCTGCTGATGTGGTCAATAAACAGGATGCCGTCAAGATGGTCAATCTCATGCTGCAGGCATGTGGCCAGAAGATCGTCAGCGTCCAGGAGCACTTCTTTGCCCTCCAGGTCCAGGGCCCGGACCCGGACTTTTTCAGCCCTTTTGACCATGGACTTGTAACCCATAACGCTGAGGCAGCCTTCTTCACTGTCGCACTGACCCTCTTTGTGGATAATTTCCGGATTGACCAGTGCCATGAGACCTTCCCTTTTATCCGGTCCGCTGAGATCGAATATTATTACTCTGAGTCCCTCCCCAACCTGTGGAGCGGCAAGGCCTATGCCTCTGTTATCATACATTATCCTGGCCATGTCCTGGACCAGCTCCTGGATGGACTCGTCTATATTCTCGACCGGAACAGCCTTTGTGCTGAGGATTTCTGCCGGATAAGTCATCAGCTTTCTTGCCATTTTTATCCCTGTCCAGGCTTGTCCCTGAGTTTAAGACCGAGTTCGCGCAATTGTCCCGGGGAAACCTGGGAAGGGGCTTCCGTCATCACGCAGGCCGCTTTCTGGGTCTTGGGAAAAGCAATAACTTCCCTGATGGACGAGGTTCCTGACATAAGCATAATAAGTCTGTCCAGGCCAAAGGCAACCCCTCCGTGAGGCGGTGCCCCGTATTCAAGGGCCTGGAGCAGAAAGCCGAATTTGCTGTCGGCCTCGCTTTCATTAATACCCAGAACTTCGAACATTCTCTGCTGATCCCGGCTGTTGTGGATGCGGATGGAGCCTCCTCCGATCTCATTGCCGTTGAGAACCAGGTCATAGGCCCTGGCCAGGGCCTGGCCCGGGTCGGTTTTGAGCAGATCAAAATGTCCGTCCCTGGGAGAGGTAAAGGGGTGATGTCTGGCCACCCATCTTTTTTCCTCTTCATCCCACTCCAGAAGGGGAAAATCAGTGACCCACACAGGAGCGAAGACATCCCTGGGGATGAGATCAAAGCGCTCCGCCAGCCTGACCCTGAGGTTGCCCAGGGCTGTATTGACCACTTCAGGCAGACCGGCCTGAAAGAAGACAATGTCTCCTTCCTGCAGGTCAAGCTCAATGCTCAGGCCTGAACGTTCCTCTTCGGTGAGAAACTTGGCAATGGGGGACTGCCATTCATTTTCCCTGATCTTGATCCAGGCCAGACCCCTGGCCCCGTAAATCTTCACGAAGTCAGTATAGTCGTCAATATCCTTGCGGGAAAGCATCCCTCCCCCCGGAACAGCCATGGCCTTTACCAGGTCGGCTTCCGCGAAGAGGCGGAAATTGGAGCCTTTGACAATATGGGTCACATCCCTGAGCTTGAGGTCAAAGCGTATATCAGGCTTGTCCAGGCCGTATTCAGCGACTGCCTGGGCGTAACTCAGCCTGGTGAAGGGTGTTTCCATGTCCACATCCAGGACTTTTTTGAACAGACTGGCAATGAGACCTTCAGACATGGACATGACCCCTTCTTCATCAGCAAAGGACATCTCCAGGTCCACCTGGGTGAATTCCGGCTGTCTGTCAGATCTCAGGTCTTCGTCCCGGAAGCATTTAACCACCTGATAGTAACGGTCCATTCCCGCGCACATGAGCAGCTGCTTGAAGAGCTGGGGAGACTGGGGAAGGGCGTAAAACTGTCCCTGGTTCAGACGGCTGGGAACCAGAAAATCCCTGGCGCCCTCAGGGGGGCTTTTGGTTAGAATTGGAGTTTCAATCTCAATGAAGTCATTTTCATGCAGAAAATCGCGCACAGCCTGTACCGCCCGGCTCCGGAACACAATGTTGCCTGACATGGAAGGCCTTCTCAGATCAAGGTAGCGATATCTGAGGCGCAGGCTTTCAGCCGCGTCCATGCGGTCCTCAATGATAAAAGGAGGAGTTTTGGAACGGTTGAGCAGCCTGAACTCGGTCACCGCCACTTCGATCTCTCCGGTCTTGAGATTGGGATTGATCATGTCTTTGGGCCTTTCCCGGACAATGCCCTTAATGGCCATAACATATTCTGAACGAAGTCCATGGGCTTCCTCCAGGGCCTGGGCGTTGAAGTCCGGAGTGAAAACAACCTGGGTCAGGCCTTTTCTGTCCCTGAGGTCGATGAAGATCAGGCCGCCGTGGTCTCGTCTGTACTGGACCCAGCCCATGAGACACACCTGCTGATCAACATTGTCAATGCCAAGCTCGTCGCAAAAATGACTTCTTACCCACCAGCCCAAAGGCTTAACCTGCAACTCAATTTTTGATTCCTGCATTTAACGTTCCTTGAAAATAAGTTTATAAAGTCCTCATTGAAGCATGCCGGAGAATAAGGCTGAAAACGCATTCCCAAAGGGATAAGGAAGCGATATATCAGCGTCCTGTCAGGTAATTGCTGTTTTTTCCCTTCAAGTTCAGGCCCAGGGCCTGTTCCACATCATCCTGGCTCACAGAGCGCTGTACGCCTGTGGACATGTCCTTGACCTGGATTTCCCCTTTGCTTAACTCATCTATGCCCAGCAGGAGGCAGGTTTTGACTCCAATCCTGTTGGCCTGTCTCAGCTGGGCCTTGACGCTTTTGACCTGAAAGCCCATTTCTCCGGAAAAGCCGTTTTCCCTGAGACGCTGAGCCATGAGAAGGGCCTTGTCCATGGCCTGTTCATGCAGCACAGCCAGGTAGAAATCTTTGGGCCGTTCATTAATTCCTTCAAGAATCAGGGCCAGCCTTTCCATTCCGCAGGCAAAGCCTGTGGCCGGGAGATCAGGTCCGCCCAGGGCCTTGATCAGTCCGTCATATCTTCCTCCGCCGGCCACTGAGCTCTGGGCCCCGATATCATGGGATATTACTTCAAAGGTGGTCCTCTGATAATAATCCAGGCCGCGCACCAGGCTGGGGTTAAGATGGTATTTCAGACCTGATTCTGTGAGCATGTTGATGACTTTGGCAAAATGATTTTCACATTGGCCGCAAAGATTCTGGTTTATCCTTGGAGCTTCCCTGACCACTTCCCTGCATCCCGGAACCTTGCAGTCAAGAACTCTTAAAGGGTTGGTTACAGCCCTTCTGCCGCAGTCGGAACACAGGCCGTCCTGGTTAATCTCCTTTAAATACTTTATCAGAGCCTGGTGAAATGCTGGGCGGCATTCACGGCATCCCAGGGAATTAATCTCAATGTCCAGTTTTTTAAGACCCAGCTTTTTGAGATAAGTCCAGAGCATGATTATGACTTCAGCATCAGACCATGGTGAATCCTCACCCAGGATCTCAGCGTTGACCTGGTGAAACTGGCGCGTGCGACCCTTTTGCGGACGCTCGTACCTGAACATGGGGCCAAGGGTAAACAGTTTGGTTACAGCGCCGGCGCTTGACAGGGGGCTTTCTATATAGGCCCTTACCACACCGGCCGTGGCCTCGGGCCTCAGGGTCAGGCTTCTTCCCTTGCGGTCCAGAAAGGTGTACATCTCTTTCTGGACCACATCTGTTTCCTGGCCGATTGACCGGGCAAAAAGTTCAGTCTGTTCCAGTATGGGAATTCTGATTTCCTGGTATCCGTATCTGGAAAAGATATCCCGGGCAGTTTCCTCCATAAAAACATAGGCCGTGCTTTCCGGAGGGAAGAGATCTGAAAAGCCTTTAATTCGGTTTATTCTGCTCATGGGGTTGGGTTTCAGGGTTTAAGCTGGACTGATCCAGGTTTTATAATATCGTGTCATAACATGTTTAAGAGCGCTTGAAGCACTGCCTGTCAGGCACTGGACAGACAGTTTCTGTCATAGTAAAGGAAAATCCTGGCTCGGCGGATCAGTGCCCAAACCAAATAACATTAGTCCAGACATGTCAAAATGTCAAAACCCGGAATCAGGAGCAGAAATGAATAAAGCCATTTCCTTGGTGGGTTATAAAAAAAGCGGCAAAACAACACTCATGCTTGAATTGATCAACGAGTTGAGCAAAAGAGAGATAAAGGTATCAGCAGCCAAGTTTTCCCATCACAGTTTTGACAGGCAGGACACGGACACGGGAAAAATCGGCAGCCAGGCCGTGGATCTGGCCGGGCTTACAGAAAAGGAAACCATGTTTTACTGGTCCGGGAAAAAATATCTGCCTGACCTTATTCCTCTCATGACCGGAGACGTTCTGCTGGTGGAAGGGGGTAAAAAACTGGGATGGCTGCCCAGAGTGCTTATTCTGAACAAACCTGAAGAAGCCGCAGATCTTGACAACGGCCTGGCTCTGGCTACCTGGGGCAAAGTCCGCACCAAATATCTGCCACATCTGGACAGGGTGGAGGATCTGGCTGACCTGCTCCTGCACAGGGGCTTTGTTCTTCCAGGGCTTGACTGTGGTTCCTGCGGCAACGAGACCTGCGCGGAACTGGCCGCGAAAATAGTTTCAGGCCTGGCCGGTCCTGGAGACTGCCTGGCCAGAAGCACCAGCCTTGAAATAAAGGTTAATGGCAGGGCCCTGGGCATGAATCCCTTTGTGGAGAGGATTATCAGCAGGTCTGTTCTTGGCATGCTGTCAGAGCTCAAGGGTTATTCTCCGGGCAGAGTGGAAATTAAAATAGATCAATAAATATTATGAACCGGAAGGACTGTTGCCGGCAAAACCGGCCGTGCCTGCCTTTGGCGCGAATACAGGCTTAGTGGAGATCTGTAAATGACTTGTCCCAATACTGTCCCTTACAGGGGAAACGTCAGCCGTGAGAGACGTGAGCGGCTTCTTGACCAGAAAAGCCTTATTCTATGGTTTACCGGCCTGTCCGGATCAGGCAAATCCTCAATCGCTCACGCTGCCGAGGAGAGACTGCACTCCATGGGCCGGCTGACCTATGTTTTTGACGGTGACAATGTCCGCCACGGACTGTGCAGTGACCTGAGCTTTTCCCCGGAAGGACGGGCTGAAAACCTGCGCCGCATAGCCGAGATGGTCAAGCTGTTTCTGGACGCCGGGATCATCTGCATGAGCGCCTTTATTTCACCAATTCGGGCTGACAGGCAAAGGGTCAGGAAAATAATAAATTGTGACTGCTTTTATGAGGTGTATGTCAAATGTCCCCTGGAAATCTGCGAGGAGCGCGACGTAAAAGGGCTGTACAAGCTTGCCAGGCAGGGCAGGATTAAAAATTACACAGGCATTTCCGCCCCCTATGAGGAACCGGAACAGCCGGACCTTATCCTGAAAACAGCCGATTGCAGCCTTGACCAGTGCGTAGACCAGGTGGTTGATTTCATTCTCAGAAACAATAAAATCTGATCACCAACCTCCGACCCCTGATTCTCCGACTTACTCATTTACTGACTAACTGATTCACCGGCCCACTGATTTCCGATCTCTGATGTCTGGTTAAAGACCACCGACTAACCGATTCACCGACCCACCGACTCACCGACCCACCGACTCACCGATTCACCGATTCACCGACCCACCGATTCACCGATTCACTGCTTCACCGACTAATCGACCCTACAATCCCTCAAACTGAAATGGCTCCGCTTCCACAAACTCATCTGTGGCGTCCAGTGCGTAGATTTCATGGTTTTCCAGGAGAAGCTTCTGTACCGGAGCCTGCCGGCTGAAATCAATTTTTTTCAGATCAACCCAGAATATGCTGGGCGTGAGCACGTTCTCAAAATAGTACACCAGGTTCTTCTGGTCAGACACGGATCTCCATCTGGTTGATGAAATATTGGGCTCTTCCTCTGAAGAAATCCCAAAAGGCACGGACGCGTTTCTGATTACGCTGAACACGCTGGCGATGGCCGTTCTTGTATCGCTGACTTTAGGTATAGCGTCTATGTAAAAGGACGCCCTGACAAAGCGGTCCGCGGCGCGGTTGGTTCCAGGAAGCATTACAGTGCCGGGGATTGTGCTCCAGTAACGGTTAATGGCCAGCTGCTCCTCAAAGACCGGCGAGTTGGTCATGACATTATAGGATGGGTCATGATGAATAACCAGTTGGCCGTTAATGTATTCAAAAATGGCGCTGTCCCCTGTGGCGTCGGAGATTGACAGGTGCAGGGTGGTGAATTTGTCGGTTCCTGGGATAAAGCTTGAAACAATGACGAATTCTTCACGCTCAAGTTCGCGCACCGCCTCGCTGACTGTGGCAAAGTTATCAAGCACGTACTGAACCCAGGCCGCGATTGTCAGGCCTTTACGGGTGCCGTCAAAATCCGGATACCTGGATTCTGTCAGCCAGAGAACACCTGCCACCAGGCCTTTTTCATTCATGCCGTCGGCGCTGGCGATATCATAGGCGCTGGCGATGACGCTGCCGTATCTGGATTCCCAGGTTATCGAATCAGGCCCCACTTCTCCGTTTCTGCTCATGCCCCTGGGAAATATCCACAGGTTGGCAGGTATTTCATCTTTCCAGTCCATGGACCTGGCCGTGATCACTGTATCCTCCGGTCCGTGGTAAACAACCCGGGTGCAGGCATGGACCCATGAAGCGCAAAGCGCGACAGCCAGAAGCGAGACCACGGCCGCGGCCAGAAAGGTTTTTCTTTTCATAACAGGCATCTCCTAAGGTTTTACCAAGTAGTTTATTTTATAATTTTTTATACACGCGATCCTGAAAAGTAAACAATTAATCAGGCCACGTTATCTTCCGCCTTCCGACATTCGAAGTCTGGCCTCCGACGTCCGACATCCGACATCTGACGCCCGACGTCTGATTCCCCGACTTACTGATTTACTGACTAACTGATTCACCGACTAACCGACTCCCGACTCACCGATTCAGTCTTGATTTGTCTTGATTTTTCTGTTCTGATTCTTTGAAATTTCAAATATAAGCCAATAAAATAACTGCCTGATTCCTTCAGACAACTGGTGTTCCGGGGGGAACAGCGCTTCCCTCAGCAGCCTTGATAAACTGTTTTTCAGAATTTTGATCATGGAGGATTTATGAACAGCAAAGTCGCTTCGATCCTGAAACTCAAATACAAGCCCGTGGCCCTGGTCTGGGCTGATGAGAAACCAGACAAAGCAATTGAGTTCAGCCAGGGAAAGTGGAGCTGCGTAATGTTTTCTTTTGCGGCGGCAGCCAGGGGCAGGGAAGCTGTTTTTGCCAGGGATACTTATGGGTGCTGGGGCGGTGGTGTCGGCCTCGGGTTTGGCAACCGGTACAAGGATTTTCCAGGCGGGGAAGAGGGTTTTCACTGTTTTCTGTCCAGCGGGAATAAAAACAGTGAAAAGGGCAGGGCTGTTGCTGAGCATTTAAGTGGTCCAGGCCTGGCTGAGTTCAGGGATGATTTTCTGGAGGGGGAAAGATATCTGAAAGGCCCTGAGCTGGTTGAAGCCTTTGTCCGCAAACTGCCCATAGTTGATATACCTGCCGAATATGTGATCTTAAAGCCCCTGGAAAATGTCGGAGAAAATGACAGCGTCCAGACCATAACTTATCTGGCAGACCCGGATCAGCTCTCAGCTCTTGTTGTTCTGGCCAATCACGCCAGGTCAACTTATGACAATGTGACTATTCCCTTTGCCGCGGGCTGCCAGGCCATTGGAATCCTTGCCTATGCCGAGGGCGGAAAAGACAGCCCCGGGGCCGTGGTGGGAATGGTTGATCCCTCAGCCAGAAAAAATGTCAGAAAGATTCTGGACAGCAACCTTTTATCTTTTTCAATGCCTTTGAGTCTGTACAATGAAATGGAAGCCAGTGCTTCTGAGAGCTTTCTGTTCAGAAACACATGGAAGGCGATTTCAGAATAGACTGCCGCGCCTGTATACTCATTTTCGGTTCATCCGGTTGAAGTGTGCCTTTGAGATTAAACTGCTCTTTTCGAGTGAAGAAAAGAAGATATCTCACGTCCGGGCCGAAGCAGCCCTGGACAAAAAGCCAGTGCAGACTTTATGAACATCAACCAGCAACATCAATAAATCAGCTGTATGTGCGGAAGATTCGCGCTTTACGAAACCCCTGAAAAAATCAAGGACCACTTCGGCCTGGATGATGTCCCGTATCTGCCCCCAAATTACAATATTCCCCCTGGAACGGCCATTCTGGGATTGACCAATTTTGAGAACGCCCTGACTTTCATGTTTTTCAGGTGGGGTTTCATACCTCACTGGTCCAGGGCCAGGCAGACAGGTTACAGAATGATCAACGCCAGGATGGAAGGAGTCTGGGAAAAACCTTCATTCAGGTCTGCCATTAAATACAGAAGATGCCTGATTCCTGCCTCAGGCTTTTATGAGTGGAAAAAGACAGGATCCGCTAACCAGCCTTACTTTATCAGATTATCAGACTCAGGTTTGTTCGCCATGGCCGGGATCTGGGAGACATGGGAAGATAAGGCGTCGCAGGAGGTGATTGACTCCTGTGCCGTATTGACCACAGAGGCCGGGGGAGTGGTCAGGGACATCCATGACCGGATGCCGTTGATAATTGACCCGTCGGGTTACAGTGCCTGGCTTGATTCCCGGGTTCAGTCAAAAAAAGATCTGAATATCCTGGAAATATCAGCTGAAAAGCTCCAGGCCTGGCCTGTCAGTCTTCAGGTCAACAGCCCAGAGAACAACCGCGCTGAATTGATTGATCCCGCAGCTTGACTGAGATATACTTTTGCCATGAATATTTCTTCTTTCCCTTTTCACTGATTCCATAAGATGACATTTAAAAAGGAGGGGTACATCATGGTTAAGATAAAGAACATCCTTTGCCCTGTTGATTTTTCAGAAATAAGTTCAAAGGTGGCCGCTTACTCTCAAACTCTGTCCAGGGTATTGGATGCTGATGTGCGTGTTATTTACGTGGTACCAGGCTTTGATCAGTACGGGACTTTGACCAAACTGGTTTTCGGTAAAAGCATGTTGTCTGAAATCGTGACCGGGGCTGAAAAAGCCATGGATACCTTTATCAGGGATAATTTCAGCATGGAAAATGTTACAGCAGAGGTACTGCAGGGATATGTTCCCGAAGAGATTCTGAACTATGCTGAAAAAGAAGGCATTGACCTGATCATCATGGGCACCCATGGGCGAATGGGAGTGGACAGGATTGTTTTTGGTTCAGTGGCTGAGAAGGTCGTCAAGACTTCAAAAACCCCTGTTGTGACCATAAGGCCTGATTGACCGGGGGCGGGAATATATGGCTGAAAAAATGGACCTTGATTCTGATCTTTACGTGTGGCGAGCCAGATGGTGGAGCAAAGCTGACTGTCGAGCCGGCCTGAAAATATGGGAGGCATGACTTTTGACCTTTTTTGATACATTGATTTATTTCATGTTTTCAAGGTCAATAAGGCCGGAACATTTAATCTGTCATCCAGACTGGAGAATAAAGACTAGGGTAAAATGATTTCAGTTGAGAAAAAGCCTGGGCACTACCTGGGAACCGAGATAAACGAGAAGTGGTGGCGTCGTTGTATGAGAGACGGCCTCTTTGCCC
>PXDF01000204.1 GCA_003566455.1 Desulfonatronovibrio sp.
ACTGACTGAACTGCGGCTCAGGCCTCACAGGCCAGGATATAAAGCATTGAAAGTATTTCTACTCTCGGTCAACACTGAACAGGAACCCTATCCGGTTTATCCTCTGGGCATGGCAGTGATTGCTTCGGCTCTTGCAGGGGCAGGGCATGAGGTGAGGCAGCATGATTACCTGGTTATGGGCGAATCAAACCGTCTACTTTGCCGGGCTGTGCAGGATTTCAAACCGGATGTTATTGGTCTGTCCCTGCGAAACATTGATAACGTGGATTCATTTGCCGGGATGGAGCATTGGTCCCTGGGGCGGACAAAAACAATTGTTGATTTATTGCGGAAAGTTGTGGACATCCCGATTGTTATAGGCGGACCGGCTTTTTCCATCATGCCCGAGGATATCCTGGATTTTCTGGGTGCGGATTTTGGAGTAATCGGTGAAGGAGAACAAGTCCTGCTTGACTTGCTGAAACGTATTCAGGAGCAAACTCTAGGTCCCAGTATTGTCATGGGCAAAAAAGCTTTGAATTCTTCAAAAATGCTTTCTCCTTTAATGGATAAGGAGATTGTTGACTTTTACAATAGAGAAAGTGGCCTGCCCGGACTTCAATCAAAACGTGGATGTCCATACAGCTGTGTTTATTGCAGTTATCCTGTCCTGGAAGGTCATACTCTGCGCGCGCGTGATCCTGAAGCAGTGGTTGATGACATGGCCAGACTCTCTCATGATTACGGGGTGAATCATGTTTTTTTTACTGATTCAGTGTTTAATGACTGTCAGGGTTTATATCTCAAACTGGCTGAGGCTATGGCCAGGCGCAACCTGCCAGTGCGCTGGAGTGCTTTTTTCCGACCGGCTCCTGTAAGTAACGAAGTATTGGATTTACTGCAGCGTTCCGGACTGTTGGGCATGGAGGTAGGCTCAGATGCCGGATCTGAAAAGACTCTGGAGGCACTCGGCAAGGGATTCGGCTGCTCAGACATACTGATTTTTAATGAGGCCTGCGTGTCCAGGGGAATACCAGTGGCCCACTATTTCATTATCGGTGGACCAGGTGAGACCGAAGCAACTATCAATGAAACCCTGGACAATCTGGAGAAACTAAAATCTTGTATAGCTTTTATTTATTCAGGAATCCGTATTCTGCCTGGTACAAGATTACGGGAAAGGGCAGTACATGAAGGAATCATCAGTGAGTCAACATCGCTTTTAAAGCCGGTTTATTATCACAGCCCATTGCTTGACAGTACAAGTATGAACTACAAAGTGGCAAAGGTCCTTAGCGGACACAGGGACCGGTTTTTTCCACCTGACCAGGCACAGGACCGTATGAAAGTGATGCGTCGGTTCGGATACCGCGGACTGGTCTGGGATCAACTGATCACCACGGAAGCAAAGCGGTGTCGTAACAAGGAAAATAGCCCTGGCACCGGCCATTCTTACGCTTCATAACCCGTATATCCAAAATGACTGTATGAAAAAACTCGATTATAAAAAGATTCTTCTTGTACACCCCCTGGGTTACGGTGAGAAAGAGGCAGGACAAGATATTTCAAGGACAGCCAATATCATGCCCCCTCTGGGACTTTGCAGCATATCAGCATATCTTGCTAAGCAGGATTTTGAGTCAGAGATTGTGGATTTTAATGCCTGGCCTGACTCAATAGAGCGTATGCGTTCTATCCTGGCTCATGATCTGCCTGCTTATGTCGGATTTTCATGCACCACATCCTCTTTTCTCGATGGAATCAGGCTGGCACAATTTGCCAAGTCTGTTTTGCCTGAAGTGAACGTAATTTTCGGTGGGGTCCATGTGTCTTTTCTGGGCAGGGAAATGATGCAGAAACATGGTGTCATTGATTATGTTGTGGTTGGCGAGGGTGAGGAAACCCTGGCCATGTTGATGAAACATAAGGGTGATGCAAAAAATATAACCGGGCTCATTTACAGGGATCAGGCCATTGACAAGATGGTTGCCACGGGTCGGCGTCCCCAGACTTTGGATTTGGACCAGTTGCCATATCCGGCCTATGAAAAACTAAAGGGATATCCGGAACGCTACTCGCTGCCCATTTTCAATTATCCCAGGGCTCCCAGTACCAGTGCCATTTCCAGCAGAGGGTGTCCATATTCATGCAGCTATTGTGACCGGTCGGTTTTTCAGAAAAGTTACCGTTTTAATTCCGCCGGATATGTTTATAATCACATGCGTCATCTGAACCAGCGCTTCGGGATCCGGCACATAAATTTTTACGATGACCAGTTCACCTTTAACCAAAAGCGCATCCAGGAGCTGACTGATATGTTGTCTGAGAATCCTCTTGGCATGACCTTCAATTGCGCGGTCAGGGCGGAGCATGTGAACCCCGATTTGCTGAAAAGGCTTAAAATTGCTGGATGTTGGATGATCAGCCTGGGCATTGAAACCGGAGACCAAAATCTGTTGCACTCACTAAACCGCAAGGTAAATCTGAATAAGCTTGCCCAGCGGGTCAGACTGATCAAAGATACCGGGATCAGGGTAAAAGGTCTCCTGATGATGGGCCTTCCCGGCGAGACTGAGGAAAGCATACAAAAAACCAGGGAATTTTTGTTTTCCCTGCCAGTTGATGATTTCAACCTGACCAAGTTCACCCCATTTCCAGGGGCGCCTGTGTATAAGAATATCCGTAACTATGGAGAGTTCAACGAGGACTGGAGTCGCATGGATTGTATGCATTTTTTGTTTATTCCCTTGGGATTTACGCGTAAGCGCCTGGAAGAACTGCATATCTCTTTCTATCGTCAGCATTTTAAGCGTCCCAGAGTGCTCCTGGATTATGCTGCCATGCTCTGGCGTTCTCCAGACAGCTGGCGCAGATTTATTATTAATCTCGGATCATTTATCCGTTTTGCCCGGAG
>PXDF01000050.1 GCA_003566455.1 Desulfonatronovibrio sp.
GCCCAGGGCGATGTTGCTGAACAAATTGAAACAGGTTTTGAACAGAAAGTGGAAGCCCAGGAGGAAGAATAGCTATGATAAACGCACAAATGGTTAAAGGCCTGCGCGACAAGACAGGCGCGGGCATGATGGATTGCAAAAAAGCTCTGGAAGCCACCAGCGGCGATGAGGAAAAGGCAATGGTCTGGCTCAGGGAAAAAGGTCTGGCCAAAGCTCAGAAAAGGGCCGGAAGGGCTACTTCTGAAGGCTGGATCGGCTCATATATTCATTCTAATGGAAAAATTGCGGTTCTGGTCGAGTTAAAGTGTGAAACTGACTTTGTGGCTAAAAGCGATAAATTTCAGGGACTGGCCAAGGACCTGGCCATGCAGATTACTGCAGCTTCTCCTGTTTGCGTATCACCTGAGCAATTGCCTGAAGATCTTCTGGAAAAGGAAAGACAGATATTTCTTCACCAGGCAAAAGAAGAAGGCAAGCCGGCCAATATCGCAGAAAAGATTGTTGAGGGCCGGATTAAAAAGTATTATAAAGAAGTGTGTCTTCTGGAACAACCATTTATCAAAGATGACTCCAAATCCATCAACGACCTGCTGAATGAAGCTGTGTCAGTTCTCGGTGAAAACATCCAGATAGGACGTTTTACCCGTATGGCTTTGGGTGAAGAGAAAGAATAACATCCATCAGGGCCTTTACCGGCCCTTTTTTTTGACTATTTTCCCCCACCAGAGACAATAATCCAGGCAAGACAAATGACAAAGTTAAAATACAACAGAATTTTGCTTAAGTTGAGCGGAGAGGCCCTGGCTGGGAAGCAGGGATTCGGTATTGATCCGGACACCATTTCTTCCATATCAGAAGAAATTATAAAATCCCATGACCTGGGAGCCGAAATTGGCATGGTCATTGGCGGAGGAAACATATTTCGCGGGGTTACTGTATCTTCAAAAGGCATGGACCGGGCATCTGCTGACTATATGGGGATGCTGGCAACAGTCATGAATGCCCTGGCAGTCCAGGACGTCCTGGAAAAACTCGGCGCTGACACAAGGGTCATGACTGCCATTTCCATGCATGAAGTTGCGGAGCCGTACATCAGGCGCAGGGCCATAAGACATCTTGAAAAAAAGAGGATCGTCATTTGTGCCGCCGGGACCGGAAACCCCTATTTTACAACGGACACAGCTGCAGCACTGAGGGCCATGGAGCTTAAAGCCGAAGCTATTCTCAAGGCAACCAAAGTAGATGGAGTATACAACAAGGATCCTGTTTTATACAATGATGCCATAATGTACACCAGACTTACCTATCTGGATGTTCTTAAAAAACAGTTGAAGGTCATGGATTCGGCTGCTATTTCCCTGTGCATGGACAATGACATTCCAATAAACGTATTCAATCTTTTTCAAAAAAACAGCATCAGCCGGGTTATCAAAGGCGAGGAAATCGGCACTTTAGTTCAAGGAGGATGACATGCAATCTGTACTCAAGGACTGCGAAAAGAAAATGGACAAGGCTATTCTGAGCCTGGAGAAAGAATTTTCCAGGCTGCGCACTGGAAGGGCTGCCACAGGACTTGTAGAAGATGTTATGGTTGATTATTATGGCACAATGACCCCTCTGAATCAGCTGGCCTCCATCTCTATACCTGACAGCAGAACCATTTCCATACAGCCTTGGGATCGCAATGCTTTTTCCTCCGTGGAAAAGGCTATTATGAAGTCGGACCTGGGCTTAAACCCTGTTAACGACGGCAAGGTCATCCGGATTAATATTCCTCCCCTGACCGAAGAAAGGCGCAGAGAGCTGGTTAAGCTGGCCAAAAAATACGCTGAAGAAGCCAAGATCGCCATAAGAAATATCAGGCGGGATGCCAATGACATTATAAAAAAAATGAAGAACAACAAAGAGTTGACCGAGGACGAAATGCATAAAGGCCAGGATGAAGTCCAGAAGATAACTGACTCTTATGTTGAAAAGTCAGACCAGGTTTTGGAATTAAAAGAAAAAGAAATAATGGAGATTTAATCTGCTGGAACAACTGCCCGGCCACCTGGCCATTATCATGGACGGAAACGGACGATGGGCCCGCGCCAAGAATCTTCCCAGAAGCGAAGGTCATAACCAGGGAACAAAAACCGCCAGAGCCATAGTTGAAGAGTCCAGACGCCTGAACATCCGACATCTGACTTTATACGCCTTTTCCCGGGAAAACTGGACAAGACCGAAAGAAGAAGTCTCTTTTCTGTTTGATCTTTTGACCAGATTTCTTAAGGGTGAACTGAAAAGTCTTATCAAGCAGGATATCCGGCTGAATATACTGGGAGATATAAGCGACCTGCCTCTTACTGCCAGAAAAGTGATTGAACACGCCTGCTCAAAAACGAAATCCAACAGGAGCATGACTTTAAACCTGGCCCTCAACTATTCAGGACGATGGGAAATAGTCAGGGCGTGCAGGCTTATCCTGGAACAGGGTTTATCTGCCAATGAGATAACTGAAGAAAAATTCAGTGATTATCTGTGCACTGCGGGACAGCCTGATCCAGATCTTATAATCCGCACCAGCGGCGAACTCAGAATAAGCAATTACCTCCTGTACCAGTCAGCATACTCAGAATTTTATTTCACCAGAACCTTATGGCCCGATTTTACTCCTCAGGAACTGCATCTGGCACTGGAAGATTATGCATCCAGACAACGCAGGCTTGGAGGAACTGATCCCAAATGAGCCTGACGTCGCATCATAAAAGAATTTTAACGGCAATCATTTTTTTGCCTCTGCTGGCCACAGTAATATACATGGGCGATCTGGTACAGACCCTTGTTATTTCTCTGATAGGCTTTCTTGGGTTATGGGAATTCTACAATCTTTTCTGGGCCGGGAAGGGAAGGATTGTTCTGAGGTTGGCAGGATGCCTTGGCGGCGCCCTTTTTCTCCTGGACTCAGGCCTTGGATGGACCAACAATCCTGTTCTTTTTCTGGTAATTTTCTTCTGGATCACCTGGCTTCTTTTTCTTGCTGAATACAGTAAGAAAAAAGAGCTGGCCGAGTTCCGGGACTACCTGATTCTCATTGGAGGTCTTTCATACCTGCCTTTGGTTCTCAGCTTATTTTTCAACCTGTCCAAAATTGAAATTATCATGGTTCTGGCCGCAACCTTTTCTTCTGATATAGGAGCCTATTACGCAGGCCTGAAGTTGGGAGGGAAAAAAATATGGCCGGTTATCAGCCCTAAAAAGACCTGGGCCGGAAGCTCTGGGGGATTACTGTCCTGTCTTGTGGTTGTATTGTTGATAGGCCTGACCCTGGGACATGCTTCCTGGCCGCAGTACCTGGTACTGGGATTGATCCTGAACATTGCGGCGCAACTGGGAGATTTTTTCCAATCTTCATTAAAAAGATGGAATAATGTTAAGGATACCGGGAATATACTGCCTGGACATGGCGGCATTCTTGATAGAATTGACAGCCTGTTATTGCTCCTTCCTGTTTATGTATTATATAATCTACTGTTTCAAATATTTTAACAGAAAAGCAAGTTGATATCCTATATTTCTTCTCTGAATATACCTGATCCTCATTCAGGTGTTCGTTCCCTGGTCATTCTCGGTTCAACCGGATCCATCGGAACCAGCGCTCTCGAGGTGGTCAGAAAAAATAAAGACCGATTCAGAATCACCGGTCTGGCGGGGGCGAGAAATGTGAAGCTTCTAGCCGCCCAGGCCAATGAGTTCAGACCAGCTGTCCTGGGTGTACTTGACCATCAACTGGCCGGAGAACTTTTGCACCTACTGAACAGTGACTACAGTCCGATAATTTTATACGGAGTTTCGGGCTACGTTGAAATGGCTGGAATGGAAGAAGCAGATATGGTTCTATCAGCCATGGTCGGGGCAGCCGGGCTTGCTCCCACTCTGGCCGCAGCCGGATCCGGCAAGGTCATTCTTCTGGCCAACAAAGAATCCCTGGTTCTGGCCGGCCATTTAATCAGACAAACCTGCAAAGAAACAGGTTGTGTAATTCTGCCTGTGGACTCGGAACATAACGCCATATTTCAGGCTTTGCAGGGGCATGATTCTTCAGAGGTTGAATCCATAATAATCACAGCCTCAGGGGGTCCTTTCAGGGAGAAAAAAGCGGATTTCATGCGAAATGTCACCCCGGATCAGGCTCTGGCCCACCCCAACTGGTCCATGGGAGCCAAGATAAGCATAGATTCAGCCACTATGATGAATAAAGGCCTGGAAATAATCGAGGCCCACCATCTTTTCGGACTATCCCCTGACAGGATAAAAGTTCTGGTTCATCCACAGAGCATTATCCACTCCATGGTAAATTTTTCCGATGGTTCTCTTCTGGCCCACATGGGCGTTCCCGATATGCAGATCCCCATTGCGCACTGTCTGGGTTATCCGCGCCGGCTTAACGTTGATCTGACACCCCTGAACCTGGCTGAAATTGAGAATCTCAGTTTTTATAATCCTGATATGCAGGCTTTTCCCTGCCTTGGACTGGCCATCAGCGCCCTGGAGAAAGGGCCGAGTTACCCTGTGGTACTTAACGCGGCCAATGAGATCTGCGTGGAAGAATTCCTCGCAGGCAGGATAGGCTTCATGGACATACCAGCTTTAAACGCTAAGGCATTGGTTGAGCATAACTTTTCAGATATGAGTTCCCTTGAGGATATTCTGGAACTTGACTTAGAAACAAGAAATATCGTTCAGAACTGGATAAAGGCATAAAATATGGTAGAAAGCGCTGTTGCAATAGTTTTGGTGCTTGGTGCGCTGATTTTTTTTCATGAACTGGGTCATTTTATTGTGGCCAGGATTTTCGGAGTCGGTGTTTCCACCTTTTCTCTGGGTTTTGGTCCAAAGCTTTTCAGCTTTATCATTGGCAAGACCGAGTACCGCCTCTCGGCTGTACCCCTTGGAGGTTATGTAAGTCTGGTGGGGCAATCAGATGATGAAGACCTTCCGGACCAGTTCACACCAGAGGAAACATTTTCCGGAAAACCCCCATGGAAGAGAATCCTTGTGGTGGCTGCGGGACCTGTATTCAATTTTGTTCTGGCCTGGTTCATATATTGGGGTCTTTTCTGGTCCCAGGGACAAATGGAACTTATTGCTGAAATCGGACAGGTCGCTGATGACAGTCCAGCCTATGAAGCCGGACTCAAGCCCGGAGACAGGGTAATCTCTGTCAATAACCAGGATATTACCTACTGGGATGAAATGGTGCTCTTTATCCAGGAGAGCAGGGGAGAACCTCTTGATGTTCAGATCATGAGGAATTCGAGCATTCTCGGCTTCACCCTGAACCCTGAGATGGTAACCCGTCAGAATATCTTTGGAGAAGAGATAATAACCCCGCAAGTGGGTGTAATTGCATCCGGAGAAACCGTAAGCATTCAGCTGAACGTCTTTGGTGCGGCCAGAGAAGGAGCGGCCCAGACCTGGATGCTTATGAAGCTTACTGTCCAGGGAATCATCAAGCTCATTGAACGCATAATACCACTGGACAATATCGGCGGCCCTATAATGATTGCCCAATTGGTGAGCGAACAGACACAGGAAGGACTGGTCAACCTATTGGCGCTGACCGCCCTTATCAGCATCAACCTGGGTTTGATCAATCTTCTGCCTATACCGGTCCTGGATGGAGGCCATATTATTTTTTATACTGCTGAAATGATCACTGGAAAACCGCTCAATGACCGTATGAAACAGATTGCCACCAGAATCGGCATTTCCTTGCTGCTGGCCCTTATGGCACTGGCTATATTCAATGACCTGTGGCGTATTTTCAGATAATCCGTAACTCAAATCCCTGAATCTTGAACCTTGAATCAAAAACATCAATCCATCTGGTTCTGAACTGCTCAGAAGCAGTTCTTCAAGTCGTTCTGGGCAACTCAGAACAGAAGCAGGTCTTGTGGTCATTGAACCTGAGAGTTCCGGGGCGGGCCATGAAACATATCGCCAAAGCCATCAATTCAGGACTGGAGTTTGCTGAAATCAGACCCCGGGATCTGGCCGGAATATCATGCGTTAGAGGTCCCGGGAGTTTTACAGGAATAAGATTGGTCTTTGCGCATGCTCATGGATTAGCCGTCAGCTCAAAAATACCCATGAGCACTATTTCTTATTTTGAGGCCCTTATCCGCGGGCCGGGAAGCCTGCTACACGGGCCGGCCTGGGTATTCATTCATTCCAGACGGCACCAGGTTTATGCCATGGGTTTTTCCCTGCCATCTTTCTTACCCATATCATCTCCAGCCAATATTGATCTCAGGAACATGGACAGCCTGGTCAACAGGGTCGAGGGCCAGACTGTCCATGTTCTGGGCAGCGGAGTCCGCAAAAACCCTGATTACTTTACTGCTGATTATTGGAATATTCTGCCTGAAATCTGGGATAACCCCCTTCCTCAATCTCTTCTGGAGCTGAGCATTGATTCCATTTATACCCGTCAGACCCTTTTTCCTGAATATCTCAGACCATCAGACGCTGAAGAGAATCTGTGCCGTCTTTAAAGAAAACGTAATGGGACTCATCATCATGTTCCATTTCCAGACTTGATTCTGAATTTAGATAAAGATAGACTTATTATATTAAAAGGACAAAATAAAACAATCGGCTGTCAATCAAAAACGCCTGGCTATATTAAATGCAGTGATCATCCGGACCCGCCTGCACCTCTAAGCGGCCATATCCGGTTAACTTTGAACAAGGACATTCTTATATGCAAATCACCTGTCCCAAATGTGGATTCAAGCAGGATATTCCTGATGAAAAAATACCGCCCAAAGCTGAGAAAGCAACCTGTCCCCAGTGCCACGAAAAGTTCAGGTTTAGAAAGGTTCAGCAAGAGGACTTTTTGCTGGAACCGGATAAGGAGGACAGGGACAAGACAGATTCTCCCCCCGGCAGGCCTGATTCAGACCCTTCTGAAGAGCATTACACAGAGGGATTTTATGAGGAGCAAGACAAGGAGGAATTTTCCGAGAATCAGGGCAGGAAAGAGGATGAGTCCCTCTGGTCCAGCCTGGAAGACATGGGTGAACAGGACACTGCCGATTATGATGAAACTGCCCCTTCAACCCATGAAACAGGCTTTGACGTGCCCTGGGAAAATCTGGACAAGGCCGGCTTTTTCCCGGGATTTATTGAAACAATAAAAAGGGTCATGCTTGCTCCGGCAGCTTTTTTTTACAAAATGCCCTTCAAGGGTCTGGTAATGCCCCTGGCTTTTTTTCTGATGATTATGGTTATTCAGGCCCTGGCCACCTTTATCTGGAACATGGCCGGACTGTTTCCCGCAGCCACCCATCATGGGGCGGGCGAGATGGGTTTAAGAATGATGGGTTTTGGTTCAATATTTATTGTAATTTTTTATCCATTGCTTATGGGAGTCTGGCTTTTTATTGCATCAGGCATTACCCATCTTTTTTTGATGCTCTTTCAGGCCGAGAAAAGGGGTTTTGAGGGTACTTTCAGGGCCACAGCCTATGGAAGTGCTCCCATGATTCTCGGCATTCTGCCATTTCTTGGGCCGATAGCTGGGGCCTTATGGTCTCTTGGGGTGACAATCATAGGTTATAAAAACATACATGAAACTTCTTTTCTTAAGGTAATTATGGCCATGTTTGCTCCTATTTTTGTAATGATCATCCTTGCCGCCCTGATGTATTAAAAAAATGCGAGAGGTTGTCCAGATCATGCTGCAAAGGTTTAAACAATATATCCAAAAACTGCTTCAAAAACATAAGCAAAAAAGACAGATTCATGCCCGTGAATTTCGCAGGATGACCAGTGAAATTACCTACCTTGCTGAAATAGCGGCAAAAATAAACCCGGAACATCACCAGGCCATGGAAAGGCTGCACAAAATCAGAAAGGAGATGAACAAGCTGTCCAGGCTTGTGGACAGCAGGGATTTTTCGAAAATTCCTCCCAGCGCCAGGCTGGAATTGAGGCAAAGCTTGCTCTCATCCAGGGAACAGCTGGTTGAAACCATAAACCACGCCCCAACTCCGACCGATACATTACAGTAATATTGCCCCTGATTCCGGAACTTCTCCATATGCCTTGAATAATCTCAAACCATATGAAAAGTAATAAGGACTTGATATGATCGGAATATCCAAACTTTACTGCGCTGCCATCGAGCCTTCAGACGCGCTTCGTTATGGCCGGGAAGCAGGCAGATTACCTTCCCACCTTCTTCAATTCTCCAAAGACAAAAAACCGGTGGTGGTCTGGAACATGACCAGACGCTGCAACCTGAAGTGCGTTCATTGTTACGCCCGGGCCGGAGATACCCAGGGCACAGATGAAATAGACACAGATCAGGGCAAAGCCATAATAGATGACCTGTCCGCCTATGGCGCTCCTGTTATGCTTTTCTCCGGTGGAGAGCCCCTTGTCCGGAACGATCTGACCGAACTTGCCAGTCATGCTGTAAGCAAAGGCATGAGAGCGGTCATCTCCACCAACGGCACACTTATTACAAAATCAAAGGCCAGAGAGCTCAAAGGAGTCGGCCTTTCATACGTGGGCATATCCATTGACGGTGAAAAGGAAGTGCATGACCATTTTCGCGGTGTACCCGGTTCTTTTAAAAAAGCCATGCTTGGAGTTGAAAACTGCCAGGCTGAAGGACTTAAGGTTGGTCTGCGCTTCACTGTCAACAAAAGAAATATTGATGAGGTTCCCAGGATTTTCCAGATTCTCAGAAAAATGGAAATCCCCAGAGTCTGCTTTTACCACCTGGTATATTCAGGCAGGGGTTCAGAATTGATCAAGGAAGACCTGACTCATGAGGGCACAAGGCAATTGGTTGATCTGATAATGGATGAAACAAAAAGCCTTTTTGATGCCGGAATGCCAAAGGAAGTGCTCACGGTTGATAACCATGCTGACGGACCTTATGTTTATCTGCGGCTGTTAAAAGAAAATCCTGAGAGGGCAAAAGATGTCTTTGAACTTCTGCAGTTTAACGAAGGCAATAATTCAGGCCGGGGAATCGGATGCATTTCCTGGGATGGAAGCGTACATCCTGATCAGTTCTGGCGCAATCAGACCTTTGGCAATGTCCTGGAAAGACCATTTTCCGAAATCTGGGATGACCCTTCCATCGAGCTTCTGGCCAAGCTCAAGGATAAAAAGAAATATGTGGGAGGCAGATGCGCGGGCTGCCGATTTCTGAGTGTCTGTGCCGGAAACTTCAGGGCCAGGGCAGAGGCCTACTACGCGGATATCTGGGCCCAGGACCCGGCCTGTTATCTCACTGATGAGGAAATCGCGAAATAATATGTAACTATTCGCCTCGATGTTTTGGTGGTCCAGGGACCTGCAATTTTACTGAAATAGTGAAAAGTTACGGCAAAGTTTTCTTTTACTGCTTTCAGCTTTAACAGGAGCATATCTTAGATGAACTTTTATCGCGGACGAAGGCTGCGCAAAACAGCCTCCCTTAGAAAAATGGTCAGGGAAAGTGCAATAACCCCTGAAAATCTTGTGCAGCCCTACTTCGTTGTTGAAGGTGACGAACATCTGGAAAAACCCATCAATTCCATGCCGGGACAGTTTCAGCTTGGAGTTGACAGCCTGCTCAAACATATTGCCATGGCAGCTCAAGACGGCCTCACCAGCTTAATCCTTTTTGGAATTCCTCAAAAAAAAGACGCCAAAGCTTCCCAGGCTTATAGTGACCAGGGCATAGTCCAGAGAGCTGTGTCGAAAATCAAGTCGGCTTATCCCGAACTGGTGGTCATCACTGATGTCTGCCTCTGCGAATACATGGATCACGGCCACTGCGGCATTATCAGAGACGAACAGGTACTGAACGATCCCAGCCTGGAACTTCTGGCCATGACCGCCCTTTCCCATGCCAGGGCCGGAGCGGACATTATCGCTCCTTCGGACATGATGGACGGAAGAGTGGGATTCATCCGCAAGGCCCTGGATAAAAAAGATTTCTCAGATCTGCCTGTCATGTCCTATGCTGTAAAGTATGCATCAGCCTTTTACGGTCCCTTCAGAGACGCGGCCCAGAGCGCGCCCTCTTTTGGAGACCGCAAGACTTATCAGATGGACCCGGCCAATTCCAGGGAGGCTACTCGTGAAGCAAATGCAGACATTGAAGAGGGGGCTGATATCCTGATGGTCAAACCTGCCCTGCCTTACCTGGACATTATCAGGAACCTGCGACAGAACTTCAGCCTGCCTGTAGCCGCCTACCAGGTAAGCGGTGAATACAGTCTTATCAAGGCCGGAGCCAGACTTGGATATATTGATGAAAAAAAGATAGTCATGGAAACCATTACTTCCATAAAGAGGGCCGGAGCAGACCTTATTCTGACATATTTTGCCGCGGATATTGCCAGCTGGCTGAAACAAGAGGGATAAAATGCAATCACAGGAAACAATGAAAGCCCCGCCCTTAAGACTGATTGCCTGGGAAATCACCCGCTCCTGCAATCTGGCATGCAAGCACTGCCGGGCAGAGGCTCATCCGGAACCGTTTCAAGGGGAACTTTCCACCAAAGAAGCCCTTGAGCTTATAGACACTTTTCCACAAACAGGAGACCCTGTTGTTATCTTTACCGGAGGAGAACCCCTGCTCAGGCCAGATGTTTTTGAACTTGTGGCCCATGCCGATAATCTTGGTCTGCGGTGCGTGATGGCTCCCAACGGAACCCTTATTACCAGAGAGAACGCCAGGCTGATGAAAGATTCTGGAATCCAGCGCTGCAGCATTTCCATAGACGGCCCGACTTCATCGGAACATGACCGTTTTCGCGGGGTGACAGGGGCTTTTGATAAATCAATGGCCGGGATAGAATTTTTGAAACAGGCCGGTATTCCTTTCCAGATCAATACCACTGTGACCAGAGACAATATCCACCAGTTCAAAGACATATTTAATCTGGCCAGAGACCTTGGCTCAGTGGCCTGGCACATATTCATGCTGGTGCCCACCGGAAGGGGCGCTGAAATTTCCCACCAGGCCATTTCCGCCCAGGAATACGAAGAGGTTCTGAACTGGTTTTATGACTTCCGGAAAACTACTGACATGCATCTCAAGGCTACCTGCGCCCCTCATTATTACCGCATAATGCGTCAGAGGGCCAAAGAGGAAAATATCCCTGTCAACAGGGAGAACTTCGGACTGGACGCCATGTCCAGAGGCTGTCTCGGGGGCATTGGTTTCTGCTTCATTTCCCATGTGGGACAGGTACAACCCTGCGGCTATCTTGAACTTGAATGCGGCAATGTCAAAACAAGCCCTTTTCCTGAAATCTGGAAAAGTTCAGCCAATTTTCTCAAACTCAGGGATATCAGTCAGTACAAAGGCAAATGCGGAGTATGCGAATATCACCGGGTGTGTGGAGGTTGCAGGGCTCGGGCCTTTACCATGAAGCAGGATTTTCTGGCCCCGGAACCATTGTGCTCATATGAACCGGCAAGGGATAAGAAGGTTTGAAACAATGACGGATGATACCTCATTATCAAGAGTGGAAAAAGAGATTCTGGACATCATCCAGACTGATTTCCCATTGGCTCCAAGACCTTACCGGGTTATCGGCAAAAAGCTGGGCCTGACTGAAGCTGAAACCTTAAGCAGGGTCAGGGTCCTCAGACAAAAAGGTGTTATCAGACGTATCGGCGCCAATTTCCAGTCTAAAAAGCTGGGCTGGCACAGCACATTGTGCGCGGCATGCGTTCCTGAGGATAAGCTTGAGGAATTCGTGGCCGAAGTAAACAGCCACCCCGGGGTTACCCATAATTATCTGCGAAAGCACAAACAGAATGTGTGGTTTACTTACATCGGTCCATCAAAGGAATTTGTAAGGCAGTCCCTTCTTGAAATCACAAGAAAAACAGGAATAGAAATCTTGAATCTCCCTGCCAAAAATATGTTCAAGATCAAGGTCGACTTTCCCATGCATGAAAACAAAAGGAGAAATCCCAGCACTTATTCCCCCTGAAGCTCTTTTCTGTCCAGTATCCTTTGAAAACCTGCTAGATCCTGTCCTGAATAAACCTTGAAAACTGTTCAGCTGTAAATCCAAATTCTCTGGCCAGGACCTTGCCCGGAGCCGACTCTCCAAACCTGTCCAGGCTGTAAACATATCCATCAAGCCCCACATACTTATACCAGATGTTTCCCCGGCCAGCTTCAACAGCAAACCTCTTTCTGATCTTTGCGGGCAAGACCTTTTCTTTATAATCATCCTCCTGGGCATCAAAGATTTCCAGACACGGAGCGCTCACAACCCTGATCCTGGCCGGCGCGAGCATGGCAGCGGCCTCTTTAGCAAGATGCACCTCTGATCCTGAAGCAATTATTATTATTTCCGCATCCTGAACATCCTTGAGGATATATGCCCCTCTTCTGACTCCATCAATAACCTGAGGGAATTTCTTGAGGTCCATGACCGGAACTCCCTGCCTGGTCAAAAGCAGCGCGCTTGGAGTTTTGGTCTGACCAAGGGCCAGTTCCAGGCAAAACCTTGTTTCCTGCGCGTCTGCAGGTCTGAAAACGTAAAAATCGGGGATAAGGCGAAGCGAACTTATATGTTCTACTGGTTGATGGGTTGGGCCATCCTCGCCTACATAAAATGAGTCATGGGTAAACACATGAAGCACGGGAAGCATTTGTAAGGCGGACATTCGAAGAGCGTTTCGCTCATAGTCGGAAAAAACCAGAAATGTCGCACCAAAACCGGTTACCCCTCCATGAAGGGCCATGCCGTTCAGAATCGCGCCCATGGGAAATTCGCGAACTCCAAAAGCCAGATAGCGTCCTGAGGGATTAGTTATATTATGAAAAAGCCCCGCGCCTTCTCTGAATTTCACAGTCTGATTGGAAGGGTCAAGATCAGCTGAACCGCCCAAAAGGTTAGGTAGACTGTTCATTAATTTATCGAGACATGTTCCAAAGGCCTTTCGAGTGGCAATATTCTGTCCGGATTCAAACTCTGACAGCTCCAGATTGCGGGCAGCAGGATCAGAATTGATAAAATTCCAGAACCCGGCTTTTTCATCTGAACCCCGCAAAACATCGTCAAGTTTTCTCCGCCAGATTTCCGCCTTCTCTACCAGGCTGGGGAATCTTTCCTGAAAGTGACTCAAAATATCCTGGGGCAGGTAAAAATCCTGCTCCACTGGCAGACCCAGGATTTCCTTGGTCCTGGCAATTTCTTCTGGTGAAAAGGGTGCCCCGTGAGTCTCTTCACTGCCCTCAAGGGTTGCGCTCCCCTTGGCCATTATCGTATGCCCGATGATCAGAGTAGGTCTCTGGTCTTCCATTCTGGCAGCTGTTATGGCCTTTCTGATCTGGTCATGATCATGTCCGTCTATCTCGATAACCTGCCAGCAGAAAGCCTCAAATATCTTTTTGTAGTCAGAACAGTCTGCGCGCTCAGTTGGACCAGCCAGCTGGATCTTATTGCTGTCGTAAAAAACAATGAGCTTTCCCAGACCCCATCCTCCAGCCAGAGCAGCGCTCCCCATGGAAACAGGTTCCTGAAGATCACCGTCTGAAACCAGGACGTATGTAAAATGATCGCAGACTTCTTTTCCCAGCCTGGAACGTAAAAAAGATTCTGCAACAGCCATCCCCACTGACATCGCCATGCCCTGGCCCAAAGGACCGGTCGTGGCTTCCACCCCCGGAGTCATATGATGTTCAGGGTGGCCGGGCGTCCTGCTGCCAAATTGACGAAAGGCCTTGAGATCATCCATGGATAAGAATCCGCTCATGCACAGCAGGCTGTAAAGCAGCATGGACTCATGCCCGGCGGACAAGACAAACCTGTCCCGGTCAAACCACTGGTCATTTTCAGGATTAAAAACCAGAAACTCCTTGAACAGTATGAATAAAAAGTCAGCAGAAGACATGGCACCACCAGGATGTCCTGAATTTGCCCTTCTGGTTCCATCCATAATCAGACCTTTGATGATGTTAACAGCCCTGTGATCAGTTTGGTTTGTCATTTTGATATCCATTTCAGGTTTGAAATTAAAAGGTTGAGATGAAAAGTTTGGAAATCAGCATTATCATACTTAAACAACTTCTTCTATAAGGTCTACTCTTTTCTGATGCCTGCCCCCTTCAAAACCGGCCGTAAGAAAAGCCTGGACTATGCTTTTTGCCAGTCCGACACCCACTATTCTCTGGCCAAGGCAGAGCACATTGGCGTCATTATGCATTCTGGACATTGCGGCCATATATTCATTTAAACAAAGGGCTGCCCTGACTCCTCTGATCCGGTTGGCCGCCATGGACATTCCTATGCCTGACCCACATATCAGAATTCCCGGACTTTGGAGCTCCAGGACTTTCAGACAGAGCTTTTTTGCGTAAACAGGGTAGTCACAACTTGCCTTTTGAGAAGGTCCCACATCAATAACTTTGTAGTCAGCCTTGAGCTGATCAATCAATGCCGACTTTAAATCAACTCCGGCATGATCTGAACCAAAGATAATTGTACTTGTCTGCATAACTGTCCTGTTAATCCTGATCCTTCAGGTATTTTTGTTTGCGGTTTTCAACAAAAAAGTCTCGTTTAGCCCGCATCTCTTTTCCCAGATAATCAATTTCTTCCTTTAAAAGTCCAATCTGTCCAATGGTCAGATCAATCTCAGGATTCATAAGATCAAGATTGCGCGCATTTTCCCTGACCTTTTTTTGAACCAGCTCGGCCAGCCGGATATTTTCGATTATCAGACGTTTTTCAAGCTGTTTTATCTCCCAGCTCCAAAGCCGGCTTTTCAGCGTCCAGAAAATCTCGCTGATTATGAGCCTCCAGCCTACAAGAAACAATTCAAATGGCCCCAGGCTTTGTTCTCTGGTTTCACTGAAGCAGGATTGATTGTTAAGTATCATTTTATAACCTCTTTCAGCTGACTTTAATTGAATATCATCCCGATGTATCAGATTGAATGACCCAATGGAAAAAATCCGCAGCTGACGCAGAAAAACCGGATTTTATAAACTCTTTGCTAAAATTGAAAATCAGGCAGATACACAACTCCAGCCTCAGGGGGAATATTCAGAACAAGCTGGTCCTCATCCCATATCTGATCATCAAGTCTGACGGATCTGATCCTGATCAATGCTCTCTCATCTTCTGAAAGCTGCATGTCGATCCTTGAATAATAATGGAATAAACCCTCATCCTTTCTGGATGACAGCTCAATCTTCCATCCCTGGCCGGAAATTGAGGAAACAGAGCCGTCCCGGGCTAAAACCATATTTTCCACTTCATGGCCTCTAAAGGAATACTTCCATTTGCCATTATAGCTTTGAACCTCGTGAAAACTGTCTGGAACAAGGTCACCGAATGCCCCCAACAGAACCTTTGAGGTCTGCTTCAGGTCAAGGGGAGTGGGATATCCGAGGATACTGGCCCCGATACTGCCGTCATGGTGAACGTATTTCATGTTTTCACCTGGAAAGTAAGCCTCCCATAGGAAATCATCTTCATACCACATGGCAATTGTTTGACCGAATCCAGCGCTCAGATCCATGCGGATAGGATAACCAATAAATCCCCAGATAGAGGACTGAATTCTGTTTCTCTGACCTGGAGTAATGTAACTCACAGAAGCGCTGATCAGAAAAGATTGATCAGGAGAAAATTCAGCCATGCCGGACTGAAATTCATTCCAGATTACCTCTGGCGGCTTTTCAACTGGAATCTTTCTGGGAGCGCAGCCAAAAACCAGAGTCGATATCAGACAGAACATTGTCAGACGGAAAAAAAAAGACATTATAATTCAGTTCTGGTTTGTTGTTTCTAAAATTTATTGCCAAGGGTTTCAATCTTTTCCAGAATTTCTTCCGTATTTTCAGATTCGTATTCCAGGGCCATTTCATAACCGTAAAGGGCCTGGTCATGAATCTCCATGACTTTGGCAATGTCCCCGTAATGTTCCCAGATTATGGGATCGTCATCAACAAATTCCACAGCTCTCTGAATTTCTTTCCAGGCCTTGTCGTAATGGCCCTGCATATAATAAACCCAGGCCAGGGAATCAATATAATATCCATTTGCAGGATCAAGATTCAGGGCCCTGTTAATGAGCACCAGGGCTCTGTCCAGATCTTTATTCTGCTCAGCAAGGGTGTAGCCGACATAATTAAGGGCTTCATGGTGATCCTGGTCGATGACTATAATCTCTTCCATTATCTGTATGGACCTGTCTTTATCCCCCTTCTTGTTCCAGACAGAACCTTTTCTGAAAAGCAGGTCAGTGTCAGTGGGCCATTTTTCAAGTCCGGAGTTGATTGACTCCAGAGCTTGGGAATATTTACCCAGAATTTCCAGAATAATGGACTCAAAAAAAACAAACCTGCTTTCCAGGGGATGAATCTCACGACCCAGACTGGAAAGCTGGAGGGCTTCATGGTACTGCTCCTGTTCGTAATATATCTGGATACTGAATGACAGAGCCTGCAGATGATAGTGATCGTCTTCAGGAATATTGCTCAGATATTCAAGTGCTTCGTCAGGCTGAGACCATCCCTGATAAGCAATAAGAGCAAGATAAAAATAAACTGTAGGTGGGTAGGCTCCTTTCTGCATTATTTCCTGAAGGATATCATAGGCATGATTATAAAAACTGTTGGTGATGAACTGGTTGGCAACGTCAAGGCGAAATTGCACATCAACCGGGCCTCTGTCCAGAAACAGCAGCGCCTTATCCGGATCATTAAGCTTCAGATTAAGCTCGATAACGCGCAGGATGAGATCCGGATTTCGTTCCCCGATATTCAGAAGCTTCTCATAGATTTCCTCTGCCTGGAGGTAATCTCTCTTGCGTTCATAGATAAAGGCCAGCTCAGCCCAGGCCTGAAGAAACAGAGGGTTTTCATCCACCGCCCGTCTTAAAAATTCAACAGCCTTTTTGCTGTCACCAAGCTCATTGCTTGCCCTGCCCATATAATATAATATTTCCGGGGTCCTTCTTTTATCCGGAACCTGCTCCAGAAGATCCAGGGCCTTTGGATATTCTCCCATTTCTAGATAAAAAAACCCCAGGTCCTGAAAAACATCCAAATCATCCGGAGCAACTTTTCTGTACTTCTCAAGGACCTCAACTGCATCTTTGTTTCTGTTATCAGCTAGAAACAGCTCCACCAGAAAAAAATACAGTCCAGGTTCATCCGGGAATACATTTAAAGCCTGTTCTATTGACTTAAAGGCCATATCCCTGTCCTGCCCGCGCCAGTAGGATCTGGCCATTTCAATATAAAGGCCAGGCCTGGGACTTTTTTCAATGGCTTTTGCCAGTAAAGATGCTGATTCGAGAAATCTTCCCCGGAAAATCTCATCCTGGGCTCTAAGGTAATAGAAGGTGACAGCAGCCTCAGAAGACAACTCCCATTCCACCTGCTTTACTAAAGGCTCCGGTTTGACAGCGCAACCGGCTGTCAAAAGAACCGCCATGCTTATTATAATGGAGCTAAGTTTTATCATTGAATAACCAGAAGGCTTAACAGCGTGTTGAGAAAATCCTTATCAGACAGGTTCATAACTGAGAGGCTGCCTTTTTGTCATTTATGACAAAAAGAAACATCCTTTGATTGAAGATCATCCAGAAGAAGCCTGTATACCTGAGCGCCCACCTCTAGACCGCACCTGATAAATTCCGGCCCATAGATTCTTCCGGTCTCAGTCCTGAATGTTTCATTAATTTTTTTTATAAAATCCAGTCCCTTGGGAAATATGGCAATAATTTCATTCAGCGACAATTCTTCAAAACAGCATATTTCCCACAAAGTGGTAATGAAATTGTCAGGACCCCAGCGGAATTTGTCTGCGTCATACAGAATATCACTCAATAACTTTTGCCTCTGATCTTCAGTCTTGACCGCTTCCTTGAAGGCCTCGTGGTTGCTGACAGCAAAGGCGATGTCAATCCGGTCCTGTTGGGAAACAGCATAACTTTTCAGAATCAAAGAAGAAATCTCTGCGGCCCTCAAGGCGTGGTCTTCATCCTGACGGCAGATATCATGAAGAAGGCCAGACATTTGGCTGAGAATACATATTCTCTTGGCTTCAGAAGGACTACTCCAGGGTCTTGTCTCAATTATTGCCAATATACCTGCATCTATGGCAACCTTTTTTGAGTGTTCAATCCCATGACCAAATCCATCGTTAAAAAAAGGCAGGACATCTTCGCGAAGCCTGAGAATCATGGGATGGCTGAAAAAAATATCCCTGGACTGGGCATGCTCTGAGGAAAAATGATTATAAAAGTCCAGGCTGCATTGTGCGGCTAAGATTTTGGCCTTGTTTCTTGCCTGGCTCAGCCTGTCAGTCATTCTCTATCCACTCCCTGGAAAAGTCACTGACATGATCCTTGATATGAGCCCTTATTTTTTCAAGAAGTCTGGCTTCGATCTGTCTGACCCTCTCCCTGGTGATTCCGTATTTTTCTCCGATTTCCCTGAGAGTGACCGGAGATTCAGCAAGAAGCCTCATCTCAATGATGTCTTTTTCTTTTTCATTCAAACTGGGCATAAGCTCCTTGATATTTTTGTTAAGAATATCTGCTGTCTCTTCCTGTAAAAGAATTTCCTCAGCTCCCTGGCCGATTGCAGGTATGAAGTTCATGGGGGTCATTTCTGAGTCTTCACTGTAGGGCATATCCAGAGAAAGATCGTGCTGGCCAAGCCTTTGACCCATTTCAACCACATCTGCTTCGGATACATCAAGATTCTGGGAAATAGTATCAGAGTCAGGAGTTATGCCCAGAGATTCTAGACGTTGCTTTTCTTTACTCAGGTTATAAAAAAGCTTGCGCTGGGCCTGGGTGGTACCAACCTTGACCATTCTCCAGTTATCCATGATAAACTTGAGTATATATGCCCTGATCCAGAAAGAGGCATAATAGGAAAACTTGATTCCCTTGTCTGGATCAAATTTCTTCAAGGCCTTCATAAGTCCCACATTGCCTTCCTGGATATAATCAAGCACATTTTTCATCCACTTGCGTTGAAACTCCATGGCGATCCTGACCACCAGGCGCAGGTTTGAAGTCACAAGCTTGAGTGCCGCATCATGATCTCCTTCTTCCCGAAATTTCCTTGCCAGCTCGAACTCCTCTTCAGCCGATAAAGGCGGAAACCTGCCCAGCTCACGCATATATATCCTTAAAGGATCAGTGACTGAGGGAGTGGAATCGGGCCTAGCGCAGATATCCTTGCAGATTTCTTCTGGCTGTTCCTTGTCTTGTTTCTTCTTTTTGGAATCTCTATCTTTTATATTCATATCTTGAAGTTTTTCAGGATGATTGGCTGGCTTCAATTTAAAGGAGGTCCGAATTTATGTCCGCTTTCCTCAATATCCTGGTCTCCTGCCAGCCTGATTTCCAGCCTATAGTTTTTATTTGTCCTTTTCAATAATTTTCAGTATGCAGTATTCTTTGTCAATTATCAAATCACCATCTCACCAACCTCAAAATGCCTTGCTGCTGACTTTGGCAATTTTTGAAATAACAGGCTGAAAGCATGAGTTTTTTAAGACTGGTTAACAACGAACAGATAATCCTTTTTGACGGAGGAATGGGCACTCTTCTACAGTCAAGGGGTTTAAAGCCGGGACAATCCCCTGAAGAACTGGGCATGGAAAAACCGGGGTTAATCAGAGAAATTCATGACATGTATATTTCATCCGGGTCCCAGATCATAACCACCAATACATTTGGGGGCAACAGGTATAAACTCAAGCCTGATATAAACCCCACGGAATTCAACCGGATCATGGCTCAGACCGCACGTCTGGCAGCGGGCAACAGGGCTTTCATTGCCGGCAGTGTTGGTCCAACCGGAAAAATGTTGGCTCCTCTCGGGGATATTGAATTTTCCCGAATACTCACTGCTTTCAAAGAGCAGATAACAGGTCTTGTGCTGGGAGGAGCTGACCTTATCCTTGGGGAAACGTTTTTTGACCTGGCTGAAGCCAGGGCAGTAGTCATAGCAGCAAGACAAGTCTGCGATCTGCCCATAGCCGTTTCCATGACCTTTGAACACGGGCAAAGTCTTACCGGGACAAGACCTCTGGTTTTCCTGGATACAATGCAGAACCTCGGCATTGATATCATTGCCATAAACTGCGGTTCAGGACCGGATGATTTTATTCCCCTGGTTGAATCTATGCTGCCCAGACTGGAAACTCCGCTGCTCATCCAGCCCAACGCTGGTCTGCCGGTCCTGGAGAATGGCAGGACTGTGTTCAACCTGGATCCTGATACATTCGCGGCCAAAATTAAGCCTCTCCTGAACATGGGAGTAAAATTTCTGGGGGGATGCTGTGGAACCACTCCTGATCATATCCAAGCCCTGAGGCAATCAACTGAGAACTCTTTCTGCAGGAAACCCGGGCTTCAGAGTAAACCCCGCCTTATTCTGACCTCCAGGAGCAGAAGCGTCCTCTTTGGCTTCAACCATAGAACCGTGCTGGTGGGAGAAAGGATTAATCCCACAGGCAAAAAAGAACTTGCATCCCAGCTCCAGGGCTTTGAATTTACCAGAGCTCTGGAACTGGCTGAAGAACAGATAGAACAAGGTGCGGATGTTCTGGATATCAATGTCGGAGCTCCAATGGTGGATGAGGAAAAACTCCTTCCTGCCCTGACCAGGGAACTTGTTTCCAGGTTTGACTTTCCCCTCTGCATTGACTCAAGCAACCCTCAGGCCATAAAAAATACTCTCTTTGAATATCCTGGCAGCCCCCTGGTTAATTCCATCAGCGGAGAGGGGGATAAAATGGATATCCTGGGGCCCTTGTGCCGGGATTTTGGCGCACCATTTATCCTGTTGCCTCTTAAAGGGAAAAAGCTTCCCGACACATCAGCTGAACGGATAAGGATCATTGACAGTCTTTTGAAGAAAGCCAGAGACTTGAAAATTCCAGAAAGACTGATCCTTGTCGACGCCCTGGCCCTGACCCTGTCATCCAGTGCGCATGCGGCTCTGGACAGCCTGGATGTAATCCGATACTGCCGTGGAAAATGGAATCTGCCGACCATCGTAGGCCTTTCCAATATTTCCTTTGGCCTTCCAGCTAGAGAACTCGTTAACTCAGCTTTTTTATGCATGTGTCTCGGGGCTGGCATGAATTCCTTAATAGCAAATCCTGCTTCAGTTCGTCTGAGAGAATCCCTGGCGGCCTCCAGTGTCATCCTTGGGCATGACAGAATGGCCCGGAAATATATCCGCAATTTTTCAAACTGGAAACCTTCAGGATCATTAGCTGGTAAGTCAGTGACACAAAAACTGACTTTTGCTTCCTCTATTCAAGAGGCTATTCTCAAGGGTAAAAAAGAAGCCATGGCATCTATTCTTGAAAAGGAAATCAATAATGGCCGGGATGCCTTTGAGATAGTTAACCAGGAGATGATCCCGGCCATAAACATTGTTGGTCAAAGATACGAAAAAAGAGATTTTTTTCTTCCCCAGCTTATCCTTAGTGCAGAAACCATGAAAAAAGGCTTTGAATACCTGAAGCCTCTGCTTGAAAAGAACAAAAAGGATCCTGGCCCAACCGTGATAATGGCTACTGTTGAGGGGGATATCCATGATATCGGCAAAAATATTGTGTGTCTGATGCTGGGTAATTATGGATTTAATGTTATTGATATGGGAAGGGATGTCTCAGCGCAGAAGATAGTTGACATGGCAAAAAAACATGGGGCAAAGATTATTGGACTTTCCGCTCTGATGACCACGACTATGGTCAAAATGGAGGAGACCATCAAACTAATTAAAAAAAACAACATGCCCTGCAGGGTTATGGTGGGAGGAGCTGTTCTCACTCAATTTTACGCGGAGAAGATCAAGGCTGATGGTTATGCCGAAGACGCGGTATCAGCTGTCAGGATTGCTCAAAAGCTTGCGGCAATGACAGATTAGCAGCTTGAAAACGGGGAAAAATTGAACAAATACTTTTTGCGCAAAGCCAGGATCAGTGATGTAAAGTCCATTCATGCCATACTGATGGACTGTTCAAAACAGGAATTGTTGCTGCCAAGATCCTACAGCGAACTTTACAGCCATTTAAGGGACTATTTTGTCATAGCCAGTGACAATGATCCAGGTATCTTTGGCTGCTGCGCGCTGAGCATTGTCTGGGAAAGCCTGGCTGAAGTCCGTTCTCTGGCCATCGTTTCCGACATAAGAGGGAAGGGATGGGGCAGGAAACTTGTTGAATCATGCCTTAGCGAGGCCATAACATTAGGTATTTACAAGGTTTTCACATTAACCTATCAAGTCGCCTTTTTTGCAAGACTGGGCTTTATTGAAATATCAAAAGACGTTCTGCCTCAGAAGGTATGGGCTGACTGCCTGCGCTGCCCTAAGTTTCCGGACTGTGATGAAACCGCCATGCTTATGGAAATGTAACATCCCATATTCAATATATTGAAAAAATGAAGTTAAAAGAAATTTTTAAACCTGACCTTATCCAGAACAGGGTCAGAGAACTTGGAGAGGAAATATCCAGAGATTTCCAGGACAGATCATTGGTCGCAGTATGCGTTCTCAAAGGCGCATTTATATTTTACGCTGACCTGATCAGATCATTATCCATAGAACCGGAAATGGACTTTGTGCGCATGTCAAGCTATGCTGACAGGACTTCCTCCAGCGGAAAGGTAATATTTTCAAAAGACATGGAAATTTCCATCAAAGGCAAGAATGTTCTCATCGTGGAGGATATAGTTGATACAGGGCGCTCGGTTTCATATTTACGGCGGGTGCTGGAAGGCAGGGACCCGGAATCCGTAAGATTATGCGCTCTTATTGACAAACATGAAAGAAGGGAAGTCCAGGTCAAAGTTGATTACGCTGGTTTTGTCCTGAAAAAAGGGTTTATAGTGGGTTACGGACTTGACTGCGCGGAAAGATACAGAAAACTGCCTGGGATATACACACTGATTCCAGAATAATAATTACCGGAGATCAGCCATGATAGTTCAATGTCCTAATTGCAAAACCAAATACAATCTCGACGATTCAAGGGTCAAGGACGAGGTCAGACTTCGATGCACAAGATGCAAAAATATCTTCAAGCTTTCTGATCAGGATCAGGAAAAAATTACAGATGATTTCGCCATAAAGTGGAGGACGGAAGAAAGAACAAAGGAACCATCCAGGTCTGATACTTCTTTTGATGATGTGAGCGTGTTCCTGGCCCGGCGAAAAAAGATCAGGAGATGGATTATAGCTCTTGCGGCGGCGGTGATTATTGCCCTGGGTGTTTACTTTGTTCTGCCCATGCTTGATAACGGCATGACTATTCCTTTCATTTCTACTCAGGAAGAAAAGGTGGAAATTACGCAACAAAATGAATTCACAGAGAAAGACGTCAGAGATATCTCCCTGGAAAATATACGCCAGTATTTTGTTAACAATGACAAGATTGGACAGCTTTTTGTTGTGGAAGGACAGGCTGTAAACAACTTCAGCGAACCAAAATCCATGATCAAATTAAGAGCATCACTTTATGATATTGGGGGTACTGTTCTTGTTGAAAAAGATTTTTTATGCGGCAATGTAGCTTCATTGTTCCAGCTTCAGGTTTCATCAGAAGAAGAACTTGAGTCCACGCTCCAGTCCCGCCTGGGAATACTTACAACAAACAGGCTTGTGGAACCCGGCGGTTATACACCCTTTATGGTTGTTTTTTACAATCCCCCCGAAGAAATGCAGGAATTCGGTCTTGAGGTAATTGAAGCCCATGACCCGACTCCATAAGCTTTCATGAAAATAAAAAGCGTTTACATCTGCACGTCATGTAAATCCCATTCTCATCGCTGGCAGGGTCAATGTTCCCATTGCGGGGAATGGAACAGCCTTGAGCTTCGTCAAAATGGTCCCAGCGCGACAAAACGCGACACCAGAACTGACAATATCCCAATAAATATCAAGTCGGTACAGACCGGTTCAGCAGATTTTCTGGGAACAGGAATGGAAGAGATGGATGAACTTCTGGGCGGCGGCATTGTTCCAGGCTCAGTCATTCTCCTGGGTGGAGAACCAGGCATTGGCAAATCAACTCTTCTTCTTCAGTTATGCGCCGCGGTCTCTGAAGATGGAAACGGCTCCCTTTATGTCAGCGGAGAAGAATCTCTTGCCCAGATCAGATCCAGGGCAGAGAGATTGGCTCTTCTGGACAGCGGAATAAGCGCGGTTTCCACCAATTCCCTGGATGATGTACTGGATGCTTTCATTTCCCAGTCAGGTCTGAGGCTTATGATCATCGATTCTGTCCAGACCATGTGCAGCCCTGAACTGGATACTATCCCAGGCACACCCTCTCAAATCAGGGCCGTATCATCAAGACTGATTCAAAAGGCCAAGGAATCCAACATCTGCGTAGTCCTTGTGGGACACGTAACCAAGGACGGGCACATTGCCGGGCCAAAACTTCTGGAGCATATGGTAGACACAGTGCTTTACCTGGAGGGGGATAAAGAGCATCTTTTCCGCATTTTAAGGGTGGTCAAGAACAGGTTCGGGCCCAGCAATGAACTGGTCATGTTTGAAATGGACAGTAAAGGACTTAATGTTGTGCGGGACCCTTCAACCTTTTTTCTGAAGGCCAGAGACCCCGGGCTCAGCGGTTCAGCAGTGGTCATGGCTGTGGATGGCCAGAAACCATTTGCCATAGAAGTCCAGGCATTGGCAAGTTCATCTTTTCTGGCCATACCAAGAAGAACAGCGCTGGGGTTTGATCTCAACAGACTTCATCTTCTTCTGGCGGTCATGGAGAAAAAACTGAATTTAAACATGGCTCAGTCTGATATTTATACCAAGATCGGTGGCGGTTTGCGTCTGAGCGACCCTGGAATGGATCTGGGACTGGTGGCCGCGGTGATATCCTCGTTTCAGAACGTAAGCCTGCCCAAAAGGTCGGTTTTCTGGGGGGAGGTTGACCTCAACGGCCAGATCAGGCCTGTTCTGGGACATGACCTGAGAATGAAGCAGGCCCTGAAACTTGGATACAAGCCTGTCTTCTCACCGCGGCATGGCAACTCGGAAACAGGCCTGGCCAACATTCAGGATCTGAAAAGAATACTCTTCAACTGAATCATCTCTTTCTTCTCTTCTTCAGCCAGGTCAGAAGTCTTGGCTCCATTCCATGATTTTTGGGATTGTAAAACTTTCGACCCTTAAGCTCCAGGGGCAGATAATCCTGATCAATCCAGGCATCGGGAAAGGCGTGAGGATATTTGTAGCCCTGCCCGTATCCCCATTCTTTATGAAGGCTTGTGGATGGATTTCTCAAGTGCAGGGGCACGGGCTTGGGGCCGTTAGTACGGATTTCCCTCTGGGCGCTAAGATAAGCAGCATAGGTAGTGTTGGACTTTGGTGCCAGGGCCAGGAAAACTACTGTTTCTGCCAGAGGAATAAACCCTTCAGGCATCCCCACAAATTCCACTGCGTGCTGACAGGAAACAGCGATTGGCAGGGCCATGGGCTCAGCCAGCCCCACATCTTCTGCGGCTGACAGGATCAGTCTTCTGCAGACAAATCCGGGATCCTCACCTGACTCCAGAAGGCAGGCCAGGTAATAGAGCGAGGCGTCCGGATCACTGCCTCTTATGGATTTAATCATTGCAGATGCCAGTTCATAATGAATGTCACCGTCACGATCGCCGCGGATTACAGCTTCAGGAAGGACTGTTTTCAGCTTTTCCGGCTCAAGATCTTCCTGATCAAGCTCCCGCAGATATTCCAGCAGATTAAGAAATGTCCTGGCATCGCCTGCGGCCAGGACTGTCAGCATTTCAAGGCTTTTTTCCGGCACATTACCATGAAACACACCTGCCGCCCTGTCCGCTATCTGCAGCAATTCCTCCCTGCTTAATGATCTGAGCCTCAAAACATTTATTCTGGACAACAGCTGACGGGTTACGCTGAATGAAGGATTTTCCGTGGTAGTGGCCAGAAGAACGATTTCACCGGTCTCAAGAAAGGGCAGAAAAAAATCCTGCTGAGCTTTGGAAAAACGATGCAGTTCATCCAGAATGAGAATTTCAATGCCGGCAATTTTTTTCCTGAGCTCGGCAAGGCCTGTTTCAGGGGCGCTAAGTCTTATAAATTGTTTGCCATATCCCTTGGCAATGATCATGGCCAGTGTCGACTTGCCGCAGCCCGGAGGGCCGAAAAAAAGAGTGCTCTGCAGGCGTTTGCCGAGAACCATGGCTCTGATTCTGGTTTTCAGATGCCCCTGACCAACAAATTCTTCAATGGTTTGAGGACGTATTAATTCGGCGAGGGGTTTTTGCATTTTGAGCAGGCTTATCCCTTCTCGGCTTCCTTTATCGCCCTGGTCAATTTTTCCTGATCATCCTTGAACAGCTTGTAGTTCAATGAATCCTCAAGGGCCTGGCGACTGGCCTCAATAATATTAAATGAAACTCCCACGGTCACCCACTGCGAAGTCCTGTCCGCGGATTCAATCAGCACCCTGACCTTGGACGCGGTTCCGGAAAAATTGCCAGTATTATTAACTGAAAACACACGCACCTTAAAATCTACCAGATGCATCTCTGACAACGCGGGATAAAACTTTTCCAGAGCCTTGCGCAGAGAGTTATCCAGTGCATTTACCGGGCCTTTGCCTGAGGCTGCTGTATGTTCGAGAATTCCTCCAACCCTGACTATTACGGTGGCCTCGGAAAGAGGTTCTTCTTCAAGTCCCCGCTTAGACTCGAGCACCCGGTAAGAATCAAGGGAAAAATACTTCCTGGCCCGGCCAAGGGTTCTGTTAAGAAGAAGCTCAAAGGAAGCTTCTGCTGCAGAATATTCGTAGCCCTGGCTTTCAAGATTTTTAAGTTTGGAAAGCAGATCCAGGACAAATGGATCATCCTTATCCAGATGAAAACCATATCTTTTTGCTTTAAACAGAATATTGCTCTGGCCTGCAAGGTCTGAAAGGAGTATGCGCTGCTTATTACCTACAAGCTCCGGAACAATATGTTCGTAGGTCCGGGCATTTCGCCTGACTGCGCTCACATGTATTCCCCCTTTGTGGGCAAAAGCGGATCTGCCCACAAAGGGCTGTCTGTGAAACGCCCCCAGGTTGGCAATCTCTGCGACATAATGGGCGGTGGAAGTTAATAGACTCAGGTTTTTCTCAGGGATGCACTCAATCCCCATCTTTAACTGCAGGCAGGGAATAATTGAACAGAGATTTGCATTGCCGCACCGTTCGCCATAACCGTTAATGGTACCCTGAACCTGAACTGCGCCAAGATCCACGGCAATCAGGGTATTGGCCACAGCCAGTTCTGAATCATTGTGAGTATGAATGCCAAAGGGAATATCCTTGATGCCTGCCTTGACTTCTTTTATTATTTCCATAAGTTCCATTGGGGTTGTACCGCCGTTGGTATCGCAGAGGATCACGGCTTCAGCACCACCTTCAATGGCCTTTTTCAAACAGGCAAGAGCAAAATCCTTATTTGTTTTGAATCCATCAAAAAAGTGCTCAGCATCAAAAAAAAGTTCTTTAACCTTGGGTCTTAAATAAGCAAGAGAATTATAGATCAATTCCAGATTTCTCTCCAATGTGGTCCGCAGGGCATCATGAACATGCACATCCCAGGTCTTGCCGAAAATTGTGACCACGTCGGTCTGAGCATTGATGATAGACTGAAGATTAGGATCACTTTCCGGTGTTTTTTTCGCCGGATGAGTGCTGCCAAAGGCAGCTATTCGCGCCCTTTTTAAAGCGTAATTTTTTATCTCCTGGAAAAACTTCTGGTCAGTAGGGTTGGAAGCAGGCCAGCCTCCTTCAATATAATGCACGCCAAGCTCATCCAGTCTGCAGGCGATTCTTACCTTGTCTTCTGTTGAAAAATGAACATCCTCAGCCTGTGAGCCATCCCTTAAAGTGGTGTCGTATATTTTTATATTTGTCATCATCAATCTCTGTTAAGCCTTAATTCCGGGTGTTTCGTGATCCAGCCCGAAAGCTTCATGCAGGGTCCGGACAGCCAGTTCAGTATATTTTTCCTCGATGAGACAGGATATTTTAATCTCTGAGGTACTGATAATCATAATATTAATATTTTCATTTTTCAGTGCTGAGAAGGCTATGGCTGCAACTCCTGAATGATTACGCATCCCTACCCCGATAACAGATACCTTGGCTACATCTTCATCATGCAGAATAGCTGAAGCCCCGATTTCATCCTTGACTTTCTGCAAAATATTCAATGTTTCTTCAGTATTGCCCCGGGGAACGGTAAAAGTCATATCTGTCTTTCCTCCCCGGCTGGGGTTCTGGACTATCATGTCCACAACAATATTTGACCTGGAGATGGGCTCAAATATCCTGGCCGCAACCCCGGGTTCATCATAAACATCAACCAGGGTGATCCTTGCCTGATCCTTATCATAAGCCACGCCGGAAACCATTGCTGATTCCATGCTTTTATCCTCCTGAACAACGAGAGTTCCAGGCTCGTCACTAAAAGTCGAACGCACATGAACCGGAACATTATATTTTTTGGCAAACTCTACAGACCTGATCTGCAAAACCTTGGCTCCCATGCTGGCCATTTCCAGCATCTCTTCATAGGCTATCTTTTTGATCTTTCTGGCCTGGGGGCAGATATTGGGATCAGTAGTATAGACTCCATCAACATCAGTATATATTTCACAAACTTCTGCTCCCAGAGCCGCAGCTATGGCCACAGCTGAAGTATCCGAACCGCCCCGTCCCAGAGTGGTAATACGCTGTTCACAATCGCACCCCTGAAATCCAGCCACAACAACTACATCATATTTGTACAGGATATCTTTTATCTTTTCTTTATCTATATCAAGGATTCTGGCTTTGCCAAAACTTTTGTCTGTCTGGATTGGCACCTGAAATCCAAGAAATGATCTGGCTTTGACACCGCAATCCTTTAAAAGCATAGTGAAAAGGGAAACTGAAGCCTGTTCACCAGTGGCAAGTAAAACATCCATTTCACATGGATCAGGTCTCTTGGACCACTTTCTGGCCATATCTATAAGCCTGTTGGTTTCTCCAGACATAGCGGATAAAACCACAACTACTTTATAACCTCTGTCAAGAACCTTGAGAACCTTTTCCCTGACTCTTTGCATACATTCCAGATTGGCAACAGATGTCCCCCCGTACTTTTGAACCAGAAGCCGCATCCAACAACTCTCCTCAAATGGCATAATCTTTCAAAAGATTTATTTCATCGCTGTTTATCATATCTTTAATTGACCTGTCCTTTATGATCAACTCTGCAATCCTTCCAGAACCATGAATGTAGAGGTTAACCTGAATTGAATTCTCAGGACAGAGGCCTTTTGGCAGAAATTCACTCCACTCTGTCAAAATAAACTTATCCCCATCCATCAGGACATCTTCACTTTCCGGGTCCAGCCCAATTCCATCGAGCCTGAAGAGATCAAAATGAAAAGCTTCAGGTTTGGTCGGGTATATATTCAGGATATTAAAGCTGGGACTGCTGACTTCAGCATCCTGGCCCCCTGGCAGAGCCATGACAATTCCTCTGATCATTGTCGTCTTGCCTGCCCCGAGTGGGCCAGTAAACAATAAAGCCGGGTACTTTCCCCGGCGAATAAATGTATTAGCCAGACCATGCCCTAAGCGAATGGTTTGTTCCTCATCATTGAGGTAAAATGAAAATTTTGTTTCTGTATTTTCCAATCCTGATGCCTGTATCAATGCCATCCATAAACCAAGAAAGGTCAGATAGACCTATCTATTTCTCTTTCATCAGGGTTTTCAGAACATCCGCCTTACCCACAACTCCCACCAATTTGCGTCCTTCCACCACGGGCAGGGTATGGAATTTTTTCATTACCATTATCTCGGCCAGTTCCTCAAGGCTGGTATTTCTGTCAACGGATTTTGGATCCCGGGTCATGGCCTCTTCCACCCTGGCGGCGGCAATCTTTTTGATTTCTTTTTCCATCCTGGATGTGGAAGATAACGGAAGAAGACTGTCAAAGAGGGTGAAAAGTGAAGGCAGAGGAATCTTTCTCTGCATGGCCACCAGGTCGCTCTGACAGATTATTCCAACAAGCTCCCCATCTTCATTTACTACAGGAATGCCGTTTATATTTTTTTCCAGAAGCAGTCTTGCTGCCTCTTGAATTTCAGTTTCCGGGCCCACGACTATGGGGTCCCAAGTCATTATGTCCTTTGCAGTTATCATTTGGCCAATACCTGGTTCCTGTTAAAAGGTTGATTATCTCCAAAGCATCAGATTACTGAATCCGGAAAGCACTCCTCCTCCCGGTTTCTGACCATGGCCATAACCAGCGGCAAAGCATCGGCGATTTCCCTGGCCAGGTTCCCCCTGACAGGATATTTCTTTTCCAACTCCTTGCCTGCCAGGCCGTGCCAGTAGACGCCAATATTAGCAGCGTCAACCGGCTTAAAGCCCCGGCCGAGGAGACTGCCCATAATGCCCGCCAGAACATCCCCTGATCCTCCAGTGGCCAGGTTGGGTGTTGCAAAAGGCGACACATAAAAAGGGGAGTCTTTACCCGCAACAATGGTGCAGGCTCCCTTGAGCACCAGGCTTACTCCGTATGTCTGGGTAAACTTTCTGGAGAAATATGTTCTGTCGCGATTTATTGTCTCGGCGCTTACGTCAAAAAATCTGGCCAGCTCTCCGGGGTGAGGAGTCAATATGATGTCCCTGGCCTGAGAAAGGTTTTTCAGTAGTTTCGTGTCCCGGGCGAAAAAATACAGTGCGTCGGCATCAAAGACTGTCCTGGGATGCATGCTTTCCAGGTATTTCCTGACAAATCCGCCGGTCAGGTCTTCTCTGCCCATACCCGGGCCGATGACAACCGAGTCAAAGCGGTCAAGGTACGTCTTGAGCTCAGCCATGAGCCCCTCATGCCAGTGCTGTTCATTCCCCAGGGGCAGGACCATTATTTCCGGCCAGCCGGACCTTATGCTCCCGGCCAGGGAAGCAGGACAGGCAATGGTCACCAGTCCCGTACCGGCCCTTAAAGCGCCCAGGGCACAGAGCACAGCCGCTCCTGACAGACCGGCTGACCCTCCCACCACAAGAAGGTGTCCGGCTTCACCCTTATGCATCGTCTTCCTGGGAAAAGCCAGTTGATCCAGAACATACATGGTCAGGCCGTAATGCTGCGGAGGGTTTTCCATCTTTATTTTCACAGGGATGCCGATTTTGCCCACGGCCAGACAGCCCACATATTCCCTGGCAGGCGGCTGAAAAAGTCCCAGCTTGGCTTCTTCAAAGGTAACGGTGTCATCAGCCCTGACAGCCACAGGGCTCGGCTTTCCGGTTACCCCGTCAATTCCTGATGGAATATCAAGGGCGATAACATAGCTGTTTTCAGCCAGTTTATTAATGGCCTTGATCCATTCAACATATTCTTCCCGAAGCTGTCCGGAAAATCCTGTTCCCAGTAGACCGTCAACTATTATGTCCACACCCTTTAAAAAATCCAGGTTGTACTCGTGCAGATACATGAGCGGAATTTCCAGGCTCACGGCCAGAGACAGCTGATACCCGGCAGGTCCTGAATATTCTTTGAGTCTTTTGGAATGCAGGATCATTACCTTGACGTCGTGATTCCATAAATGTCTGGCAAGAGCAAATGCGTCGCCGCCGTTATTTCCTGATCCGGCAAAAACCAAAGCTGACCTGCCTCTCAAAGCTTCAAACCTGTATTTGATGACATTCAGAGCCTCCAGGCTGGCATTTTCCATCAGGATTTCAGGCATTATGCCCATATCATCCATGGCCAGCCTGTCCCATAAGGCCATTTCTTCAGGAGTTGGCAAAGGTAAATACATTATGGACCACCCCCAGGTAGTTGATAATTAGTCTGTATTTTCGAGGATAACCACTGCTGCAGCTGTATCCCGCCCGTGACTGATAGATAAATGTATCTTTTTTACACCTATTTCCACAGACCTGGACAAGGCCGGACCTGAAAAAAAAAGTTCCGGCCTGCCTGCGCTGTCCTTTACAATCTCCAGATGCTGTAAGGTAATGCCTTGGGAAAAGCCAGTACCCAGAGCCTTAACTCCCGCTTCCTTGGCCGCGAACCTTGATGCCAGATAAGGAACGCAATCAGGGGGAACTCTGGACAATTCTTTTGGTGTAAGCAACTTACCAAAGAAACGCTTGCCGTATTTCCGGCAAATAGCCTCGATTCTTCTCAGCTCTACCAGGTCCAGGCCTATACCAATGATCATCTTAGTCTGCAAAAGTTTGGATGATGTCGGCCATGGACTTCACTGCCTCAGTCATACCCGTAAATACAGCCCTGGAAATGATGCTGTGGCCAATGGAATATTCACTTATTCCGCTCACCCGGGAAAAACCATAAATATTCTGATAGTTAAGACCATGTCCAAGGTTGACTTTGAGTCCAAGGTTCTGGGCATGCCTGACACCTTCGATAATTTTTCCCAACTTTTTTTGTCTTTCTTTAAAATTTTCCGCGTCAGCGTAATGCCCGGTATGAATCTCGACGTATTCAGTGCCGGATTGAGCCGCAGCCTCAACCTGCGAAGGATCAGAGTCTATAAAAAGGCTGCTCCTTATTCCAGCTTCATGAAAGGGTGCCAGAAAATCCTTTAAAAATTGTTCCCGGCCCAAACATTCCAGTCCCCCTTCAGTTGTCAGTTCCTCCCGCTTCTCAGGAACAAGGCAAATCATATAAGGACAGGTTTTCAAGGCAATGGCCTTCATTTCATCAGTTGCAGCCATTTCAAAATGAAGATTTGTTTTCAAAGTAGCCTTAAGGAGATCAACATCTCTATCCTGAACATGTCTGCGATCTTCACGTAAATGTACAATTATTCCCATGGCTCCTGCCATTTCGGCCATGTGGGCTGCAGTAACAGGATCGGGCTCATGTCCCATTCTAGCTTGCCTGATAGTGGCTATATGATCAACATTGACAATAAGCGCCGGCATAATTTACTCCTAAAAGTGTGGCAAATTTGAAAATATTCTCTTATGAAAAATAAAAAGTCAAGCATGGCTTAGTTTGATATATGGTTGAGCCTGTTTTATGGACATCAAGAACTTTTTTAATTCTTACTTTAACTCATAATCTCTGATCCAGTTCGGTCAATTTGGATAAATTTCTCTGCCAAAGAATCTTAATGCTGTTCTATGAATTTGCCCTTTGACATATCTTGATTAAAAAAATCAGGCTCCTAATTAACCTTGATTTAAACAAACCTTTTTCATATTTTATAAATGCGAGCATAACACCGGAGTATGCCTGAATACAAAGTAAATGGACAAGGGACAAAGATTGATGAAAAATAAAAATTTCAAGAAAACCGCTGCTCTATTTTTACTATGGGTCATCATTGTCGGTATTCATGGATGCGCAAAAAAAATACATCCTCCCCCTGCCAAGCCCAGAGAAGCTGTAGTAAAAAAGACCCCCGAACCTGCTGATCAACATCTGGACAGGATACCAGCTACCCAGAGGCAATACACAGTCCTGGGTCAGACATACACTCCATTAAGCAGTCATAAAGGGTACATGGAAGAAGGAATCGCCTCGTGGTATGGCCCTAAATTTCATGGTCTCAGGACGTCCAGCGGAGAAATATATAATATGTATGAAATGACTGCCGCCCACAGGCTCCTGCCCATGAATACCAAAGTCAGGGTTACCAATCTGGATAATGGAAGGGTTATTGACCTTAGAATCAATGATCGTGGACCGTTTTCTAAAGACAGAATAATTGACCTCTCGTTTGCTGCGGCCCGGGAGATTGAAATGATCGGTCCAGGCACAGCCAGCGTCAGGGTCGAGGCCATCGGCAGCGTCCCCAAATCCCAGTTGACCGGAAATTTTTATGTGCAGGTGGGTTCGTTTTCTTCCAGGGAAAACGCGGTAAGACTCATGGAAGAAATGAAGAAAAACGGCTATCCCGAAACAAGGCTCCAGGAATTCTCCAGAAACAGCCAGCGGTTATGGAGAGTTCAGGCCGGAAGATTCAAAAACCTTTTGGCCGCTGAAAATGCTCACTCCAAGTTATTGGAAGAAATTCCCGGAGCATTCATCATTGCTGATTGATTTCAGACCTGAGCTTTCTGGAAAGCCTGAAAACAACAACTTTTCTCCCAGGTAAAGTTATTGACTCGCTGGTCTGGGGATTGCGTCCCTTTCGAGGCCTTTTCTCATATGTCTCAAATTTTCCGAATCCACTTACCAGCAGGGCATGGTCCTTTTTTATGGCCTTCTTGACGAGAGAAAGGAGATGCTCTACCTGAGACTTGACTTCTGATCGCTTGCGGTCACTTCTTTCGTAAATCTTATCCACCAGATGCGCTTTGGTTAAAGTGTCGGCCATTTTCATCCCTCCTGTAACTTATTTCTAGGTATCAGAATAAAGTAAATCCAGCGTAATAAATATTAAAAAAATCCCAAAGGTCATGACATTGAAATTCCGGATTCTATTCTTTCAGCCACATCATTCATTTCATCAGTGCTTTCATAGGAATTCTGGGGCCAAAGTTTAAGTCCATCTTTAAAAAACCTGGGGATAAGGTGATAGTGAGCATGCATGACCAGCTGGCCAGCAGCTTCAAAATTGTTCATACCTATGTTGAAACCATCAGCCTTGAGCCCATTTATCAGACCCTGTCCCACTTTCTGAATTGCGTCCTGTAGCTCTGAAGCCAGAGCTCCTGGCAAATCAAGGATATTGACCATGTGTTTTTTTGGTATTAGCAGAGTGTGGCCCTTGATAACAGGAGATATATCCAGGAAAGCCAGAATATTGCCGGTCTCGTAAACCTTGACGCAGGGAATATTACCCTGGACAATCTGACAAAATATGCAATCTTTCATCTTTGATCCTCCAGCCAGCTGTGGTCAGCATAAAAGTATTCCTGTAAGATTTCCATTATCCGACCTTATACTGTTTTGCAACCCCTGGATTTATTTATATGAAAAGAGCATCCATGTGGTCTATCCAATTTAAGCATCCTGAGCCAAAAAAAAACAAAAACCCGGTCTGGCCTGTCTTTACTCCCTTTGCCGGATGTCCTTTCAAGTGCATTTATTGCTCGCAGTTCGCACTAACCGGACAAACAGACATAACTCTGAAGCAGATTGCTCCACATGTGACGGAAGAAATACTGGCAAGGCATCAGAAAAACTGCCGGCCGATTTCCATTGGTTTTTTTGGAGGCACCTTCACCGGAATAAATCAGAAGGACATGATCTTTCTTCTTAAACAGGCATGCAAGCTGAAAAAAAGTGGAGCTGTCAACCACATCCGCTGCTCAACCCGACCGGACTTTATCAATGAAAATATTTTGAACATCCTCAAGGCTTATAACCTGGACATGATTGAACTTGGTATTCAGAGCTTTGACAACAACACCCTTAAATCATCAGGCCGGGGATATTCTTCCTCCCTGGCAATAGAGGCCTGCCTCATGGTCAAAGAACAAGACCTTGAACTGGGAGTTCAACTTATGCCTGGACTCCCCGGGTCGGAATTAACTGGCTTTGACATGGACATCAGGATAACTGAGTATATCGCGCCTGATATTGTGCGCATTTACCCCTGCCTTGTCTTGAAGAACACACCCCTGGCCGCCTTAATGAATAAGGGCCATTATAAGCCCTGGAACCTGCAAACCACTGTCTCAAACATATCCAGAGGCCTTTTGAAACTGTGGCTGAGTAATATTCCGGTTATCAGGATAGGCCTGAGCCCTGAACCAAGCCTGATAAAAAACATTCTGGCCGGACCATGGCATCCGGCCCTTGGTTCAATATGCAGGTCAGACGCGCTGAAAAACTATTTCCTGTCCCGTCTGGAAACGATCCAAGAAAAGCCCCTGGTGATCAATATTCCTGAAAGGTATGCAAGTGACTTCTGGGGCTATAAAAAAATGAACGCCAGGTCTTACGCTGAAAAAGGCATCACCAGGGAAAAGGTCATCACCTGGGAAAAAGATTCTTTCAGGGTTTACTTTTCCTGATCCAGCTCAAGCATTTTTGCGATTTTTTCCACCGCTGCCCTTGTAAAGTCCTGTTTTGTGAGTTTATCTCTGTCCTCTATGCTCAATATCTGGAAGGGCAGATTCATGTACTGCTTTTTTGGTCTGATTTCATACTCAGGCGGGAAACTGTTTGAAAAGTACATTTCCTGAAACCCGCTGAACTTAAGAGTATGGGCCGTGGAGTCGAGAACCGCAGTTTCATGCTTTTCCAGAATTCCCAGCTCCCTGGCTCGCAACATTCCGGCCAGGCATTCACCTCCCTGAGTGCAGGCGATATGTCCATTCTGATTGGCCAGAAGCATCCCCTCTATAATAGCCTGTTCTTCTACCTGCACAACATGAAAACTCCCGGGACCCTGAATTTTTTCATATTTATCGACCAGAGACCTGACCCTGGGAAAAGATACCGGATTGCCGATCATGGCAGCCTGGGCAACACTTGGACTCACCTCTACCGGTTTGAATCTTCTACTGTCCGGTTGTTCCTGATAGTATCTGAAAACAGGATCAGCATGACTGGATTGAACCCCGAAAATTCTTGGGAGCTCATCAATTATATCAAGTTCTTTGAGTTTCATCAGCCCGGCCATGACAGCAGTAATGTTTCCTGCGTTGCCGATGGGAATGAACAATGCCTTCCCGGCCAGATCCCAATTATACCATTGAGCCGTCTCAAAAGCGTAACTTTCCTGTCCCAGGATCCGCCAGGCGTTTTTAGAATTGAGAAGGGCCACCCTGAAGTTGTCTGCCAGATACTCTACCACCTTCATGCAGTCATCAAAAAAACCGGGCAACTCAACAACGTGGGCGCCGCTGCCAAGAGGCTGAGAAATCTGCTGGCTGGTCACCCTGCCCTGGGGAAGTATTACAACGGATTTGAATGGAGCGCCGGCATACGCTCCGTATAGAGCGGCTGAAGCTGATGTGTCTCCTGTTGATGCGCAGATAGTCAATACCTGGTTCCAGCCTTTTTCCCGGGCCATTTTTTTTAAATAACTGAACGCACAGGCCATGCCTCTGTCCTTAAAAGAGGCACTGGGGTTTTGTCCGTCATTTTTAAAGGCAAATCTCTGCCCCAATAAAAACTCAAGGTGCTGGCTGGCTGGAATAACAGGGGTATTAGCTTCGCCCAAATATATGATGTCATCTTTTTCAACCACTGGGGCGATAAGCTCATAGAACCTGAATATCCCCCGCAGGGTGTTTTCTTTGGTCGCGGCCCTGTTATCAAATTTATCCCGCCACTTTTCGCCGGAAGTTTTTTTCAGGATATCAAAGGAGTTGTCCCGCAAAAGAAATACGCCCCTGCATTTCGGACAGGTATAATGGAGCTTTTCTATGGAAAAGGCTTCATTGCACCCCAGGCAGAAATATTCCATCCGACCTCTGTAAGTTGGAAAAGCATTGCTATTCATTACTGCCTCATAAGGATTGGACTGGTATCCATGTCTGCATAATTTACCTCAATGCAATATCCCCTAGCACTCCCAGCAAGAGAAGAACAGCTACCATGCCGTTCAGGGTAAAAAACGAAACATTGATCTTCTGCAGATTACCGGGCGAGATAATCCTGTGTTCAACCAACAATACACCTGATAAAGCCATCCAGGCCAGATAAAAGGGCCAGGCGGCTGAAACTATAACACCGGAAAGAACAAAAAACAGGGACGCGTTAACATGACAAAAGCCAGACAAAACAAAAGCGGTTTCAAGTCCATATTTTCCTGGTATTGAATAGAGTTTTTTTTCCTTATCAAAACTGACATCCTGACTGGCATAAAGAATATCAAAACCAGCCACCCAGAAAAGGACGCCCAGAAAAATCAGAAAAGGGGCAAGGGCAAAGGCTGGTTCGTATGCGATCCATCCAGCCAGGGGGGCCAGACCCAGAACAGAACCCAGAAAAAAATGGCACAGGCTGGTAAACCTCTTTGTATAGCTGTATAAAGCTGACCATCCAAGAGCAAAAAAAGACAGATAAAAACAGAGAGCGTTTAAAAACGCGCAGGATACTACAAAGACAACCGCGGTAATCCCCAGAAAAAAATATGACTCCCTGATGGTGATTTCCCCTGTGACTAAAGGCCAGTTCTGAGTGCGCTTGTTTTCTCTGTCAAATTTAAGGTCAGCAATACGGTTGAAGGTCATGGCAAATGAACGCACAGCAACCATGGCCAAGGTCAGAAAAATAAAGGTAACCCACCCAGGCCAGCCTGAAGCTGACCAGAAAACTCCCATATAAGCGAATGGAAGAGCAAAAACAGAATGCTCGATTTTTATCATTCTGGCCCATATCACGGCCTTATAGAATAGAGCGCCTTGCATATTGTCCGCCTTGAAGCAATTGAAGGATTTAAATCTTAATCAAAATGATATGCTGATTTATTTCAGGCGATTAAAAATTTGTGAGCAAAACTTCAGCTAACAATAACTTTAAGAAATCTTTTTTTGCCAACTTTAAGCACATGTTCGCCGACAACCAGAACTTGCTCTGGATCAGTCAGCTTTTTTCCCTCATGAAGGCCAACAGCGTTCTGTTTACAAAGCCTCCTGGCTTCGCCCCTGGAAGGGCACAGCCCGCTTTCCCAGAGAATATCAACAAGGCGCTTGTTGTCGCAACCCTGAACATTCAGTTCCTTTATGTCCCGGGGGAGATTATGTTTGGCAAAAACCTGGTTAAAGTTTTCTCTTTCAGAATAAGCTGCCTCAGGTCCGTAAAAGCGTGAGGTTATTTCCTGAGCAAGTTCTTCTTTGCATGTTTTTGGATGCAGTGCACCTTTTTCCACATCTTCTTTCATCTGCAGAATTTCCTGCATATCCCTGTCTGATAAGAGCTCATAATATCTCCACATTAGATCATCGGAAATGGACATGAGCTTTCCGAACATATCAGCAGACGGCTCTTCAATGCCGATATAGTTGCCCAGTGACTTGCTCATCTTCTGAACCCCGTCAGTACCCTCAAGAATTGGCATGGTAATTATAACCTGAGGTTCCTGACCGTATTCTCTTTGCATAACCCTGCCCATTAAAAGGTTGAATTTCTGGTCTGTACCCCCAAGCTCCACGTCGGCTTCAAGGACGACCGAATCGTAACCCTGTACCAGGGGATACAAAAATTCATGAATGGCAATTGGTTGGTTCTCTTTGTATCTTTTTTCAAAATCATCGCGTTCCATCATTCTGGCTACTGTATATCTGGAGCACAGATCTATGAAATCAGCAGCCCGAAATTTATCCATCCAGGCAGAGTTAAAGACCAGTTCTGTTTTTGCCGGGTCAAGGATCTTGAAAATCTGTCGCTTGTAGGTTTCCGCATTCTGAATAACCTGCTCCCGGGTCAGCTTTTTGCGTGTTTCAGATTTTCCTGAGGGGTCGCCTATCATCCCTGTAAAGTCGCCGATGAGAAAAATAACCTTGTGCCCCAAGTCCTGAAAATGCTTAAGCTTCTGGATAAGCACGGTGTGCCCCAGGTGAAGGTCAGGGGCTGTTGGGTCAAAACCGGCCTTTACCCTGAGACACTTTTTTCTGGACAATTTATCTTTTAATTCATTCTTATCGATAATCTCAACGCTTCCACGCCTTATTAACTCCATAGAATCTTCCGGATCAAATACCATTTTGCCTTTTCTCCTGAAATCTTTCCCTGTGATTTACTTGGCGTAACCAACCGCACGCTTCTCCCGGATGACCGTGACCTTGATCTGGCCCGGATAAGTCATGTTTTCCTCAATTTTTTGAGCTATATCCTTGCATAATAGATGCGTTTTATCATCGTCAACTTGATCACAGTCTACCATAACCCTGACTTCCCTTCCGGCCTGAATGGCAAAGGACCTGTTTACACCATCAAAGCTTGTAGCGATTTTTTCCAGCTCTTCCAGGCGATTTACATAATTTTCCAGAAGCTCCTTCCTGGCTCCGGGCCTGGCACCTGACAGGCTGTCAGCCGCCTGAACCAGCACGGCAAGAACGGTCATGGGTTGAACATCCTCATGGTGAGCGGCGATTGCGTGAATGATCTCCCTTGACTCATTGAATTTTTTGGCCAGGTCAGAACCAATTATTGCGTGAGGACCCTCCACTTCGTGGTCCACTGCTTTGCCCAGGTCGTGCAGCAGCCCCGCCCGTTTAGCTTTTTTCTGATCAATCCCCAGCTCAGCTGCCATGATTCCACACAAAAAAGCCACTTCAATGGAGTGCTGCAGCAC
>PXDF01000181.1 GCA_003566455.1 Desulfonatronovibrio sp.
CCCTGGGGCCCCAGGCAGGCATTTCCATTCCTTTGACATGCATGGCCAGAGGTTCAGCCCTGGGACCAAGTTCTTGAGCAGCACGTTTCACGCCCTGGGAAAGCAGTTTCCCCAGAGGGCCTTTTTTGTGAGCAATCATTTCAATCAATTCTGCTGCAGCTTTGGCATTACCAAATTCCAGTCTCAGATCATCATTAGATTCGATCAGTCCTTTTTCAGCTGCTTCAAAGGCAAAACTTATGCAGGCACCGGCTGATATGGTATCTATTCCCAGCTCATCACAGAGCCGGTTAAGGTGGGCTACAGCCCTGGGATCTCCAATTTCAAGGTTGGTTCCCAGCATGGCAGCTGTCTCATACTCAACAATGTCTGTGACAAAAGAAGCATATCGCCCTGTTCTCACCGCGCCCATCTGGGAGCAGGCTATGGGGCAGCCAAAACAGGCGGACCTGGAAAGCCAGAGTTTTTGAGACTGGCCTTTATCACCGAGCCTGGCAGCCAGGGGTGAGGTTCCATCAGAAAAGTTCCTGGATGGAATCAAACCTGTTTCATTGGCAAATTCAACCGACCCCGCAGTACCTGTAGCCATGAGGCCCTGACAGTCCAGGCTGTTATTGATTTCCTGATTAGCCTTGCTCAAAGCCAGATTGAATTTTCTCTGGTCATGGATTTTTACCAGTTTGTCACCTTTAAGGGCTATGGCCTTGAGATTTTTTGAGCCCATGACAGCTCCTGCTCCGCCCCGTCCTGCCTGGCGGTTGGTTTCACAGCAGATCAGGGCGAATGGAACCTGGTTTTCTCCGGCAGGTCCTATGGTGGCAATTTTAAAATTTTCATCACCCAGTCTGGATTTTATGCTTTGATTGCTTTTAATGGCATCCAGGCCCCATATATCCGGGGCCGGCACAAGTATGGGACCGTTATGATCAATCTGAAAGAAAACCGGATCAGGGGACCTTCCGGTAAATATAAGGGCATCATAACCGGCATATTTTATCTCCGGACCAAAGTATCCACCAAAATATGAATCCAGAAAAGTATTGGTTAAGGGTGATTTGGTGACTACGCAGGCCCTCATGGCCGGGGCCGGGGTTGCGGTCAAAGGACCGGTCAGAAATATCAGTGCGTTTTCAGGCCCCAATGGATCAGCATTTTCCGGAACAATATCCAGCAGCATCCTGGCTCCCCAGCCTTTGCCCCCGAGATAATCGTCAAGCATCCATGCGGGCGGCTTTATAGAATGAAAACTTCCTTTGCTGAGATCAATATGCAGTATCTGATTCATGTATGATTGTGCCATCTTACTCTCCACTCTGCTTATTTTCATGTCCAAGTTCCAGAGCTCCAAAAGGGCAGACCTGAACACATTGGGGATTGCCCTGGCACAAATCACATTTATAGGCTTTCTGTGTTTCCGGGTCTCTGTGGATCACTCCCAGAGGGCAATATTGACTGCAGAGCTTGCAGGAGATGCATTTGTCCTGGTCAATGATAACCGCTTGTGTGTTTTCATCCCTGGAGATGGCTTTTACCGGACAGACCTTCATGCACATGGCGTTCTGGCACTGCTGGCAGACAACAGGGATATGAGCCAGATTTTCCCATAAATGCCTGATGATAAGCATCCCTTTATTGGGGTTATAACCTCCGAATACATGCATGGAGCAGGCGGTTTTGCATAAAGAACAGCCTGTGCAGAGGTCGAAACGGGTGAGGATGAATACTTGTGGTTTTGTTTGTTCCATGCAGGGCTCCTGAAAAAACAATCCAGGGCCTGAGTGCCTGGCAGACATCAGACCCTGGAATGGACATGGTTTTTCCTACCGGTTCAGAGCGGCTTCAAATACCGGCAGCGCGGGCCTTCCGTCAGCAGTTGTTATGCCTTCAAGCCAGCCTCTGTATACTTCGGGATTATTTCTGAGCCAGATAAGCCCGGCATCCAGATGTTCCATGGTGTTGTCTTCATGAAGCATGGTCATGGCTTCATTAATCATGTCGATGGGAACCAGATAATTTTCCAGTAAGCTGTTCACCATGGGATGATCGTCAGCAAAGCCGTTTCTGACGTTAATGTAGACTGTGGCAGTGCCGTCATTTTCCCCAAAAGTTCTCTCATCACTGCCTTTTAGGTATTCCATGTCAATTATGTTGTTCATCCAGTGCGGTGACCAGCCCAGGAAAACAATCCATTCCTGATTTCTGGCATAGCTTCGTACCTGGGAGAGCATGCCGGTTTCACTGGAAGGAATAATGTCAAAGTCCCCAAGATCAAACATGTTTTCAGCAATCATCATTTCAATGACTTCATTGCCGTCATTGCCTTCTTCAATGCCGTAGATTCTGTGGTCGAGCTTGTCTGCGAATCTGGCAATATCTTCAAAATGCTGCAGACCGCCTTCATAGGCGTAGCGAGGTACTGCCAGTGTGTACTTGGCGTTTTCCATGATGGGGTTCATCTGAATAACCCTGCCGCTTTCGAAGTGCGGGGTGGCAATACCGCTCATGGTGGGCATCCAATTGCCCAGGAATACATCTGCCTCGTCAGTGGCCAGGGCCTGATAGGCAATGGGTACTGACAGCATCATGGTGGAAGCATCATATCCAATGCTTTCAAGCATAAATTCAGCCACTTCTGTCTTGACTGTTACACAAGTCCAGGGGACGTACACAAAACGGACTTCCTTGGATGCCAACGCCTTGGAACCCATGACAATTGTTAATAAAAAAAAGGCCATTACCATTACTCTCATCAGTTGTCTTTCCATTTTTTAACTCCTTGTTATCTGGTTACAAATAAATTCAACCCGGATTTTCCGGGTAAAGCTCTGCGTCGCTACTTCCTGTGCTTGTAAAACCCCAGATCTGAGGCGGGCA
>PXDF01000129.1 GCA_003566455.1 Desulfonatronovibrio sp.
CATGCTGTGGACTCCATGTCCCATCCGGAATTCCGGGGGAGTGTTTCAGGCAGGAGGGGGCTCTTCGCCCTGACCGCAGGATTGTTCTTTGACCTGTATGGACGCAAAGACGATCTTATTTTTATTTACGGTTTTCCGGGTGAACGTCATTACCGGTTGGGAAAAATTCTCCTGAATTATACGCGAATACCCAACAGCTTGCTGTATTTTTCCTGGCAGGCAGGCAGCCTGAAAAACAAGCTAAGGCTGTTCAAGGGCAAACTCGGTTTGGTCAGGGGAAATGATCCGGTCCTGGACGATCTGGCTTTACGGATGAAAGATTATTATCCCTTTGCCGTACTTCGTGATTCTTCTTTTATGAACTGGAGATACGAACAGCATCCCACAGCATCATACCAGATTTTCACTTTTAATTCTTTTTTGCGCAGAAAGATAAAAGGTTTCATGGTGGTTCGCCTTGAGTCCGGCTTGGCTACGATTGTTGATATGTTTCTGCCTCCGGATCAGGGAGTGATCATAGATTTTCTGGCAAGGGCTTGCGCGAGGCTAGAGGACATGGGGGCTGAAAGGGTGAGGACATGGCTCCCGGACAATCATTTTCAGACCGGGGCGTTAAGGTCGCTGGGAATAGAGCCGGAGAATGAGCCTCTGGGAATAATCCCCGCATCGGTAGCCAGCGACTTTCATCCTGAAATCTCCCACAAGGCCGGAATGAGGGAATTATTCTACACCATGGCTGACGGGGATCTTGTCTGATCCCGACATATATTGAAAAAAACCGTGATATGGATCTCAATGTTACAAGAACATGAACTTATACCTTACGAGTCATCAGTCCTGCCTCAAGGACCCTGGCTGGTGTTCGCGCCTCATCCGGATGACGAAATATTCGGCATGGGCGGAGCTTTGGCTTTGGCCGGAAATGCGGCTATCAGGGTAGAGGTGGTGATCATGACTGATGGCGGGGCCGCCGGAGACCCTGACGAGAGACGGCAGGAGAGTTTGCGGGCTGGTGAAGTTTTAGGAATTCGCAAATATCATTTCTGGGATATTCCTGATCGGGAAATCAGCAAGTTTCCGATTTCACACGATACATTACATAGCATGCTTGATTTGCTGAAGCCTCAAACCATATTTTTGCCCGGGATTCAGGAATATCATCCTGATCACCGGGCCACTACCGGAAACATCTGGCCAATACTCAAGAAAAGTGATTTTACCGGAATAATCTGGCTTTATGAAATAAGCAGGCACGGAGAAGCCAATAGGTTAATAGATATAACACCGGTTCTTGAAAAAAAGGTTCAGGCCATCAGGTGTTTTCAATCTCAACTTTCTCAAGCCGGATACAAGGATGTGGTTCTGGCTTTAAACAGGTCCAGATCATATACCCTGGGCAGGGATGCAACTCACGCAGAGGCCTTTTGGTCTTGCTCCACGGCTGAGAAACAGGATCGAGTCACGGATCAGCACATCGCTCTTCAACGTTACAGTCTGCAATTCGATGTCCATGACTATCCTCTTGTTTCTGTTATTGTCCGGACAAAAAATCGTCTCAAGCTTTTGACTCAAGCTATTGAGAGCATCTCCAGGCAGACCTATCGCCAAGTTGAAGTGATCATGGTCAACGACGCGGGCTCCAGTCTGCCTGTTGAGGATTTACGCGCAATAATCCCGGACATGACCTTGAAATATATCGAACATAAGACAAACCAGGGACGTGCGGCAGCAGCCAACAGCGGGATCATGGAAGCAGAGGGGGATTATGTCTGTTTTCTTGACGATGATGATCTGTTTTATCCTCAAGCCTTGGAGAACCTGCTTTTTCATGCCGACCAGGGACGAATCGTACACGCCAGGGCCAGATGCCTGACTTATGGTCCCAGCGGAGAACCTGATCCAGAAAGTGAGGAGCTTCTGGGTAAACCTGTTGACCAGGGAAGACTTATCCTGGAGAACCATATCCCCTTTAACACTGTTTGCATTCCACGGGTTATCCTTGAGAAGGTCGGCCCTCTGGATCAACGTCTGGAAATCTATGAAGATTGGGACCTGATGATCAGGCTTTCTAAAGAATGGGAGATGCAATTCATCAACGCTTTGGTCTCGGAGTACAGAATATTCGGCAGCGCAACTTATACGGGCAAGGGTGGAGCTGATAAACAAAATTTTTTTCGGAAAAAAGTTTTGGCCAAGCATCTGAATGATGTATCAGCAGAGGACATTTTGGGATTCGTTCAGAGTTCAGTGGACAAAGTTGTGCTGGAAAAGGAAAGAGTGATTAATCTGTTGCGCGATGATGCCAATAGAAAAAGACTTGAATTGGACAGCAAAGGATCAGACATTATAAAACAATCTGAAATCATTCAAGAACTTGAATCTGAACTGGACCATATGAGAACAAGCTTGCACTCCAGAAATGAGAGTTTGGCCCTGTTGGAGGAACAACTAAATGCCGTTTTTTCTTCTACGTCCTGGAAAATAACTAAGCCTTTGAGAATCTTAAAAAAAATGTTCGGATTTAACAGATGAACCAAAAGCAAGGTTCAGGACTTCCCCGTGTTGAGGTAATGATCCTGAATTACAATGGTGAAGAATATCTGAATGAGTGTTTGGTTTCCCTTGCTCAAACCAGGTATCTGGACTTTTCAATACTTCTTATTGACAACAACTCCAGCGATGCCGGTCTGGATTTGGTCAGATCCAGATTTCCTTTTGTGAAAATCATCCGGCACCAGGAAAATCTGGGTTTCGGCAGGGCCTACAACTTAGCTATTGAAGCCAGCGAATCAGATTATATAGCCCTTTTGAACAACGATACCCGGGTGGATCCGGATTGGCTTAAACCCTTGGTCAGGGCCTTGCTTGAGGATGAAAATCTGGCGGCGGCCTCATCCAAGCTGTTATTTTTGGATCATCCCAGGGTGATCAATCATGTCGGCGGAGGAATGAACTTCATCGGACTGGGTTTTGACCAGGGTATGTTTGAACCTGACGGGGATGAATACCAGTCGCCCGGGGAAGTATTTTTCCCTTCAGGAGCAGCCTGCCTGATGCGTAAAAGCGCTTACGAAGAATGCCGAGGCTTTGATTCCAAATTTTTCATGTACCATGAGGACGTGGACCTGGGATGGCGTTTTCAGCTAATGGGATACAAGGTCTGCTGCATTCCGGATTCAAAGGTTTGCCACGCTTTTGGAGGTTCTTCTCTGAAATTTTCAGACATGTCCTTCAGAAACAACCTGGGCTACAGGCATGCCCTGCGCAGCCTCATCAAGAATTACGAACCTGCAAATCTTGCCAGATCCCTGCCGCTGCTTGCCGCCCTTGGTATCAGGTCGTATTTCCGGGACAAGTCAATTAATTTTCCGGGATGTCTGCTCTGGAATCTGCGCCATTTTCCGTCCACTCTCCAGGAAAGATATTTGATCCAGAAAACCAGGAAAAAAACAGACGAGCAGATCGCTCCCAACATATGGCCTCATCTGCATTTGCCGGTTTATTACCCTGATTACGTCACTCAGTCCTTAAGTTCTTTCAGCAGATCCCAACAGGCGGCCAGGGATATCATCATGAACCAAAGCCCGGCGGAAAACCTGGGGCCCGGCTGGTACCCTCCTGACAGGCTCGAAAAACCCGGTTTTTGGTACCGCTGGTCCAGAAGAGAGGCTGTTGTTTATTTCCGGGCGGGCCAGGGAAAAACCAGCATCGTCATTCAGGCTCTGGCCATGGCTCAGTCCCTGGGCCGGAGCAGGGAGTTTTCATTATATACTGGTGATGAATTGGTTAAATCCTTTAAAATTGATTCTGATAACATTGAATTTGTTGAACTTAATTATTCAGGACCCGAAGGACCTGTTGAACTCAGGATTGAATCCCAGGAAACCTGGAGCCCTGATGAGGTTTACGGCAACGGAGACCGCAGAAGGCTCGGTCTGGGCCTGGTCAGGATGTCCATTGCCGAAGCGCTCCTGGATAGGCGGCCCTACGATGGGATAAGCGTGGTCATTCCCACATACAACCGGGCTGAAAGTCTGCGTAAGGTCCTCTCCGCTCTTGAAGAGCAAGCTCTGCCTTGGGAGCTTTTTGAGGTCATTGTTGTGGACGACGGATCAACTGATGGAACCAGCAGTGTAGTTGAGAAATCAATGAAATCATCCTCAATGAAGTTGAGATATCTGTGGCAGGAGAACAAAAAGCAGGGTGCCGCCAGAAACCACGGTTTAAAACACGTGCGGATGCCTCTGGTTGTCTTTATCGGCGACGATATTATACCTTCCAGGGATTTTTTGGCTAACCACTTGAAGAGACATAACAGTGAAAATATCGATGACCGGCTGGTGGTCATCGGCCATACGAAGTGGTCCCGGGAAAAAAGTGTCACCCCGTTCATGGAATATATCCATGAATACGGCTACCAGTTCGGTTTCTCCATAATGGAGGACATCAATGATCTGCCATTCAATTTTTTTTATACCTCGAATATTTCTTTATCCAGAAATTTCCTTCAGGCTCAGGATGTAGTCTTTGACGAAGATTTTGACTCCTACGGCTGGGAGGATATTGAACTGGGATATAGGCTAAAGAATCAGGGAATGAGGCTCTGTTTTGAATCCGGAGCGGCTGCTTATCACGATCACCCGACGGATGTGCATTCTTTTTGTCTGCGCCAGTTCAATGTCGGCAAATCATCACGTTTTTTTCTGCAGAAACACCCCGAACTGCAACCATTCCTGGGCGGGGAAGACCTGGACAGATGGCTCAAGTACAGGACACCTGTGAAGTTTCTAAGTCATCTGGCCGGATTTCTGGACCAGAAACACATCCGGCTCCCTCACAAATTCTACAAACTTATTCTTCATACCAATTATTGTCTCGGGGTTCATGGGCAACGGGACAGGGGCGGGCTTACTGCGTGAAAGTAAGTATAATCATCGTAAATTACAACGGTTCAAAACACCTGCAGGACCTTTTCAGATCCATCAGAGAGCTTGAATTTCCAAAAGAACAGTTTGAAGTTATCTTCTTTGACAATGGTTCCAGTGATGATTCTCTTGACAAACTCAGTCAGGAATATCCAGAAGCCAGGGTCATAGCCAATCCTTCGAACCTGGGCTTTGCCCCTCCCCACCGTATTGCCGCCAAAAAGGCCAGGGGAGAGGTGCTGGCTTTTCTTAACAATGATATGAGGGTTCATCCCCGCTGGATAATCGAGGGCCTGGCCTGTCTTGATCCTGAAGATGGAGTAATCTGCGCTTCATCTAAAATACTTTCCTGGGATGGAGGTGATATTGATTTTTGCGGCGGCTCTCTCCAATACCTTGGATACGCTGATCAGTACCACGATGATGAAGTTAAGAATGGGGATCATATCCTTTTTCCTTGTGGCGGCGCCATGCTTATTTACAGGGATGTATTTCTGGACGCAGGATGTTTTGATGATGATTACTTTGCTATTTTTGAAGATGTAGACTTGGGCTGGAGACTATGGCTCATGGGTTATAAGGTTGTTATGGCCGGAAAATCGCAGGTATACCACAAAGGACATGCCACACTTGATTCTCGTAATGAATCAAAAAAAAGATACCTGATGCATAAAAACGCCCTGGTGACAATCATTAAAAACTACGACGACAGCAACCTGAAAAAAATTCTGCCCATTGCCTTCACGCTTGCTCTTAAGAGAGCTTTGCTGTTTATGGGTGTTGAGAAAAGGGATTTTTATTTTTGGGAGGAAGGAAAAGTTCCAACCCTAAATGCTTCAAGCGGTGTAGAAGGTTTGCTGCACCTGGTTGTTCTGGATGATGTACTGAGTGACTTTGAAACCATCATGGAAAAAAGGGCTGCTGTCCAGGAAAAAAGGGTTGTCAAAGATGAAGATATCCTGGAGCATTTTGGTGACCCCCTGAGAAATATTATGTGTTTCAAAGAATATTTCTATCAGGAAAATGCAATGGTTAACTTCTTTCATCTGGATGAGCTTTTCAAAGGCCAGGAAGAGATTATCTCGCGATTGGACTATGGGGTTCAATCAGTCAGAAAAGAGCTGAACAAGCTTCGCGGGGAAATGGGAAGGCTGGGACTGATGGATTCTATGATTGGAAGGACAGATCAGCGTCTGGACTCCCTGATGCAGAGGTTTGTTAAGAAATGTAGGTCTGACGGTCTTTTTCCAGCTATAAACAAATCACTGTATTATTGTGTGGAAAAGATTAAAAGGAAGTTTTAGTTAAGATAATGGTAGCCCAAAGTGACCCTAAGGAATACCTAAGGAGGTATTTTAATGTCGGTTGTAAAGGTATTTGGGTCGGTCATTAGTTATATGGCGGCCACAGTACTGTTTTCAATTTATCCAGTCATTTTTTTGTATGCCCACAACGTAGAAATTCTTGTGCTTGATCAGCTGATAATGCCACTGTTGTTAGCGATAGTGCTGGCGGTAGTAATATTTCTGCTTTTTTGGTTGATTTTTCAAGATAAGCCTCAAGCGTCATTAGCTGCAGTCGGTTTTGTAATTTTATTTTGGCAATACGGCATGGCCTTTGAGGGAATCACAAAAATTGTTAATTTAAATCATTGGCATGTTCTGCCCATCCTGCTTTTTGCTTACGTTCACTTGATATATTTAGTCCACGTTCTGCAAAGGCGATACAGTCTTGAAAACATAAACACGATAGCGATTGTTGTGGCAGCTGTATTGATAGTATTCAACCTGGTCACGTTGGTTCCGGCTGAAGTTAAAAAGCATCAAATTTTTCATGCTTATATAAGTACCCACAATGAAGAACCTCAATATTCATATACTGATTATCCAGATATATATTTAATTATTTTGGACGAATATGCAAGTTTCAATACAATAAAAGAAGAGTGGGAATACGATAACAGTCATTTTAAAGACTTTCTAAATAGCAAAGGTTTTTTCGTTGCCGCAAAAAGTGAACACAGGTATTCAGTAACATTATGGAACATGCCTTCCCTGTTAAACTTAAAATACCTAACTGGAGCGGTAGATAAAGAAATCTTTCTGAATTTCATTTATAATCGAGATAAGGTTAAAACACATAATAAATATAATATATTGTCTCAGTATTCTGCCAGTATGCTGGTCGAGATGATGAGTAACAATAAGCTCATCAGTTTTCTTAAGCAGCGTGGATATAAAATAATAGTTTTGGAAGGTATAAGTCAGCATTATGCATCTTTTAGTATTCGCGATGCAGATGTCAATATCTCTTACCAGGATTTTGACGAGACAGGAAGGCAGGGTTTAAAGGGTAGTGTATTTGTCATGGGGTTGATCGAAAAAACCATTTTATTGCCATTCATTTATAGTGAGACTGCTTTTGACAGAAGTTATGTTGCGACAAAATATGTATTTGACTATTTAAGGTTAAATACACATACTGTACCAGGTCCAAGGCTGGTGTATGCCCATATCATGTGCCCTCACAACCCATATGTGTTTGATCGGGATGGCCTTCCCGTATCAAGCAATCCAAAAAATAGCCCCTGTTTTCAGAGAGAAGGCCCCTTTATATTGCCGAATGAATCTGTAAATAATGCCTATCTTGAACAATATATATACGTAACTGCTGAGATGATGGATATTATTTCTAATCATTTCCGAACAAGAAGGTCGTCAGACGCGGTGTTTATTATTCAGAACGACCATGGACCGCGACCACATGAGCTGTACTTGAAAGACAGGACAAAATCCTACAGTGCATTCAACGCTGTCTACTTTCCTGACGGTGACTACACAAAATTGTACGAAAACATATCACCAGTCAATACGTTACGGATCGTATTGAACAAGTACTTCGGCGAGAATTATGAAATGCTGGAGGACAGATAAATGAACCAAAAAAAATATATTTTTTATATAATTGCAATGTTGATATTTATAATTTACCTTATTTCTGCTGACTATATTTTTAATGTTGCAATCAAAACGGATCAGGAAGCCGCGCTTGTCAAAATCAGTTTGCCGCCTGAAACTAAAAATATTAAGTATCACATTGATAGGGCACACCAAGTGAAATTAAAATGGAAAGACGCGTTCATGATTCGTGGATGGATCTTTCGAGAAGGTGCAAACAGTAACGAGCGAGATATTTACCTAGTCCTAAAATGCGGCAAAAATACCATGGTATATGATGTTGAAAGAGATACCATATTCAGGCAAGATGTGACAGATCATTTTAGAATGGGTGGCGATGTCCACGGCCATGGATTTGGGCTGACGATTGTTTCCTATCGTCTTAAAGAAGATGTATGCGAAATTGGTTTTATTATAGTTGACGAAACAGGTAAGCACTATCAGATGACGAACCAGCAAATTGTTAAAAAAAACAGAAACTGGACCATTACGAGAACAGCGATGCCTTGACGTGAGACATTCACACCGGAACAAGTGTTATTGAATTCATGCGCTATATTGGTTTTCAGGTATCTTTTCCTCTTGAGCCAACAAAGAAAAGGCAAGTTAAGGCCCATTGCAGTAACTCGTGACGGTTATGCCAGAGGACTCTATTGTATCCGGGGAATTCAGTGGTGATCATGCGATGATCATGTCCGTTCAAAGGTGATTACTGACATTTCGTAACAATGGCAATTGTTAGTAGGCATTGTTTTGGGTCACCGCTAAATAAATTGGGAGGACAGCATCAAAAAGCTCAACTCGTCATTTCGCGATCCCTCAGGGTTTTTGTTTGAATATGAGGGAGTTCTGTACAGACAGGTCAACAATGATTATGCCAAGGACTATGATTACCTAGTCCAGAGCGGGCTTAACAAGTTCCTGTACTGCAATGGATATTTAGTTGCGCACGAGGAAGTTGATTTGTCAGTTGACCAGCCGATTACCCCTTACAAGATAATACGCCCTGATTTTGTCAATTTTATTTCCTATCCCTATGAATGGTGTTTCAGGCAATACAGGGATGCAGCACTACTGACTTTAGATATTCAGCGTCTGGCAGTTGAGCATGGAATGACCCTTAAAGACGCTTCAGCATATAATGTTCAGTTTCAGCATGGCAGGCCTGTGTTTATCGACACTCTTTCCTTTGAAAAATATGTTGAAGGTCAGCCCTGGATTGCTTACAGGCAGTTCTGTCAACATTTTCTTGCTCCCCTTGCTTTAATGGCCAAAAAAGATATCCGGTTGAACAAGCTTATGCTTGGCAATATTGACGGAATCCCGCTGGACCTGGCCAGTACACTGTTGTCCGGATCAACATGGTTTAATCCAGGGCTTGCCATTCACCTGCATATCCACTCTAAAACACAGAAAGCTTTCAGTGATAGTGCAGGTGTTGAAAAATCACGAAAACAGAGGCAAAGATCTGTCAGCAAAAACGGTCTGTTGGGCATCATAGATGGACTCAGGCGGACTGTGTCCAGACTCAGCTACAAGAAGTCAAGGACTGAGTGGGGAGATTATTACAAGGATACAAACTACTCTGAAGAGGCATTTGATGAAAAAAAGAGAGCCGTCAAGGACTTTCTGAAAACAATCAGGCCGGGGAATGTATGGGATATTGGAGCCAATATCGGGGTTTTCAGCAGGCTGGCCAGTGAAATGGACATCCATACTGTTTCCTTTGACATTGATCCAGTTGCAGTTGAGTATAACTATAAAATGGTCAGAGATAATGATGAGAGAAACCTGCTGCCGCTGCTTCTGGACTTAACCAGCCCGAGTCCGGATATTGGATGGGAAAACAGTGAGCGAGACTCTCTTGTTAGAAGAGGTCCTGTGGACTGTGTTCTTGCTTTGGCTCTTATTCATCATTTGGCAATATCAAACAACGTGCCGCTTGAAAGGATAGCCTCTTTTTTTTCAAAAGTATGTTCTTTCCTGATTATTGAGTTCGTTCCCAAGACTGACTCTCAGGTTCAGAGGCTTCTTGCGTCAAGGAAAGATATTTTTGATGATTACGAGCAGCAATACTTTGAAGAAGCTTTTGGCTGTTTTTTTAAGGTCATAAATTGTAAGCAAATAAAACACTCAGAAAGAGTGCTTTACTTGATGGAAAATAAACTTCACAGGTAATTGGTTATCGCATCCAGGGTGATCGTTGCATAGAGTAAGTTATTTTAGAGGGTCATAATTATTAACAAAAGTATGGAGGTTGCAGTATATATGTTGAATATTGCAAAAAAATCATTAGCAGTCGTTGTCTTTGCGTTTCTATTTCTTTTTGTCTCTTATGGTCAGGCCTTTGCTTATCTCGATCCAGGCACTGGAAGCATGATTCTTCAGGGAATTCTTGGAGGGCTGGCCGCCACAGCTGTGGCCGGAAAAATATACTGGAGAAGGATAAAGGGCTTCTTCGGCTTTAAGGAAGATATGGACAAAGATTATACAAAGGTTGATGTCGAAGGCAAGAAAGATGACCGTAAAAAATGAATGCATGATCAATTTCGGCCTGGCTGCATGATCTGGATTTTTCCATGGTCGCCGTAGTCATGCCTGTTTATCAGGGCGAAGCCTTTCTTGCCCCTCAGGTTGAATCTATTCTGGGACAGTCATATTCAGATATTCGCTTGTATATCAGGGATGATGGCTCCAGAGATAACTCTCTTAAAATCATTCGGGACTATGCCCGGAAGGATGTCCGTGTGGTCCTGGTTTCGGACAACATGGGACAGCACGGGGTTACCGGTTCTATCAAGTCCTTATTGGCAAAAGTTCAGGAGGACGTAGTTTTTTTTGCGGACCAGGATGATGTCTGGCACAGAGACAAGTTGGAGATTATGATCAAATATATGCCCGATGGAAGTTCAGGCTCTTTTCCAGCAGTTGTCTTTTCTGACCTTGAAGTAGTTGATGCTGATTTGAATGTAATTTCCAAGTCATTCTGGAAGGTTTCAGGTATAGATCCCCAAAGGATCAGCTTTAAAGACGTATTAAAGCGCAACTGTGTTACAGGCTGTGCCTGTGCGATAAACAGGAGAATGCTTGAACTGATGATCAAAATCCCGGATAAGGCGGTACATGACTGGTGGTGCGCCTGCTTGGCTGCAAAGCTTGGCAAGCTTGTTCCTGTGCCCTTTCCTTTGGTAAAGTATCGTCAACATGCTTTGAACGTCATAGGAGTCCAGGACACAGGCTTGAGGAAGATCAATTCTTTGACAAAAGATCCGTACTTTCGAAATAAATTCATAAAACAGCAGGGCAGAGCTTTAACCCATTTAAAATTACTCTTGGAAGATGAAGTCCTAGACTTGAGCTTCTCGGAAAAGCTGAGCATTAAGAAGGATATTTTTTTTAGAAAGCTTATTAAAGCGCCCTTTAAGTTTAGCTGGCATTAAATCATATGACCATTTAGCAGGCTTTTAGCAGAGAATGTTTAATTTTTGGAGGATAGAGTGAGGAAACATTGTTTCAAGCCGAGTGTTTACCCTTTTATTGTGTTTTTTGTTTTTGTTGTATTTATCGGTATTTCGACGGCGCAATGGATAAGTCCGGCACCCGTGTCAATTAATTCCGATCTTTTAATACAGATTTCCAATTTCTGTTGTTAGGCAGAAGAACCTAACACATCTTTTGTCCTGGTTCCCAATTGTAGCATTAAAGACTCTCAGGTTATTCAGTGGAAGATGCATTCTTCAATGCTTCACCCCTATGTGGCCAGGTCTCTCTCATGCCCCACGTGTTTCATTAGATCTTGATGAATATGGCTAATCTCAGGAAATCCGGCTATACTTAATTATATGTGGACCTCTAAATGTGATTTTAGTAACTCAAAAATTTGTTGAAAGATGTAAAAGATGGAAATTGTAAGGTTTTGCCTGATTCGGTTAAGTAAGAATCCAAGAGGGCTGATAATTTTAGCGTAATTTTAACCAGGAGTTTGCTTGTGAAGGATAAGAGAGAATTCTTAACTGAATGTCTTCATATTTTTGTGGGTCAATGATAATATTTCACAGTAAAATCCTGGAATCAGAGTTGGTTCCATTTCTCCAGAATTTTAAAATTGTGTCAGTAATATCCTGATGCGCCAGACCAGCTCTCTAGTAACGTCAACATGACAATATCGTGTTCCATCGTACTCTACAATACTGAGCAGGAAAAGATCACTTCAGTTCTAAGAAGTCTGGCGCAGAGCAAGGTGGATATCAAGGCGTTCATCATTGACAACTCTCCACTTCCGGTAAAGCTTGATCTGAGCATCCTGCCCGGGGCATATTACATCAAAACGGAAAAAAACATCGGCTTCGGCGCGGCCCACAACCTGGCCATCAACAAATCTCTGAATTCAGGAACAAAATATCACCTTGTACTCAATCCTGATGTCTATTTTTCTCCGGGTGTCATAGAAGAACTATTTCTCTACATGGAGGCCCACCCGGAAGTGGGCAATGTCATGCCCATGGTCCGCTATCCCGACGGAAACAATCAGTACCTGGCCAAACTGCTGCCCACTCCGGTCCACCTTCTGATCAGGCTTTTTCATCAGTTGCTTCCGGAGTCTCTGGTAAATAACATCAACAGCAAATATGAGCTCCACGACCTGATACTGGACAGACCGGTCCAGGTACCTGCCCTGTCGGGATGTTTCATGTTTTTAAGGACAGCCGCACTGAAGCAGGCAGGAATTTTTGATGAAAGGTTTTTTATATATTTCGAAGACTTCGATCTGATCAGAA
>PXDF01000154.1 GCA_003566455.1 Desulfonatronovibrio sp.
CTCGGTGACAAAATACGGCCGGAATCAAGAGATGCTATTGACCGGCTGCACGAAATGGGTATTCAATGCGTGATGCTGACCGGTGACAACAAGCAGACTGCCGAATACGTAGCCAAAGAACTGGGTATCGATCAGGTGTTTGCCGAGGTGCTGCCCGATGAAAAAGCTGAAAAAGTGAAAGAAGTACAGCAGCAGGGAATCAAGGTGGCCATGACCGGTGATGGAGTCAATGACGCACCTGCACTTGCCACCGCGGATGTGGGAATTGCTATTGGCGCCGGATCGGATGTAGCTGTCGAAACCGGAGATATCGTACTGGTCCGGGACAACCCAATGGATGTAGCTCATGTCATTCAGCTCTCCAAAGCCACATACGGCAAGATGGTACAAAACCTGTTCTGGGCCACCGGTTATAATGTCGTTGCCATTCCGCTGGCCGCCGGTGTACTGTTTGCATGGGGCGTTATTCTAAGCCCGGCAATGGGTGCCGTTTTGATGTCGCTGAGTACGGTAATTGTAGCCATTAACGCACGGTTTTTGAAGATGGAGAAAAATAGTAATGAGTAGAAAGTATTGAGTATTGAGAAAAAGAACTAAAAAATCAAAACGTACAAACCTAAAATACGAGGTAACACAATGAAGAATTTAATCTTAACAACAGTCGCACTGTTCACTATGATTCTGTTTACGAATCCGGTGACGGCACAAGATCATCAGCATCATGAAAAACATGAACAGATGATGCAGATGATGGAAAATTCAGAGATGCGAGCCATGATGATGGAACGTATCGCCGAAGATCCTGACATGCATCGGGAAATGATGAAGCACATGAGAAAAGCCATGATGGAAAATATGCAGCAGATGGATCACTCTGAGATGATGGGCCAAATGCGCCAACGCATGAATAATCCGGAAATGAAGGAGCGGATGCAAAAGCATATGCAAATGATGCAATCCATGATGGAAGGAGAAGAGATGAATCACTCCATGATGAGGGAAAAGATGCAGGGCTCAGAAATGATGAGAATGCATATGATGTGCATGCAGATGATGCACGGAGATGATATGGGCGGTGGCGACACTGAATCCGGTGATCATGAAGGGCATCATTAAAAACTGTGAGTAAAAACCAAGACCTGTCAGGTTTTGTGCCAAAGGCATCCCTTCGGGAAAAACCTGACAGGCCTACTCTTAAGCATTATAAAATGGAATCTTTAAACGAAATGATCACCAACTGGTATCCGGTTTTTTTCCTCCTGAGCGCCGTGATTGCACTAACAGTATGGGCGTGGGCAAGCAAAAAGAAAGCCCAGCTGGATATAGATAAGGCGACTAAACTGATTTTGAAACGCCGGTATCGAAATGGAGAGATTTCCAAAGAAGAATATGAAAGACGTATGGAAGTGAATTGACATTCAAGTGATCTGATAGAGTGTCCTGACAAGCTTTTCGGGATTCCTGGCAGAATCACGCTTTTTCAAATAAAAAGGACAAAATGATGAAAAAATTAAACGCAAAAAAACTGGGATTGGCCTTCGGTTCTACCGCCGCGATCCTGTATCTGGGATGTGTTCTGTTAATGATTATTGTAGGACAGGAAGGAATGGTTGCTTTTTTTAATGTCCTCCTGCATGGCTTCGATACATCAGTCATTATCCGGATGGATATTCCCTGGTGGGAAGGTCTGATAGGAATTGTCTTAACATTCATTTTAGGATGGCTGACAGGAGCGCTTGTGGCGGCAATTTATAATGCTGGGCCAAGTAAAGATTTAGAATGAGTGTAATCAATAAATCAGAAATCACATGTCCGAATTGCGGTTATTATAAAACTGAAGTCATGCCCGTGGATGCATGTCAGTTTTTCTATGAATGTGAGAACTGCATTACAATCTTGAAACCCAAAAAGATGCCTTAAAATCTGTTTTAACACGTTTCGGATGCTGTACACCCGGAGAATTCAATGATCTTTATGATACATTTAGTAACACCGGTAAAGCAGAACTTCCTTCCGGTCATTTTTTGAGATCCGTTGTTTTTGGTGGTAAGGCGCCTGCTCAAAAAAAATCGTTTGTTTCGAAGTTTATTTCACTACACCATGTGATCAATTACTTAAACAGGTACATTGAAAAGCACTGGGATTATTTCAGAACTGCAAATTTCAGAGATCCTGCACTCAGTTTCCTGGTAACCCTCAAAAAAGCATCATTAACTAAAAACCAATAATAGTAATCTGCTAAATATCAGCCTATGAAAAGCATATTTATTACCATAATTCTGACAACGTTAAGTTTTACAGTATTAGCGCAAACCGACCGTGATAAATCTGAAATCTTGAAAACATTGCAAGATTTCGAAACTGCTATTATTGATAGTGAATCAGTGAAAGCCAAAAATTTGCTTGATGAACAAGCACGAATTGTTGAAGGCAGTCAAATCGAAACCAAAAAAGAGTATCTGTCTCACCATTTTTATTCGGATGGACGCTTTCTCTCTGCCATGGACCGCGAAGTCATTTCACAAGAAGTTTTTGTGAATGGAAATACCGCGTGGGTTACATCAAAATCTCACCTGTCGGGAGTGTATAACGATCGTGACCTAAGTCTGAACAGTATGGAACTGATAGTCCTGAAAAAAACCGAGACCACCTGGAGAATTGCGGCAGTACACTGGTCATCCGGCCCTAACTAAGACAGAAACAAATATAAACATTAACATTTAAATGGAGTCATTATGAGCTACCACATCACAACTACATACAACGGAACCTTCGAAGAAGCGATTGAATCGGTAACTGCTGAACTGAAGAACGAAGGGTTTGGAGTTTTGACCGACATCGACATTAAAGA
>PXDF01000185.1 GCA_003566455.1 Desulfonatronovibrio sp.
CGGGAAAAAATACGATCGCAAATCCCGATGACAGCATTTCCGGCCGGGACGAAAGAGCCCATCTGGGCCAGAATGCAGATTATGGCCGTCTGCCTGAGGACGGTTGATTTTCCGGCCATATTTGGTCCGGTTATGAGAAGCATCCTGGAATCGTCGTTAATCTCCAGGTCATTGGGCACATAGCTGGACTTTCCCTGAATGGCCTCAATTGAAGGATGCCTTCCCTGCTTGATTTTTATGTCAAGATCTTTGGAAAGCTCCGGCCTGGTCCAGTCATGCTTCCTGGCTGTTTCCGCCAGGCCCTGGCAGAAATCAAGCCTGGCCAGAACCGCTGACATGGCCTTGAGTATCTTATTGTGACCGGCCACGTAGTCACGGGTCTTTATAAAAAGATCGTATTCCCTGGTTTTTCTTTTCTCCGAGGCGTTAAGGAGTTCCTCTTCCAGTTCTTTTAACTCGGCCGTGACGTATCTTTCGCTTGAAACAAGCGTCTGACGGCGTTCAAAATGTGCGGGAACGGTTCCCCCGGAGGCCTTTGACAACTCAAGGTAATGGCCGAAGACCCGGTTGTAGCCCATCCTGAGTTTGGGAAGGCTGTTTTTGGCCTTTTCATTTTCCAGAAGCCTCTTGAGCATTTCCTGTCCATGGTCAGTCAGCTCAACAAGTTCATCAAGCTCCCGGTCATAACCGGTTTTGAATATTCCCCCTTCAGTGATGAGGTGCGAGGGGTTGTCCTTTATGGCCTTTTCAAGGATAACGGCAAGATCGTCCAGGTCATTCCAGTTCTCAAGCATGGATTTAAGCAGGCAAGGCTGGTTCTCGTGATTTTCAAGGATTTTCCTGATTGCCGGCAGGATCTTAAGAGACTTCCCCAGGGAAGCGAGGTCTTTGGGATTACACCTGTTGAGAGTAATTCTCGTGGAAAGACGTTCCAGATCATAAGCTCTTTTCAACTCCAGGCGAACTGAATTCCTCAGGTCATCACTGCCCAGAAAAAATAACCCCATGTCCTGGTTTTCACTGATGGTCTTCATATCTTTCCAGGGCTGCTGTAAACGCTTTTCCAGGTATCTTCCACCCATGGGGGTAATGGTTTGATCCAGGGCGTAAATCAGAGTGCCCGGTCCTTTTTCTCCGCTCAGGGTTCTGAATATTTCCAGGTTTCTGATTGTTACATGGTCCAGCTGAAGGTAACCGGTGGGCATCAGGGGGCTGAAAAAAGACATATGCCCGAGTTTTCCCTTGTGGGTCTGAATGAGGTACATGAGGATAGCGCCGCATGATCTGACCAGTTCCGGTTTGTCCTTTAAGTCCAGAACCTCCAGGGATGAAACTTTCTGATCCCTCAGTATGAGCTCGGACCCTGAACGCTGATCAAAATATGAGGCCTGGGGAACAAAATTGAATTTTTTTTTCAGGGAGGCATGCTTTGCGGGGATTGAAAAATTTTCCGGTGCCAGAATTTCCGAAGGGTTGAGCTTATGGATCCATTCCCAGATGTCATCAGGATTTTTGAGCTCAAGCCCGGTCCATTCTCCAGTGGAAAAATCAGCCCAGCAGACTGAACCAAGGCTTTTTGCTTCATTCCAGTAAAGGGCGGCCAGGTAGTTATGCTCCTTGGCTGAAAGCCCGTTTTCTTCCACGATTGTGCCCGGAGTAAGAATTCTTGTGACAGCTCTTTTGACCAGGCCTTTGGATGATTTGGGGTCTTCCACCTGGTCGCAGATAGCGACCTTGTAGCCCTTTTCCAGGAGCTGTCTCAGGTATTCATCGCATGAATGATGAGGTACGCCGCACATGGGAATTCTTACTTCAGAATTGGGATTTCGGGAGGTCAGGGCTATCTGCAGTTCTTTGGCTGCTGTTTCAGCGTCTTCAAAGAAAAGCTCATAAAAATCACCCATTCGGAAAAAAAGCAGGGCTTCGGGGTTTTCCTGCTTTATACCAAGGTATTGTTCCAGCATTGGAGTCAGCCGGATGTTTTGGGGGAGACGGAATTTGTTTAAGGTAGAGGGCATTATAGACTGCTTGATCCGAGGTGTTATTATTCATTGAGCATGGTTCGAAAAGATATTGAATGCCAGCTATAGCATCTGGGACACAGAAAAAAGATTTGTTCCCTTTTCAGGGCGCACCTTTTGCAGATAAATTTTTTGACCAGTCTGGCCTTGCGCGTGAAAAAGGTAAGCTGGGTTTTAAAGGATTCGGTCATGATCTGTTCATGCTGGGAAATATCCAATATTTCGAGCCTGGCGGGCCAGAATTCCTGGTCCATGACCAGGGTTTTTTCGAGCCATTCCCTGGCCCTGGATTCCTGGCCTGATTCCTTGAGGAAAATTGAGCAATAGTAGCAAAAAATCAGGCTTTGTTCAAAGTCGCTCAGAGTTTCAACAACTATATCGGAACAATTCTCATCAATGAAGTTTTGTTTTGCCCCTTTGCCGCTTTTTTTAATGAACTGGTATAGGCCTTCCAGCAATACAAAACTTAGATCAAGATCAACCTTTTGAAGAGCGCTTTTAAGGTTTGACTGAAGATTGTTCCACTGACCGGATTCAAAATCGCCGCAGATTATTTCCAGCCAGGCTTCAACACAACCCGGATAAATCCTGATGGCTTTCTGGATCAGCTTGTAAGAGTAATTGCTGCCGGTTCCTTCTTTCCGGGCCTCCTTAACCAGATAATGAGCCTGAGCTACGGTCTGTCCCAGCATGGAGTAGTAGCCGGCAGCCTTTTCAAAGTCATTGGTATCAGCGTAAAGCCTTGCCAGTTCTTTCAAAACAGCCGGGTCGTCTCCGGTTATCCTGTGGGCCTGTTCCAGGGCGGAATGAGCTCTGTCCAGTATTCC